>JBNAIF010000127.1:0-64050 GCA_050043595.1 Nitrososphaeraceae archaeon | reverse complement strand
TTAATATTTCCAGGATTCGATTTAGGTAAAAGAAAAGTTTTGAATGAGGCTGCACTAAAAGAATTAGTCATGCCACAAGAAGGAGAGATGTTTGGAAGAGTGATTAAATTAGTCGGAGGAGATAATGTTATTGTAAAATGTACTGATGGAAAAGTTAGAACGTGTCGTATTAGAGGAAAGATTAAACGCAGAATGTGGATTAGAGAAGATGATCTAGTTCTTGTTGCACCATGGGATTTTCAATCAGATAAAGCGGATATAATTTGGCGTTACATTCGTGCTCATGCAGAAAAGTTAGAACAAGAAGGTAATTTAGAAGGACTAAGCACATAAATTGAATAATATATTATATTAAATTACAATAATGCATAAAATCAAATTATCTATTCTTATTTAAATTTATACTCTTATACCTATACCATTATTTTTCAAAAACCTCTTAACTTTTTTAATAGTAGATTTTTCATAATGAAATATCGAAGCAGCTAATGCTGCATCTACATTTGTTTTTTTAAATATTTCAAGCATATGTGATGGCAATCCACACCCTCCAGAAGCTATTACTGGAACACTAACTGTTCTACAAATCAAATCAGTTAATTTAATATCATATCCCTCTTCTGTTCCATCTGCATCAATACTAGTAAGTAATATTTCACCCGCACCTAATTTTTCTATTTTTTTTGCCCATTCTATCGCATCTATTCCAGTACCTTCTTTGCCTCCATAAATCATTACTTCAAACCAACATTTTCGTATAGTTTCATTTTTCTTATCATATTCTTTTATTATATTTTTTTTATCTGGAATTGAAGAAATTTTAGTACTTTGATAATCTTCATCCAAATAATTTTTTTTAACATCTATCGCAACTACTATACACTGCTTTCCGAATATGTTCATTAATTCTTTGATTAATTGTGGTTTTTTTACAGCAGATGTGTTTATAGAAACTTTATCTGCTCCACTAAGTAATATTTCTCTTGCATCTTCTAATTTTTTAATGCCACCTCCGACTGTAAATGGAATGTCTATAACACTTGCAACATTACGAACTACATTTTTGATTATGTCTCTTTTTTCTTGTGATGCTGTAATATCCAAAAAAACAAGCTCATCTGCACCTTCTTTACTATACCTTTTTGCAAATTCTACAGGATCTCCTGCATCTTTTATTTCATTAAAATTAATACCTTTTACTACTCTACCATTGTCTACATCCAAACATGGAATAATTCTTTTTGCTAATACCATTTTCGTTCTTTTGTTTTCAAACTATTGCTTTTGCTTTTTTAATATCAATTTTCTGATCATAAATTGCTTTTCCTAAAATAACTGATCTACATCCAGTGTTTTTAACTCTTATTATATCTTCTAAACTTGATATTCCACCACTCGCAATAATTTTTGTTCCATATATATTTGCAGCATATGATAATATATTGACATCAGGACCAATTAATGTTCCATCTCTATCCACAGTCGTTAACAAGAATTCATTAATTCCTTTAGTTAAAAATAATTTAATTGCTTCAATTATTTTAAATCCAGATGACTGTCTCCAACCATCTATCATCACAATTCCATTATTTTGATCAATTGAAATTACTATCTTAGATATCTTACTATTTGGTAATTGATATATTAGATTAGGTTGTTTGTAAGCTAATGTACCTATTACAATTTTTTCGACATTCAATTCTAACATTCTATCAATAGCTTGCATGCTTCTAATTCCACCTGCTATTTGTATAGGTATTTCAATTGTATCTATTATTTTAGATATGATATTTTGATTGTTTTGATTATTATTCCATCCAGTACTTAATGCAGCATCAAGATCTACAATGTGGATCATGTCTGCTCCTTGTTCTTGAAATTTTCGAGCTGTTTCAACAGGATCATCATTATAAATAATTTTGTTTCTAGGATCTCCTTTTACAAGTCTTACTACTTTTCCTTCCATTATGTCAATTGCTGGTATTATTTTCATCTTTTTTGATTACACACTCGTAAAAAATTTCTTATTATTTTTCTGCCTATCTTTCCTGATTTTTCTGGATGAAACTGGGTTCCAAATAAATTATTCTCTTCAATAACAACTGGTATATTTTTACCATATTTCGATTTGGCTATGATAATATTTTTTTTAGAAGGTACAATATGATATGAGTGAACAAAATATACCCAAGATTTATCTTCGATATCTTGCAAGATCTTACTATTCTTATTTATAATATCTAAACTATTCCATCCCATATGAGGAATCTTTACATTTTTTTTTGGCAAGATAATCACTTTTCCATCCAAAATATTTAATCCTTGTAGTTTTCCTTCTTCACTATTTTTAAATAACATCTCCATTCCAAGACAAATACCTAAAATAGGAACATTTTTTTCAATTAATTTGCGAAGTTTTTTTTTGTATGGTTTAATACTTCTGGCAGCAGGATCAAAATTTCCGACACCTGGAAGAACCAAACCCTGATAATCTTCAATATTTTCTAGTTTATTTACAATAGTTACAGATGCTCCATTTTTTTCTAATGAATGTTTCAGGCTATATAGGTTTCCTGCGCCATAATCAAAAATAGATATATTTGCCAAATTACTCACATCATATTTTTTGTACTAGGTATTCCACTTCTTTTCTTATCTATGTTTACTGCTAATCTCAATGATACTGCTAATGCTTTTATCGCTGCTTCTATTTTATGATGATCATTTTCTCCATATTCTAATTTTATATGTACACATGCATTCAAATTCTGTAATAAAGATTCTATAAAATGTTCTAAATCTTCTTTATGTATGTTCTCTATTTCATGTCTTGTTAAACTGATATTTGTTTTATGGAATTGACGTTTTATAAGATCTAATGAAGCAAAGACTAGTACATCATCCATAGGAATTATTGCATATCCAAATCTCTTAATACCAATCCTGTCTCCTAGTGCTTTATCAATACCTTGAGAAATTGTAATTGCTATATCTTCAATAAGATGATGTATAATTTGATCGTTTGACTTTGCATTTAATTGCATATTTATCATACTATGTTTGCTAAATGTTGAAATTAAATGATCCAAAAATGGAATACTAGTGTTAATATCACTATTACCATCACCATCAATATCTAATCTCACTTGTACAGTTGTTTCTTTAGTAGATCTTTTGAAAGTGGATATCCTTCTTTTTTTCCTATTTCTCGAACTTTTAGTATTATTTAATGAATGTAAGCCCAATTAATTTATATTTTTATGATACTTTATTTAATATATATGGTACATCATTAACAGAATTTATAATAATATCTGCTTTTTTTTCAATAAATTTATGTATTAATTCCTCTGGATTAGAACTACTGCCATATACACCACAAAAATAAATCCAAATCTTTCTTCTTTCATCTTTTTTTTTATTAAATTTTTTATTATACATGTTAACCATTAGCAAGTCTTCCATTGAATCTCCAAAATAAATTATATTGATTTTTTTATTGTTATTCTTATTTTGTCGATTAATCGTATTATCAATTACCTTTTTTATTCCGTATGTACTTGGTTTTGCATATCTTCTATCTTTGTCTTCTAAAAATATACAGGCTTTTTCATTGAATATACTGATTTTTTCTCCTAAAGAATATATAGCTGCAATCTTACTTCTTCCTGAAATAATACCAATATTTTTTTGGAATTTATTATATAATATATTACCAATATTTTGCCTAATAATTATTTTATCATTATCAATTAATGGTTTACCAAAATAATATTTTGATCTATATCCATAACGTCTTTCAAATAATTCATAACCGTAAAAATACTCATCAAATACCCTTGAAATTACACTATCGTGAACATTATTATCTAAACTAGGATAATTCAATATTTTCAAAAGTTTTTCTAATTTACTTGACATTATTTTATTTTGTTTTAAGTAATATTTCAACAGAAATTCTTCAACAGATTTTATTCCTCGTTTGTCAGCATTATTAGCAACAATATATAAAAATTCTTTAGCATACAATGAGTTAGTGTTATCTGGTAATGATAATAACACAGCTAATATAACATAACTTGTATCTACATCATTATTGAATCCGCCTGATTTTCTAAATTTTAAAATAATATCATTTGTTACTACATTCTTAAATTTATTTTTCTGTTCAAACTGTTCTAAAATAAAGTATACCGTTTTTTTTATTGCTTCGTTATATGATTTTTTTACATCAATCAAAACACCATCTATATCAAAAATTAAACAATCAAATCTTAGACCAATTAAATTGTTTTTGATGAAATATTGTTTATTATTATTTTCTAATCTTAAATAATCCAAATTATATACACATTGCAACTAAAAGCTTATCATTCATTTTTTTGGTTCCGATAGTAATTCGTATATATCTACCAACACGTCCTTTTATATTTCCTAATACTTTTACAGATATTTTTTCCTTTTTAAAGCGATTTAATATCTCATTATATATTTTATTATCTAATATTTGGACAAATATGAAATTTGCATCAGATCTATATACCTTAATATTTTTTTCAGATGACAATCGAAATAAAATTCTTTTTCTTTCTTTTTTTATGGCCTTAATAGAATTTTCAATATATTTAACATCTGATAATAATTGTCTCCCAATTATTAGCGATAATGTATTTATTGGGTATGGGTATTGAATTACGGATTTAAATAATGCTGCAAATTTTTCATTAGATATTAAATATCCTAATCTAGCTCCGGCTAATCCACATCCTTTTGAAAGAGTGCGTAAAACTATTAAATTTTCAAAATTTCTTATTTCTGAAGCTATATTATATTTTCCAAATTCAACATATGCTTCATCTATCAATATTAAACTATCTTTTAAATTTTTCAATACTCGAATTATATCTTTTTTATCTACTTGATTGCTAGTAGGATTATTTGGTGAACAAATATAAACAATTTTAGATTTTTTACCAGATCTTATAAATTCATTTATATCCAATGAATTATCACTAGAATTTAATTCGACTTCGTTAATAGAAATATTATATAATTTACATCTATCTAAAAAGTAGCTAAATGTTGGAACAAACGTAGTAATTTTTTGATCTCTTCCAAAAATAGATAATATTAAATCAATTATCTGATCAGAACCATTGCCAATTGCTAAATATTTTTTATTGATTTTTGTATATTTAGAAAGCTGATCGTAAAATTCATCTATCTGCTCCAATGGATATTCTCTTAAATCTATATTTTTTATTGCATTTAATAATATTTTTTTACTTAAATTTTTACTTATAACAAGATTTTCATTTGAATTCATTTTTAATCCGTATGTTTTTTCTGGTTTTACGTATGTTTGTAATTTATTAAATTCATTTAATTTTTTATCTAACCAGTTATTCATTTAATCGATCACGATTAGTTTATTTTCTAATTCAATTTATTATTAATGGTAATCTTTTTTTATTCTATATTTTATTGCTTCGTAATGATTAACTAATCCTTCATTTTTTGTAATGACTTCCATTTCAGAAGCAATATCCTTCAGACCATTTTTAGTAGTTTGAACTACACCAACAATTTTAATAAAATCTAAAACAGATAATGCAGATCTTGATTTACCGAATCCTAATGTTGGCAAAACATGATTAGATCCAAAACAATAATCACTAGCAGCAGAAGGTGTGTGTTCTCCTACAAGAATTAGACCTGCAGAATTAATTTCATTTATTATTTTTCGTGCGTTTTTAGACATAATCTGTAAATGTTCTGCAGCTATTTCATTTACAAAATTTATTACTTCTTCTTTGCTATTACATATTGCAATAAACCCATTTTCTCTTAGACTTTTACTAATAATTTCTTTCCTTTGGATGTTTCGATTTAGTATTTTCAAAATTTCTTTTTCAACTCGTTCTGCAATTTCTTTTGAAGTCGTAACTAATCCACACATAGTATCTTCACTATGTTCTGCTTGTGAAATCAAATCTATTGCTATATATTTTGGATTAGCAAAAGAATCTGCATATACTAGTAACTCAGTAGGACCTGCTATCATATCAATAGAAATCCTATCTGAAACCACTGATTTTGCGATTGTTACAAACATTCCGCCAGGTCCAACAATTTTATCAACTTTTTTAATAGTTTTTGTTCCAAAAGCTAATGCAGCTATTCCTTGCGCTCCACCTATTTTATAAAACTCATTTATTCCACAAATGTCTGCCGCAACTAAAGTTAATGGATCAATTTTTGAATTTTTTTGTGCCGGTGATATAGCAACAATACGTTTTACTCCAGCTATTTTCGCAGGAATTGCACACATAATTAATGTACTTGGATATCTAGCTTTCCCTCCTGGAACATAACATCCTATACTGGTAATAGGCTTGATAATTTTTTGGATTGTAATTTGATCATCTCGTATTGCAGAAATTTTTTGAAAATATCTTAGTAATGTCTTTTCATTCTTACTTAGCTTATTTTTAATTGATTTAAGAATTTTAATTTGTTTTTTATCTACATGATTATATGCTTCTTCAATTTCTTCTTTAGTGACAAGAATTGATTCAAGATTAATTCCATCAAATTTACTAGTATATTTTAAAACTGCTTTATCTCCAAACTTTTCTACATCATTGATTATTTCTTTAGTCTTGTTAACCTTATCTTCTGAAAAATTATTTTTAGATTTCTTTCTTATTTTTTCTGCATCTATTATTGCATTTTTAACGATTATCTTCTTAATCAAATTCAATCAATTTAAATATCTTGTATTTTTATTTCTTCTAAAGGTAGAATTTGTTTTGGTTCTAATACTACAAGTCCTTGTGCTATTTTTCTCATAGTAGGAACTATTTTTATAAATTCATTTTTATCTATAATAGTATTGACCCCAAACCATCCATCCTCACTTAAAGTACTAATAGTAGGTTTTTTTAATGCAGGAAGTTCATTTAATAATATCTCTAAATTTTCTTTCTTTACATTGACAAATATATGAAGTTTCTTTCGTGCTTCTACCACTCCTCTTAAAAGAGCTATCATATCTGAAATTTTTTCTCTTTTTTTCTCGTTTTTTAGAGATTGTTTATTTGCAATCAAAACCGAAGTCGATTCAGTCACATAATCTATTATTTTTAAATTATTTTGTGCCAAAGTTGTACCTGTTTCTGTGATATCAAAAATTGCGTCTACGTCTTCTGGTGGTTTTGCCTCAGTTGCACCAAAAGAAAGATAAATCTGTACATTTTTATTTTCTCCTATTCGAAACCACGGAGTAATAATCATTGGTTCTAGTCCTTGAAAATATTTCTTATACGCATTTATTGATTTAATATATTTTGATGTTGTAGTAAGATATTCTGATGAAATTCTTAATGGTTCATTTTTTTCAGCGAATTTTGAAATCATTTCATCCAATGAATTATATGAAAAACTTTCCGGAATAGCTATAACTTGTTTAACACGTCCGTATTCTAAATCTAACAATATTTTTATATCTGCATTAGCTTCCTCTATCCAATCTTTTCCAGTAATACCAATATCATAAAATCCTTCTTGAACATATGTTGGAATTTCTTGAGGTCTTAATTTTTTAACTTCGATTTCCGGATCTCCTAACTTTATTCTATATGTTCTAGCATGACCACTTACTTTTTGCCATGCTTCTTCTAAAATTTTAAATGTTGCTTCTTCAATAGTTCCTTTGGGTATCGCAAATTTTACTATACTCTTATGTTGTTGCATAAATATAATAATGAGAATTTGTTGTCTGTATGATATATATCTACTTATTCTTTGTATTTTTTAGATTTTCTATAATTTGTTTTGCTTTACTTACTGATATATCTCCTTCTTCAATCAAAATCTTGGATATTTGAATTATTTGATCTCCTTTTGCACCAGCTGCAGTAGCTATATTTTTTGCGTGTAAACGCATATGACCTTTTTGAATACCTTCATCTACCAAAGCTCGTATTGCTGCAAAGTTTTGAGCCAAACCTACAGCTGCCATTATCATTGCAAGTTCTTTAGATTTGTTTATCTTTAATATTTTTAAAGCAGTTTTAACATATGGATTAACTGCTGTTATTCCACCAACAATTCCTACTGCTAATGGAATTTCAATCTCTCCTACAAGATCTCCTTCCTTAGATTCATACCATTTAGTCAATGATCTATATTTTCCATCTCTTGATGCATATGCATGTACTGCAGCTTCTATCGCTCTAATGTCCTGACCAGTAGCTAAAGCAACTGCATCAATTCCATTCATTAATCCTTTATTATGAGTTACGGCTCTATATGTGTCTGAAAAAGCTAATGCATATGCATATAAAAATCTTGTGACATTCTTATCCCCTATTTGATTTCTAGAAAATTTTGCTTTACATCTTACAAGACGTCTAGTTGAATAATTAGACAAGATTTTTAAAATAACCTCCTTATTAGTCAATACTTCAATATTAGTACTAATTGCTTCACACATAGAATTAATGACATTTGCACCCATCGCATCTTTCGTATCTATAATTAATTCTATAATTATCATATCACCCATTTTATTTTTACTTTCATCTTTCATTTCTCTAATTTGAATATCTTTGGCAATAACCGAATTACTTTTCATATTCGCTATTTTTATTAGCTCTTTTTTATTATCTTGAATAATTTTCTTGATTATTTTTTTGTCTTTCTGATCAAAAAATGATTTATATGACCTTGAACTCGATACTAATTGAATTTGACCTATCATTATAGATTCATCTGCTTGGACATAAAATCCTCCTTTTTCTTTAGCAATTTTTGCTGCTTTACTTGCTGCAGCAATAACTGATGATTCTTCAATTGCCATAGGAATCAGGTAAGGTTTATTGTTTATTAAGAAATTTGTAGCTATGCCCATAGGAACCGGAATAATTCCAATAACATTTTCTATCATATTATTTACATCATTAAAAGAAAGGTTCTTTGGCAAGTCAAATAATATGTTCAAATCATTCTCATTTAATTTGGTTTCTTTTTGTATATACTCAATTCTTTTTGTATGATTTAATTCATAAAATTTAATTTTTTTAAAATTTTGCTTTTTTATTGTCAATATTTAATTTATGGTGATGTTATTTTTAAAATTTTATCATCATTCTTTTGAATTATTCCACTTCCATCTGTATTACTTGTTAAAATATATAATTCACCATTATTTGATTCAACAATATCAACTAATCTTCCATATCCTACTAATATATTATTTTGTTCCTTTGAATCAAGATCTATTTGTCTTAGATGCGTTCCTTTTAATGTAGTAAGTATCAGATCATTTTTGTATCCAAGAAAGTCTGACTTTGAAAATACTATTCCTCCTGGTGCAATTGCGGGATTAAAACAAAATAATGCATTTTCTGATAATGTGTCTTTATTTGATTTACATTTGCTATCAGGCCATCCATAATTTTTTCCAGCTAAAATTAAATTGATTTCATCAAATCCACCATGTCCTTGCTCTGCTGCATACATTTGTTTAGTGTCAGGATCCCATGCCATTCCCTGTACATTTCTATGTCCATATGAATAAACAGGAGAATTCATAAATGGATTATCTTCCGGAATAGTACCATCAGGATTTATTCTCAAAATTTTTCCAGCCAAGGATGACATATTTTGTGCAAGATCTGGTCTTGTTGCATCTCCAGTAGAAATATATAATTTATTATCAGGGCCGAATTCTATTCTTCCACCATTATTATATAAAGAAGCAGGAATTTTATCTATTATAATTTTGGAGTCAATAATTTTGTTATCTTTTTCTTTCAATGATAAAACTTTGCCAAATAAATTGTTATTATCTATATATGTATAAAATATGTATATTAAATTATTATTTATGAAATCTGGATCTAATGCAAGACCTAATAAACCACTAGAACTTCCTATTTGATCAGTATTAATGTACACTAAAGGTTCTTCTAACATTTTTCCTTGATTAATTACTCTAACTTTTCCCTCTCTTTCTGTAAAAAATATTCTATCGTCTCTTGATATATCTATTGCCCAAGGTGCATCTAAATTATCTACAATCGTTTGTACACCTTTTTTTAAGTCATTGTTATTAAGATATTCAGGTTCAGGTAAAGGAATGATAGTGTCAGAGGGATTATTGAAGATAGTCATTACTGCAATAATTACTACCACTACAACTACAACTACAATTTTTTTATCCATATCATTCTCTAATTATTTATTATTTACAAAAATACCTTTTAAAAAGTATTTACTATATTATTTAACGCAGATGAGGAGATTCGAACTCCTGCTCGCCATAAGGCGAATCGGCTTGCTCATAACCTTGAAGTAATCTCAAGGCCGACGCATTATTGTGTTCAATAAGAAGACCACTCTGCCACATCTGCATAAATTCTACTTCTAATTTACTCATTATTATATTTTGACATAATAATTTTATCTAATCTAGATTTCATATATCGACATTGATTTTCTATATTAATGTAAATAATGTTATTTAGATGAATAACAATGGTAAATAATATACTAAAAATTAATAATATGTAATTATCTTATTACAAGTTAATATGATTCCAATAAATCAACCATGGCTTGATACTAAAGAAAAAGAAGAAGTAATTCATGTTCTAGATGGAGGAATTCTTACCAGTGCATCTAAACATGGAGGAAAACAAGTACAAGAACTTGAATTATCATTAAAAGAATTTTTGAATGTCAAACATGTTATAGCAGTAAACTCTGGAACTTCCGCATTGCATGCTTCTTTATTATCCATAAATATTCAAGAGGGTGATGAAATCTTATTGCCATCATTTACATTTGTTGCTACTGCAAATTCTGTTATAGCTGCAGGAGCCAGACCAGTTTTCGTTGATATTAATAAAACTGATTATACTATGGATATAAATGACCTTAAAAACAAAATTACAAATAAAACAAAAGCCATAATTCCAGTTCATCTATATGGACATCCATCTGATATGGACGAAATAATTGAAATTGCTAATAATCATTCCTTTTCTATAATAGAAGATGCATGTCAATCATTAGGATCTACTTATAAAAATCAACAAACTGGAACTATAGGAAAAATAGGTTGTTTTAGTATGTACGCTAGCAAAGTTTTAACTGCAGGCGAAGGGGGGGCTATAGCAACTAATGATGATAATATTGCAGATACATTAAAGATGATTCGAAACCATGGAATGGTAGAAGGTTATGATACCAAAATATTGGGACTTAATCTTAGACTTCCGGAATTAAGTGCAGCAATAGCAAAAATACAAATGAGAAAATTTCAAGATATTTTAAAATTACGTAGAAAAAATGCTAAAATATTGTCTGATAAATTAAATGAGTATTTAAAAAAGTATAATGATATCGTAATTCCATCTGAAACTGATATTAAAAAATTTAATTGGTATCTTTATACAATAGCATTTCATGACTCATCTCAGGGACAAAAACGCGATGCAATTAAAAAGAAATTAAACGAAAATGGATTTGGTGCTGCAATTTATTATAATCCTCCGGTTCATATGACACCATATTATAAAAAACATTTTTTTGATAATCTTTTGCCAAATACAGAATGGGCTAGCAAGAACGTTCTATCTTTACCTTGTCATCCATCTATATCTGAATATAACGTAGAAAAAATGGTTCAATCTTTAATTAAAGAATTACTAAAATAAATATAATTTTTCAAATTAATTACAATTTTTTGATAATATTAAGCTTATTTTTATTTTTTAATAATAAAGAACAAACTTTTTTATAATACTGTGTGGTGATTTATGCAACAACAATGGCATTAGATACTGGAGATACTGCATGGATGATTGTTGCGACAGGACTCGTTCTGTTGATGACACCGGGATTGGGATTCTTTGAAGCTGGATTGATTCGTTTTAAAAACGGATTATCTGCTATTATGCACACATTTTCTGGATTGGCAATAGTATCAACTTTATGGTTCATCGTAGGATTTACTTTAGTCTTTGGTGGATCACAAGGAGGTCTTATTGGTGGATTTGATCACATCTTTTATAAAGATGTTCCAATTCACAATGGATTTGACGATGGTACTATTCCAGGAGTATTGTTTGCTACATTTCAGATGATGTTCGCTGTAATCACGCCTCTACTAATTTCTGGTGCATTTGCAGAACGAATGAAGTATAGTGCATTCTTTGCATTTACTATTGCTTGGAGTTTATTGATATACTCTCCATTAGCCCATTGGATATGGGGAGGAGGTTGGCTTGCCGAATTAGGTGTATGGGATTTCGCAGGAGGTATAGTTATCCACACCAGTGCAGGTATGGCTTCACTAGCAATTGGATTAGTATTAGGACGAAGAAAGAATTACGGCCCACAAATTATGATTCCACATAACTTACCTCTAGCCGTTATAGGTGCATCACTATTGTGGCTTGGTTGGTTCGGATTTAATGCTGGAAGTGCAGTTGCTTCTGATGGTGTAGCTGCTAATGCATTATTGACTTCGCAGATAGGTGCCTCGACTTGTACACTTGTTTGGATATTCCTTTCATGGAAACGGTCTGGAAAGCCATCCGTTGCTGCTGCAATAAACGGTGCTATATCTGGTCTAGCTGGAATTACACCAGCTGCTGGATTTATTACCGGACAAGACGCATTCATCTTAGGTATAGTCCTAGGATTCGGTTCGTACTATGGAATAGTATTGTTCAAGGAAAAACTAAAGATAGACGATGCATTAGATGTAAGTTCTGTACACGGTGTAACTGGTATTATAGGAACATTAGCAATTGGTATTGTTGCTAGTCCATTTGTTATGGATGGAGGTCCAGTAGGTTGGAAATTCAGTGGAAATCTAGATCAGTTAGGACTTCAAGCATTTGGTGTAATAGTTGCCGCGGCGTTTGCCTTTGGTGGAACCGTTGCTATACTCAAGGTAATTGACAAGACAATAGGACTAAGAGTAACAGAAGAAGAAGAAGAAGCAGGAATCGACATCACTCAACATGCAGAAAAAGCTTTTATGGATTAACACCCATTTTTTTCTTTTTTAATTATTTTTAGAAGTTATTTATTATTGTAAATATTTTATTGTAAATGTTTTTTGATATACTCTAAATTCAAGATTGTCATATGATTTATATAATATAACCTCAAAGTCGTTAGTAAATGCCAATAGATCCAGATTTTCCAAAAAATCATAAAGCAATAGGTAAGTTTAAACACGCAGATGGAGACGAATATTTTCATTTTAGATGGGGACCAGGTAAAAAAGGTGAAGCTGCAGAAAATGAAGAAGTTAAGGCAGCATATGCCGCACGAGGAGAAGAATTAGTTCCATTAGGTGTTAGCGGTACAATGGTAGCTGTAGATTGGGATTCATGTGTTGCCGATGGTGCATGTATAGAAGCTTGTCCCGTACAAGTTTTTCAATGGTACAGAACTGAACATGATGTACCTGCAGTTGATGCTGATAAACAAACCTATGAAGGCACTGGTAGTGCCGTAAAAGATGAAAGAAAAGATTTTACTGACAAAGCAGATCCAGTAAGAGAACATGATTGTATTTGGTGTATGGCTTGTGTTTCAGTTTGTCCACCACAAGCAATTAAAGTAGATCAATCTGCTCAAGAATTTCATGAAAAAGAAGCAGGAACATTTAATGAATCTGTGTCAAAAGGAAGTGCACCGCCTCCACACGCACATTAATATTTTTTTTCCATCATTTTTTTATCATCAATGTTTAACACAGTTTTATAGTAATATTCAATAATATTGATTGTGGTTAATTCATGAGGTTAATTACTGATTCCTATATGGGAATATTTCTACCTGATAATCTTCCTTATCGAATAAATATGTTTATTGAAAAGAAATTACAATTTCCATTTATAAAAAAAAATGAACTAATAGGTATTTTTTATTTTTTTGGAAAAGATTATGGTATCAACAATAATTTAGAAATTCTTTCCGTTAGTGACATGGCAAAAAGAACTATGCAACAAATTTCTAGAAATATAAATACACTAGACAGTATTCGAACTAAACTTAATTCCAATTTTGTGCGTGAAACCTATTTAAAACGTGCATTACAAATATCAATCGAAGAGAAAAATATATCAAAAAACAATATACATATTCGAATTGCAACAGATCCTACTATTTTATCATCCTGTTTTGAACAACATATAACATATTATAAACAAGATTATTTTTTCAAATTATTTCAACCTTTACAAAAGACACATATTCCTAAAAACCTGACAGAAAAACTATACAAACGTATGTTAATGATATGCTACAATGCATCTAATATAAAAAAAGTACCATATGACAATATATTATCACCATTTTTTAATTGGTTATTAAAAAATTAATATTCTCATTTATTGATTTCTTTATACCATAACGAACATTAAACGGAAAATTATAAAAATCATTATGAATGATTATTCTAAGATTGATTATGAGAATTTATTAACTCGTTTAAATACAAAGTTAGGTACAACTTCAAAGAAAGAGATTTCTAGACTAGAAGTTCCACAACCTAATGTTATTTTCGTAGGACAACGTACGATTTTCAGAAATTTTATGGATTTTTCTAAAGCTTTAAGAAGAGATCCAGAAAAATTATTACTTTATTTAAATAAAGAAACAGCATCTGCAGGTTATATTAACGGAGATAGAGTGATCTTTCTTGGAAGAAAACAACGCTCTTCTTTTACTGCGTTAATAGATAGATACATCAAAGATTATGTCATTTGTCCTGTTTGCGGAAGCCACGACACCAGAACGGAAAAGAATAAAAAATTAGGATTTCTGTTATGTGAAGCATGTGGAGCAAAGTCTTCAATTAAAGGTAATTATGCATGAATATTGTTATATACCAATTTTTATTGAATATATAATATAATATGATTTAATGTATTATTTATTTATCCAATAGTCTATCTTATTCATTATTTGATTTTTAGACATTACTCCAATTGAGTTATCAACAACTTTTCCATTTTTTAAATATATGATAGTAGGAATACTCTGGATACTAAATTTTCTAGCCACAATTTGATTTTCATCAACATTAATTTTTGCAAAAATTACTCTTCCTGAATATTCCTTTGCTAAGATATCTATCACCGGAGACATAATTTTACAAGGACCACACCAAGAAGCCCAAAAATCTATGATTAAAAACGGAAATTTAGATCTTTCAGTTTCAAAATTTGAATCAGTTAGTATAATAGGTTTATCAATATTTTTAATTTCTGTGTTTATTCTTATCTTCTCTTGAAGACTTTTCATCTTTTTTTGTATTATGTTCTCAAGTTCCTTATCCATAAACTTGGATTTTCTACAAAGTAATCCTATTAATTTTTTATCATTAAATATTAAAGCAATATTACTAATCGATATCTAATTATTTCACTATAATTATTTTCTAGTTGTTCAATTATGAATAAATATAAGGATCTCGAAGCAAAAAAAGAAAACAAGAAAGATGATAAAAAAATAAAAGAAGATGAAGAAAACAAGAAAGATGATAAAAAAATAAAAGAAGATGAAGAAAATACTATATTAAAAGAAGAATTAAAAAATACAAAATCTGATTTGCAAAAATGTATAAATGAATCTACAAATAATTTTAATAAATTAAAATATCTTATGGCAGATTTTGATAATTATCGAAAACAAGCAGATAAAATGATTCAAAATAGCATCACAAATAATAAAGCAAATATTATTTCCAAATTTCTAAATATCAAAGACGATTATTTAAGAGCCTTGGAAATTGTAAAAAAGTCTACAAATCAAGATGAAACTATAATAAATGGATTAGATTCAATTCTCAAAAATTTCGACAGTATTTTAAGTTCTGAAGGAATCGAACAAATAGAAACAATAGGAAAAATATTTGATCCAAACAAACATGATGTTGTTTCCTTTTCTCATGATTCTGATTTGTCTGAAAATATTATTACTCAAGAAGTACGTATAGGTTATACACTTGATGGTAAAGTATTAAGACCCAGTCTAGTCATAATTAATAAAAGTATTTAAAAATACTATAAATCTAAAAAATAATATAGATCTATAATTATAGAAAAAAGGTGAATATTAGATATGGGTAAAATTATTGGTATTGATCTTGGAACAAGTAATTCTGCAGCAGCAGCCATGATAGGCGGTAAACCTACTATCATACAAGCTGCTGAAGGAACTTCCATAGGAGGAAAATCGTTTCCATCTGTAGTTGCTTTTGCCGATAATGGTGATATGTTAGTAGGAGAACCTGCTAGAAGACAGATGATTTCTAATCCTACTGGTACAGTTATTGCTGCTAAGCGTAAAATGGGAACTAATTTTAAATTTAGTATACGTAATAAAGATTATACACCTCAACAAATTTCTGCTTTTATTCTTCAAAAAATAAAAAGAGACTCTGAAGCGTTTTTAGGAGATACTGTAGACAGAGCAGTAATTACTGTACCTGCATATTTTAATGATAATCAACGTCAAGCTACAAAAGATGCAGGAGAAATAGCAGGATTAAATGTGGTACGAATTATCAACGAACCTACGGCTGCATCATTAGCATTTGGTCTAGATAAAATTCAAAAAGACTTGAAGATTTTGGTCTTTGATTTTGGTGGAGGTACTTTAGATGTAACTATTATGGAAATGGGTGGTGGTGTATTTCAAGTAAAAAGTACTTCAGGTGATACTCAACTCGGAGGTACTGATATGGATAATACTCTTATTGATTATATTCTTCAAGAATTTAAACAACAAAGTGGTATAGATGTTAAAAATGATAATGCAGCAATGATGAGAATTAGAGAAGCTGCAGAAAAAGCAAAGATAGAATTGTCTAATCTTGTATCTACAGAAATTAACTTACCATTTTTAGCACACGACCCATCGTCGGGACCAAAAAATCTTGTTATTAATATTACTCGCTCTAAATTAGAAGAACTCGTAAGACCAATTGTTGAAAGATGCAGAAAACCTATACTACAAAGTATAGAAGATGCAAAGCTAACTCCATCTGACATTGACAAAATTATTTTGGTAGGAGGTCCAACCAGGATGCCTTTAGTTAAACAATTAGTAGCAAATATTATAGGAAAAGAACCTGAACGAGGAATCGATCCAATGGAAGCAGTAGCTTTAGGAGCAGCTGTTCAAGGAGCTATAATATCTGGTGATGTATCTACTGATATCTTACTGGTTGACGTTACTCCATTGACTCTAGGAGTAGAAGTTCAAGGAGGATTAAAAGAAGTCTTAATAGAACGTAATACTACCATTCCAACTAAAAAAAGTAAAGTATTTACAACTGCAGCTGATTATCAATCTGCCGTTACTATTCATATAGTCCAAGGTGAAAGACCTATGGCTGCAGACTGTGTATCATTAGGAACATTCAATCTTTCTGGGATCCCACCAGCTCCAAGAGGAGTACCTCAAATTGAAGTTACATTTGATATAGATGCAAATGGTATCTTAAATGTAGCTGCAAAAGATTTAGGTACTTCTAAAGAAGCAAAAATAACTATTAGTGCAAGTACAAAACTATCTAACGAGGAAATTGAAAAACTCAAAAAAGAATCAGAACAGTATGCTGAAGCAGACACAAAAAAGAAAGAAGAAGCTGAAGTAAAAAATGAAGCAGATAATTTAATTTATTCATCTGAAAAACTTGTTAATCAAGATCTGAAAGATAAATTAAAACCAGAACAATCTGAAAAAATTAAAAAAAGTATAGAAGAATTGAGAAATGTTATTGCTAGCAATGATATAAATAAAATAAAAGATAAAGTAAAAGAGACAAAGGATATACTTGCAGAAGTAAGTACTGAAGTTTATAAGAATGTTGGAGCTGCTGGAGCTGAAAGTGCTACAACCGATTCATCCAACACAAACACAACCGATTCATCCAAATCTTAATATCTTTTTAATACATTATTTTCTGTGAATTTTTTATATGTCTAGAAAACGAGATTATTATGAAGTATTAGGAGTTCAGAAAAATGCAACTACTAGTGAAATTAAAAATATCTATAGAAAATTAGCACTTAAATTTCATCCTGATAGAAATAAATCTCCAGAAGCAGAAGAAAAATTCAAAGAAATTTCTGAAGCATATGCAGTACTTTCTGATGATGAAAAAAGAAAACGATACGATAAATATGGTCATGTTGGTTCGGATGAAGCATTTAGAGGATCAGAGTCGAATTTCGAAGAAATATTTAAAGATATGGGGTTTGGCGGATTTGCAAAAACTATTTTTGAGCAAATGTTTGGAGGAAGACGAAGCACTAATTTTGGTAGTGATCCTTTTGAAGGTTTTAGTTTTAACATGGGAGGCAGATCTAGAAAAGGCAGAGACTTACTTTATGATGTAGATCTTTCCTTAGAAGATATTCTCAAGGGAAAAAACGAAGAAATTGAATTACCAAAATTAGATAAATGTAATGCTTGTAATGGCATTGGATCAGCTAAAGGAACTAGCCCAAAGGTATGTAGTACTTGTAATGGTCAAGGACAAACACGTAATGTGTACAATCAAAATCAATTCTCAACTTTTATTTCATTGGAAACATGTAATACTTGTAAAGGTAAAGGCCATATTATTGATAATCCATGTAACATTTGTTATGGTTCAGGCAATATAAAAAGAAATAAAAAAGTAAAAATAAAAATTCCGGCAGGAATAGAAGATGGAACAACTCTTCAAGTTACAGGAGAAGGGGAATTTTCTGAAAATGGTCCACCAGGAGATCTATTAATTCGTATAAATGTAAGACCTCATAATTTGTTTGAAAGACTGGAAGACGGGAATATTCTCTATAATTTGAATTTATCATTTACTAATCTAGCTCTTGGTACACAAATTAAGATTCCTACCTTACATGGATATGAAAAATTAAAAATTCCATCTGGAACTCAACCAAATAACATATTAAAAATGAAAGGAAAGGGATTACCAAGATATGGAATGTTTGGAAAAGGAGATCAGTTTGTACGAATTAATGTTCAAATACCTACAAATTTAACTGATAAACAACGTTATTTATTAAAAGAATTAGAAAAAGAAAAAATATAATAGATTGTTTAATATTTTTTTATATATGCAAGATATTTCAAGAAATAATCATCAATCTTCTAATTTTTTTGAAATTTCAATGAAGTAAAAAAAAACTTACTTAATGTTTTAATTTTATTTAGTAAGATAGTTAAAAAGCAAATTAATTTATAAAAATAAAGGATCCATATTTTGAATTCAAAAAAGAAAATAAAGATCGAATTAGAAGATACTACCGGAGGTAAATATAATCTATCTTTAGAAGGAAATATTTCAAAAGAAAAGATTCTTCAGGCTGTTGAATTAATGGATCTTGTAAATTCAAACAATTCTTACAATAATACTTCTGTTTCACATAATCAAGAATCATCATCTATTGATTCTAAAATATGGAATATTATTATTGAATCTTTTTCTAATACTAAATTTACATCTACCGATATTGTAAACTTTTATCAAGAAAAATATCATGATCCTATAAAATTAAGTGTAATATCTACATATTTAGCTCGATATTGTAATAAAGGAAAACTAACAAGAAACAAAAAACTTAGAGAATATGTTTATTATTTACAAAATTCGAATACATACAAAAATTATCCAAATAGTACTTCTTCCATATCTTCAATTTCAAATTCAAATGCCACTTATTCATACAATATCACAAACCATAAAAAAACAATACATGATTTACAAAATTAAATTTGTTACAACAAAAAAAACACAGTTTTTGCAAATTTTTTTACTACAATTTAACAAGCTATTTTTTTAAGATAAAAACAAAACTCAAATGTAATTTACAAATTATTATTTTTGTTTACGTATTTATTAATAATAATGTAATAAATAATCTATATTCGAAATAATTATTTAATTAAAACTAGTTCCATATCATAAATTTTATAATTTTAATATTTTAATATTATTGATTTTTAAAAAAATTTAAATTTTCAGAAATCTCCAAACCCTCCAAGATCAAACCCTCCAAAATCTCCAGATTCTCCTGCATCTACATTTTCTGCTCCTGCATCTCCTGTACCCTCTGCTCCTTCCATACCGCTATCTGAAACCATGGAACCCTCCATAGGATTCATAGCCATTCCTATAAATGACATCATAGTCATAAAAAACATAATATCCATAATTCCCATAAATAACATTAACGGTACCCATGATCTATTATTTTGATTTTGCATATATTGTTGTAATTGAGCTTTGTTACCGTTGTTATACATATGTTGTACATCTCTCCATTTTCTTTCTAATTCTTCTTTTTTCGAATTTAACAATTTTAAACCAGTTTCTGTAATTTCAATTTCTTTTTTCTTATTACCAAAAAAACCTTTTTTCTCTTTTATCGTTATTAATCTCTGAATTGCAAGATCATTTATAACTTGTTCGACTTCTTCTTTTCCAATTTTTGTTTCTTTTGGAATATCATTCAATTTTCTTATGCCTCGTGCTATAGCATTTAATACCATAAAATGAGGTGGACTATGATTTATCTCATCTACACTAGAAGACACATTATTACATACTCATTATACTAATTTAAATCCTTTTAAAAGCTCTTGTCATTATAATTTTGATTCTTATCTTTTTCTGTATCATCTAATTTATTATTATTGTCATTATAATTCGCGGAAGTAAATTTTATGCTGTTGCCAAACCGTATTATATATGGAGATGCAAAAGATGTAAGAATAGTAACTACACTAAGAATTGGTAAAACTGATGACGTTATAGCTCCAACGTCTTGGCCACCTTTAGCTATGACAAGAGACATTTCCCCTTTTGATGCAGCTAATCCTAATCCCGTTTTAAGAGCTTCTGTTTTATCATATTTTGATCTTGCTAATACACCAATTGTAATTAGGAATTTTGTTGTAAATGATGTTAAGATTAGTATAATTGCAGGAATGATGAACATAGGTATAAGAGATACGTTAACCAATGCTCCTATCGATATAAAGAATAGTGCTGAAAATACATCTCTTAAAGGAATTGTTATCACCTTTGCGACTGTTGCACTTTTTGATTCTGCAACCAATACTCCTGCTAAAAATGCTCCAATAACTACCGACAATCCTAACAAATTTGCAACAAATGATAATCCAAATGCTAATCCCAAAATAACTATTAACAAAAGTGCATAGTCGTTAGTCTTGCCTATTCTATCTATTAAATTGGGCAAAAATTTAGAACCAAGGATAAGTATACTAGCAATAAAAACTATTGCTATTGCAATCGATATAGAAATAGGTAAAATCGATATTCCTTCAGTAGTGTCTGATGCAACTGCTATAGATTGAAGGATTGCCAATGCACTAACAGCTATAATATCTTCTACAATTAATACACCCAATATCAAAATTGATGAACGTTCTTTGACCTTGCCCATTTCTTCTAATATTTTAAGTGTGACCACAGTACTAGTAATAGACATCGCTAAACTAAGGAACAATGCATCAAATAATGAGAATCCTAATTGTTGAGCTACAATAAATGTAACTAACATTGTACCCATTGATTCTGAAAGACCAATAATCAACGAAATTCTTCCTATTTGTTTGAGTTTAGCAATAGGAAATTCAATACCAATTACAAATAATAACATAATTATTCCTAATTCTGCAAACATATTCACAGTTCCTACATCATATATTAGTGTAAACGGCGGTGTATGAGGACCAATTATCATTCCAGCCAATAAATAACCAATTACCATGGATTGTTTTAATTTATGAGTAATTACCAACATTATTGCTGCCACTATCATGACTACTGCAAAGTCTTGAACGATAAAGTCTGATTGTGAAGTATCTGGTGCAGATAATAATGCTGATGTTGATAAAAAAATAGAGAAATCCATAGCTTACTTAGTTATAATTCTCTTCTGAAATAAAAATTAAGAGGTACAAAATACTATAATATTTTATGTATGTATGTATGTATGATCTTTTTCCGATGTAAAATAAGAACAATTAAATTTTAAGCTTTTTAAATTATTTATTTTTTATTATAGTTATAATAAAAATTAATACTGATATAAAAAACCCAAAATATGCAATTAAAGAATCATAAGAATAAATTAACGACGAACCAATAAAAACAGAAGAAGCAAAGATGCTACCACCAATTAAATTATAAATATTATTATTTTTTTTCCTGTTGTTTTCTTGTGTTTCAATATATGTTTTCATATGTTGAGAAAGTTCAGAAAATGTTTTCATATTTTGAATTATTTTATCAAAATAAATTTTAGTTTCTTCAATATATGCTTCCTTCAATAAACCTTCTTGTTCTAATAAATTTGATAATACTTTCGCAAATTGAAATTTAATTTTATGTTGATGATAAATTCCTTCTATTATTGATGTCATACGCATATATAATGCTAAATGTTTTGGTAATCTGAAAGGAAATCTAGCCAAAGTTTTATTAGATAATTCCATTAACGACTTTACCTCCATTTTATCAACCTTCTTACCATGTAATGATCTTATGCTTAATTCAATTGCTCTCTCCACTATAGTCCTATTAATCGTAGGTTCTAAAGTTCCTAATTGTATTAATACATCAACAGTTCTGACAGGATCTTTATCAATTAATCCTAAATAAAGTCTAATTAATAATAATCTAGTTTCATTATCCAATTTTCCGACCATTCCAAAGTCATATAATATTATAGATCCATCTTCTTTTACAGCTATATTTCCAGGATGAGGATCAGAATGAAAAATATCATTTTTCAATAGCATTTTAAAAAAAACGTGATGAATTAATATGATCAATTTTTGTCTGTCTATTCCATTCTTTTCTAAAATATCAATATCTGTAATTTTAATACCAGGAACATATTCAGTTGTAATAATGTGTTTTGTAGTTTTTTCTAGAATTACTTTTGGAATAATTACTTGTTTTTCATTTTTTAGATTATGTTTTATTTTTATCAAATTTTGAGCTTCCATTTCATAATCCATCTCTTCATATATTGTTTCTATAAATTGGTAAAACATTCCTTCTATCGAAAAACGTAAGTTCGGATCAATAAATTTTGTGGCTAACGGTAAAAGTTTTTTCATAATCAGAATATCTCTTTTTACTATTTTATCGATATTTGGACGAGATACTTTTATGACCACTTCTTTTCCTTTATACTTTGCGAGATATACCTGACCTAGACTAGCTCCAGAAATAGCATTATTATTAAACATTTCAAAATTATCTTCAATTCTACCCAATTCTTTTTCTATTATCTTTTTTACTTGCTCAAATGGTGCTACTGGAACATTATCTTGTAGCATTCCTAGTACTTCTAAATATGGTTGAGGCAATATATCAGATCTAGCAGATAACCATTGGCCTAATTTTATATATGAAGGTCCTAAATCAATAAATGCTTCTAAAGCTTTTTCCGCATGTTTTCGATATTTTTTTTCATCAATATTTTTTCCTTCTTTTTTAATCCATTCTTTTCTATCTTTTTTAAAATTTATTATTGCTGGAAATAATTTTAAAATAGTTTTTATGGCATGAATGTTTGTATTATTAACTAAGAACATTTTAAACAATTCCTGAGCATTAATTAGACATTTACTTGAAGTTTTTTGTTTTATTATATATATTTTGTACTGTAGTATATGATGCTAATCCAGATAATACCCCAATTATTAAAGCGTCAGCAATAGATTTATGTTCTAAATTATCTTCGCTTTTTTTCTTCTTATAAATTGTTTTACCTGCACTAGTTCCAATGTATGAAGCTATTATAAAACTAGTTATGTATTCTGGTGCATCAATTAGTAAATGTCCTATCGGGTTTTTTCTTGGATCTATTTTATCGATGTGAACAGTATAATGATTTTCATATTCTCTTACATGTAAATTTCCATATCTGTATTGATTTTTCGCATTTTTTTTATTTCCTAACAACGTTTTTTTATAATCTATAATAGGTCTGACGGACTTTGGTACAATAATATTTCCATCACCGTCAATAAATTTCATTTTTATAACAATAATCTCAAATGAAATATAAAATTAACTTTGCTGTTTTTTTACTGGTATGTGTTTTATATACAGTTAAAATAGATAATAACTTAAAGATATAAATTAATGACGAAATTAGCAAAAGTAATAACTCAAAAAAAAATTCATTCAGGTCAATTTTCTGTTAGAATGGATGAATTTATATTTAATAATAAAAAAATAAAAAAAGAAATAGTTGAACATAGTCCTTCTGTCGGTATAATACCTATAATTAATGATCAAGTCTTGTTAATAACACAATATCGTCATGCAGTTGGTAAGACCTTATTAGAGATTCCTGCGGGAAAAATCGAAAAAAACGAATCAATAAAAATTGCTGCTAAAAGAGAATTATATGAAGAAACTGGATATACTGGTAAATTTTTTCACCTATTTAATTGGTATCTTGTTCCTGGATATGGTACAGAAATCATGTCTATATTTGTAGCGACTAATTTAAAAATGAAAAGTATTAGTTATGGTTATGATGATGACGAAAATATTAAATTAAAACGATTAAAATTAAAAACAGCTTTCAAAAAATGTATCACTGGTGACATAGTAGACTGTAAGACCATTGCTGCATTACTTATGTATAAAGAATATTCTAAATCTCTAAATTTAACTAAATAAATTAACAACATTAAAATGAAAATCGATTTAACGTTATTCTAATTCAATATAATATCATGGTGTTTAATAATGACTTTCAAATTAAATAGAATTCGTATTAAAACAAAAATTAGTATAAAAGATTTAGTAAACACCTCTATTTTCTTAGTCGTATTTCTTTCTATATGGCAAGCAATTTTTTTATTAGGAATTTGGCCTCCAGTTTCTTTACCCTCTCCTCTCATGGTTGCACATTCACTATATGATCTTTTTGTTAATAATTCTCTTATTATTGCAATTGGAGTTACAATGTGGAGATTATTAATTGGTTTTTCAATATCAATTTCGCTAGGATTATTTATCGGATTGGCAATGGTTAAATTCGAAGATTTTGGAAAAACATTAAGTTCCTTTGCAGTAGGTTTACAATCTTTTCCGAGTATAGCATGGGTTCCATTCGCGATTTTATTAATTGGCATAAATGATTTTGGAATATTGTTTGTTGTTATAATGAGTTCTATATTTTCAGTTATGATATCTGCATACAGTGGAATTAGAAACATTTCTCCTATCTATATAAATGCTGCAAAAAACATGGGTGCAAGTGGTTTATCACTATTTAGATATGTTATGATCCCGGCAGCAACACCGTCTTTAATTATAGGAATAAGACAAGCATGGTCATTTGCATGGCATGCATTAATAGGAGCAGAAATATTAATTACTACGTTAAATGGTCTAGGACATATTTTATTTATAGGCAGAGAATTTCATCTAATGGATCAAATAATAGCTACAATGATTGTTATTTTTACTATTGGTTTGTTATTTGATAGATTGTTATTTTCAAAATTAGAAGAAAGAGTAAGATCTAAATGGGGTCTTAATCAAAATCATGATAATAATCCATAACTTATTTATAAAAATATGTTGTCAGAAATTTATTATACATTTTATGTAGTTAAAGTTAAAATTGCTTGTGCAATGTCACCTTTTGAATCTGTTAAAGCTTGCAGAGCCTTATCCTTTGATACATTTGCTTGTTGCATTACCAATGATATGTCTTCTTCTTTTATAGATGGAACTTCGCGTTGTTTTTCTTCAATATCTGAAGCAATTATTTGAAAAATAGTATTATCCTTTCCTTTCATTTCTACTACTTGAGGTTTTATCAAATACATTTCTTTATTTTCTGTTTTTATTATTACTTCTTCTATACCTTCCATTTCCTTCATGTCTAAACCCATCTTTCCTAACATACGTCTCATTTCTCTATTTCCACCACGCATCATTTGGATCACTACTTATTGTTATTCCTGCTTTTTATTCCTTCTCTAATTTTTACTGCTACTCCATATTGCAATTTTTTCATATTGTGATGGCTACACACAGATTTTCCAACTGCCAAGACATTATATTCATTATCCACTACTACAACATCAGATCCATTCTGCACATTTATACCGCACCAATCTACATGTTTACAAAATAATGATCTTCCTTCACAAACAAATGATATCGCTTCATTTTTTGGTATTATGCAATTTTTTCTGAAGGATTTATACATCATCATTTTTTCTGCTCCAAATATTGTTAATGCCAATCCTCCATTTTTTCTTAATGTTGCAAACAATATTGAATCTATAAAAAAATTCTTTATTCTGCCTGTTTTTTTCGAAAATTCACAATTAATATTTTTAACAAAATTATCCGATACCTTAACATCAAATATCATATATATCTGATTAATCAATTTTTCTCTAGGATCGATTGGCAATGGTTTCAAGTAATGACTATATTCTTCAATACTAATTTATTTTATATTGTACTTTTTGATTATTATTTCTCAAAAAATCTTTTGCTATATTATAAGAAAAGACTAAATTTTACATGGTTATAATATTATATAATGTCCTCATTTTGTGAGTTATGTGGGATTTCTACTATTACTCTTAAGCGTGTAATTGTTGACGGAAGTGTATTTAGCGTATGTTTTTCTTGTTCTAAACATGGTAAACCATACCAAAAGGAAGAAAATAATCGTAAAATCCTGAATAAACAAAAAGAATCAGGAAAAAAAATTACATACACACCTCCTATGGCAAGAACACCACAACGAAATACATTAAATCGATCAAAAAATATTGGAATTTTTGATGATCGTATCTTGAACGATAAATTTGGTCAAATAATACGAAATGCTCGTATGACAAAGGGTTTTACACAAGAGCAAATAGCAAATAGAATAGGTGAAAAAGTTTCTTTAATCAAGAAAATCGAATCTGGTAATTTAAAACCTGACGATATTGTAGCAAAAAAAATTGAACGATCTTTAGGTATCATATTATATAATATCATTGATGATCAAGAAGATGAATAAATAATGATTACTTCAGGTAAAAGAGCTCTTCTTGTTACCTACAATTCTAATGAATCAATTGAAGAAGCAAAGTCTCTAGCGTCTGCAGCTGATTATTATGTATCTAAAACAATAGGACATAGATGTATTAATCGCTCTAAATATGGTGTAGGTAAGGGAAAAGCCTACGAACTCAAAGATATTATCAGCAAAGAAAATATTGATTTTCTGATTATTGATGATGTATTAAAACCAAGCCAATTATATAATTTAGCTAGCTTATGTAAAATTAACATAATAGATAGAGAACGTTTAATTTTAGAAATATTTGAAAGACGCGCAAGTAATTCTGAATCTAGAATACAAATCAAAATGGCTCAACTTCAATATGAAATGATTAGAATCCGAGAAAAAATTCGTCTTGCTAAGATTGGTGAGCAACCTGGTTTTTATGGTTTAGGTAAATATGATGCTGATGTCTCTATGCTAGACTTAAAGTCTAGAATGAATAAATTAAAGAAAAAATTGGAGAAAGAAGAAAAAAGAAGAAATCTCTATAGACAACAACGGAAAAAAATGGGAATTCCAATAATATCATTAATTGGCTATACTTCTGCTGGAAAGACAACCTTGTTTAATTATCTTACTGGAGAAACAAAACTTACTGGACAAGGATTATTTACTACCTTGTCTACGTTTACTAGGTCGATCAAATTATTTAATACTAGAATTTTGATTTCTGATACTGTTGGATTTATAAATAAACTTCCAGCATATATGATAGACGCTTTTAAATCCACATTAAATGAACTATATTATTCAAATCTTATATTGCTTATTATAGATATAAGTCAAACCATAAATGATATTAGATTGAGATTAAAAAGTTCTCTTGATGTACTTGATGAATTACAAATACCTACTACAAAAATTCTTTATTTACTCAATAAATCAGATTCAATTGATATAAAACAGATTTCTATAAAAGCAGATCAATTAGGACTCAACTCTTACAATATGGTAATTCCTATCTCTGCAGTTACAGGTTATAATATTAACACCTTAAAACAAAAAATTGCTTCCATAATCTATAAAAATAGCCAACTTTCTTACAATAAGAATATGTCCTATTACAGGAGAATATCTTAATGACTGTATCTATTCTTCGAATTGGACATAGATTAGTACGTGATGATCGTACAACTACTCATGTTGCATTGGTAGCTAGAGCATTTGGATGCAGTGATATGTATATGACTGATACAGATGATTCTATTAAACTTAAACTGGAAGATGTATCAAAACGATGGGGTTATTCTAGTTTTAAACTACATCTTATTGATAATTGGAAACATATGCTAAAAAATTGGAAAAAAGATCATGATGATAAAGGAAAAGTAGTACATCTTACTATGTATGGAATCAACATAAATAATATTATATCTGAAATTCAACAATCGATAGATCATATATTAATTATTATTGGAGCAGAAAAAGTTCCAAAAGAAATTTTCATGTTATCTGACTATAATATTTCTATAAGTAATCAACCTCATTCAGAAATATCAGCTTTATCTGTATTCTTAGATAGATTTTTTCAAGGAAGACAACTCGAATTAAAATTTAATTCTGCCAAAATGAAAATAATTCCATCTTCAAATACTAAAATAGTAACAAGGATTGAATAGATCCTTAATATTTTAAAAAAGACTCATCCATTATACGATTATTTCTGTCGTTATGTCTATCCTTGAAATTTATTTTTGCCGTTTCCACAAAAAATATAAAGTTTGTATAGAACATTAAAATAACATATTGAAAAAAAATAATGAATTAATTAAAATTAAACATAAATCAAAATATTTTTCCAACTCTAACCATAAATGGGGTTTAGAAAAAGAAACTGAAAATTTTGCTAACAAGGTTAAGCTTTATAGACTAAATAAATTATCTGGAGATGATTTTAGAAGATTTAGACTTCAACATGGTGCATATGGATCGAGATTAAGACTTGACTATAGTATGATCCGGATAAAATTTCCTAGCGGCGAAATTAATCCCGCGCAATTAGAAAAAATAGCTTCTTTATCTGAAGCATTTTCCATTGGTTCTGCTCATGTTTCAACGAGACAAAATATTCAGCTTCATTGGGTACAGCTCGAAGATGTCAGCGAAGTAATGAGAGGTTTGGTTGAAGTAGGATTAACTACTAGAGAAGCATGCGGAAATTCTATTAGGAATGTTATGTGTAGTCATTTTGCTGGAGTATGCCCTAACGAATCATTTGATTCTACTCCTTATTCAAATGCAATTGCGCGCTTCTTTTTACGTAATCCAATGTGTCAAAATTTACCACGTAAATTCAAAATAAATTTTGCATGTTGTAATGAACATGGTTTGGTTAGGATCGCTGATATCGGATTAGTACCTGAAATAAGAGAAGGAAAAAAAGGATTTAGGATATATTTAGGAGGTGGATTAGGAGCTGCTTCTTTTATAGGACATTTACTTGAAGATTTTACTTCTGAAGATCAATTATTGTCTACATGTATGGCTGTAGTCCGAATATTTGATAGAAATGGTAATCGTCAAAATATGGCTAGAAATCGAATGCGCTATCTAGTAAATGAAACAGGATGGGAAAAATTCCAAGATATGATCTTAAAAGAACGTACTATTGTAGAAATGACCATTTCAGAAAATACCAAAAATCTCTACGATGTTAAATTTACAAAGTCTTTAAAAATACTTCCAAAAATATATTCCAATAAAGTTATATCTACATTAAGCAAGGATCCTATTTTTAATGAAAATTTTACACGCTGGATGAAATCAAATACTGTAAAACAAAAACAAGATGGTTATTATACTATATTTGTAACACTTGAAGCTGGAGATATAACTTCAAATCAACTACGATCTTTATCTTCAATTATTCAAAATTATTCACATGAAGGCATGGCTAGAAATACTCCTAAACAAAATTTCGCTATTAGATATGTTAGTTACAATGATTTACACAATGTTTACAAAAAACTAACTTTAGCTGGATTATCCAATCCAGGTGCACTAACAATAACATCTGCTGTTGGCTGTTCTGGTACTACATCCTGCAATTTAGCAATAACTAATTCTCATAGATTAGCTAAAGAAGTACAGCGCAAACTACTTGATTTAAAATTCGATATAGACGACGACTTTAAAAATTCTTCTATTAAGATCAGCGGATGTCCAAATTCTTGTGGTCAACATGAGATTGCTACTATAGGATTTTTTGGAGGTGCAGCTCGAATAAATGATTCTATGGCACCTGTTTATACTATGTTATTTGGAGGTTCAGATGGTGAACAAGGTAGATTAGGTAAATCTATTATGAGAGTTCCAGCTAAAAAAATTATTCCTATAATTCAAAAAATCGCAGATCTTTATAAACAAGAAAAAACATCTAAAAACGAATCATTTGAAGAATGGATATATGATATTATAAATGGTAATGCTAACGGTAACATAAAAAACATTGATGATATAAAAAATATTCTTATTTCTATAACAGAATTACCTCCGTCTACTGAAGAACCAGATTTGTATCAAGATTATGGAAACGATGTCAAATTTACAGCAAAAACAGCTAAGGGTGAATGTGCAGCTTGATTAAAAAATTAAAGACTACAATAGTAAAATCTCAAAAAAAAATAAAACCCAAAACTCAAAATAAAAAAGTAATACATAAAAAAACAAATAAAAATACAACTGAAAACAATAACAATCAAACAAATAGAAAAAAAACACAACCAAAAAAATCAATAAAATTACCTATCATTTGTGATATAGATACTCTAAGAACATTAATAAGAAAAAAAAATGTTAGAGTAGTTGATGTCCGAAGAAAAGAAGATTATAAAAAAAGTCATATCCTTTCAGCTGTATCGCTGCCATTGGCAGAATTACTTGCTAATGATACCCCAGAACAAATATTAAAAATATTGGAAAATCTGGGAATTTCAGATGAAACACCTGTAGTTGTATATGATGATACATTTGGTGCATTGGCAGCAAGAGTTGCATGGACATTTCAATATGTAGGTCATAATAATACTGCTCTCTTAGAAACAACCTTTACAAATTGGAAAAATCTTAAACTCGAAACCGAGAAAAAAAATAATAAATTTCCAAAATCCAAACATTCTTTAAAATTAAATACTTCAATATATGCTGATGCTAATTATGTTGAATCAATTAATACTGATTCTAATAAAATATTAGTTGATTCAAGAGAACGACTAAATTTTCTAACTGAACATATCCCACATGCAAAGAATATTCCCTATACCATGTTAGGAAACCAAGATAATATTTTACGTCCGCTATCAGAAATAAAACGTTTTCTTCAAAATAGAGGAATTTCTCAAGATTCTGAAGTCATTACATATTGTGGTAGTGTAGGCACTTTATCAGGTTTAACATACTACGCATTAAAAACTGCAGGAGTTAAAAATGTAAAATTATATTCTAGATCTTTTAAGGATTGGAAAGCATTAGGAAAACCAAAAATAGAATTCAATGATGCAAATTATTGGGATCTATCCGCAGAATAAAAAATAACGAGTTAGTCTTTTTAATTACTTTAAGAAATAGGAATTATATTTCCATCATTTTTTATAGGAATCTTTAATGTAATTATTCCCTCATCATACTTTGCCGTTCCAGTAATATCTTCGTCAACAACCGAAAACGGAAGAGTTATTTTTTTATCTATTTTAGTAGGTCTGTGCATGAAATATATTGTTCCATTATATTCTTCTTCTTTCCTTGTTGCTTTTATAGACAAGATGTTTTTCGTAATTTTAAGATTAATATTATTCTTATCAAATCCAGGTAAATCTATCAAAATGATCAAATCACTATCATTTTCTACCATATCTATTGCAGGCATTATAAATTCATAAAACTCTTTAGATTTATTACTTATTTCTTTCTTCACTTCCTTTGCCATGTATGCACATATTCCCATATGGTAATTATCACAGTTAGAATATAAATCCTTTATCACCTTTGAAATTAATTTATTTTTTTTGAATCATTATTTAAAAATATATTAATCTATTTGAATTATATTTTTAATAAATATACGTTAATTATGCAATATACAAAAATACCTGAAATTGATTCATTAGCAGGAATTCAATGTTATAGTACATCTTTTAGAGGAACAAGAGGAATAATAAAAAAAAATCTTTCAGATTTTTGTGTACGCGAAATTTTAGAGCCATCTTTTTTACAATCACCTAATTTTTCTAACGTTAAAGATAATTCACATAAATTTCCACTGTATGTATTAGAAAAGCAAAACATTGATTCAAATCATGCTATTTTAAAAATTCAAAAAAAATACAATTTGAAGTTAAAAATTATAGGAATTAAAGATGCCAAAGCTATTACATTTCAATATGCAACATCAGAAAAGATAAAAAACATATCTCAAATAGATCTATCTAATATTAAATTATCGTTAAAAGGTTTTACAAAGTTTCCTATTTCAAAAAAAATGTTATTAGGCAATAGATTCAATATTATAATAAATAATATTAATTCTAGTGATATCTCTGAATTTTTAAAAGAAGTAAAAAATATTGCAAATTTTTATGGTCTACAAAGATTTGGAAGTGAAAGATTAGTTACTCATCTTGTTGGGAAAGCATTGATAAAAAACCGCTATGAATTAGCAATAGACTATCTTTTATCCTATACTACTAAATATGATTCTAAATTTAGTAAAGAAATACGAGAAAAAAGTAAAGATCCTAATAATTATAAATACATTATTAAGTATATTCCAAACGGAATGGACTTGGAAAAAAAGATAATAACTACATTACTCGAAGGTAAAAATCATATTCATGCAATACGATCCATTCCAATTAATATTAGAAGAATATTTGTAAATGCGTATCAGTCTTTTATTTTTAATAAATGTCTAAGTGAGGCTATTATTTCTGGAGAAGATATATCTGAGTGTAAAAATGGCGATCTTTGTTTTGAATTTAAACAACCTATGACATTTGGCAAAATTAAGAAATTTGAGAAAAGTATCGACAATCCATCCAATTTTACTCCAGCAATGTTTCTTGTTGGTTATAGCTACCAACCTGGAAAGAGACGATTTGATACAATTTGTAATAAGATTCTAAAAAGTGAAGGAATATCAAAAAAAGATTTTTATTTAAAAGAATTGCAGGAATTAAGTTTACAAGGAGGTTTTAGACAAACATTGCTCTGTTGTAATAATTTTGTGTTTTTAAATAATAAAAAAAATAATAAAATCAATGATATTATTAACATCAAATTTAATTTACCAAAGGGATCATATGCTACAATTCTTCTAAGAGAATTAATAAAACCTAAGAATCCTATAAAAGCTGGATTCTAATGAATTACAATATACTTTCGCATCATTTCTTATAATATAATAACTTCTAATATGACGTCATTTCAACTAACTATTTTAAAATCTATTTTCTTCTTTCTTAAAAAATCAATTAAACGTATAGCGTGTTTTTCATCTTCTAATTCTAAACTAAGATATACTCCGGCAGTACCCACAGATATATTTGTACTTAGTCTGTCATGAATCACTTCTACAATATTCACACTCAATTCAGAGATCCCATCTACTACTGTTTTTAATGCTCCAGGCTTGTCTGGTAATTGAATAAAAATTTTCAACATTCTATTCATTTGCATCAGGCCCCTTGCTACAATTTGACCTAATAAATACATGTCTATATTTCCTCCAGATAATATGGCTACTACATTTTTATTTTTATATTTATGTCTATTACTAAGTAAATATGCTAGACTGGCAGCTCCCGCAGGTTCAACTACTGTTTTTGATCTTTCCATTAACAAAAACATCGTTTTTGCAATAGAATTATCATCAATTAATACAACATCATCTAAGTATCTTTTGGCAATTTCGAATGTTATTTTACCGGGAGATTTGACTGAAATTCCATCAGCAATTGTAAAATCACCTTTTCTTGTCTGTAATGTTCCTTTTTCCAAAGATTTTTTCATGGCCGGAAATGCTTTCGATTCCACCCCAATTATTTTGATATTTTTATTTCTTGACTTTATTGCAATAGCAACTCCAGCTGCCAATCCACCTCCGCCAACAGGTAGGTAAACCTCATCAATATTACTAAGATCTTCTATTATCTCAAGTCCAATAGATCCTTGCCCGGAAATAATCTGTGAATCATCAAATGCATGAATAATATTTTTTTTCTCATTTCTTGCAATTTCCATAGCACTAATCCATGCTTCTTCATAATCTTTTCCTTTTAAAATCACTTTTGCATTATATGATCTTGTCGCAGCTACTTTAGCAGGAGATGCATTTTGTGGCATAACAATTGTACATGGAATATTTCTTATAGATGCTGCGTATGCTACTCCTTGTGCATGATTTCCAGCAGATGCTGCAATTATTCCATATTTGACTTCTTCCTCAGTCAAGGATTGTATCTTATATAATGCTCCTCTAACTTTAAATGATCCTGTTTTTTGCACTGCTTCATTTTTCAAGAATATATTCGTACCAATTATTTTTGAAAATGTACGTGATTTGTACAATGGAGTTTTAAAAATAAATTTTTTTAAAACATTTCTTGCATCTTTTATTTCTTCAAATGTAGGGATATTTCTTACTGAATTTTTCATTCTTAATTATTACTCCATTATTTCAAATAATTGTATACTCATTTAGTTAATAATAATACTTTACTAATTAATTTATATACATACAATCTATATGATCTTATTTCTTCCAACAATAAATCCTATACATAATTTATTATGCTCTAATATCAATTAAATTGCTTAATGTATTTTTCACAATAATAAATTCTCTAATAATTTCCATGGAATTTTTATCATCAATTCTTTTTGTGTTAACAAATGGATCTTTTTTCTTATTTTTAATCGTCTCCATTTCGAAATATGAAATTATTCCTTCTTCACCCTGTATTAATTTATTATAATCAATCATTGATATGTTTATACGATATAATTTTATAATCATATCATCTAATTCTTTTACTAATTTTGTTCGAGTTTTATTCATGTCTTTTAAAACGGGAAAATTTTCCTTTACTTGTGAAGCTTTATTTTCTAATTTTAGCATTAATTCTTGATCGTTGAACATTTGAGACAACAATTCTTCAAATTTTAGATACGAATATCCTACATCATCCAGTTCTTTCTTTATAACCTCGTTTCCTTTTCTCGATAAATCGCCTTCATAAATTGCTTGTTTTTCATTAAGTGCAATCAACTCTTTCTGAATTTCTATAATTCTCTTGTCAACTTTATAGTAAGGTAGTACATGATATTGAATTCCAAAATAACCATAAATATAAAATTTGTTAACTTGTTTTGAAACTTGAACATATAATCTATGCAAATCTTCTGTTTCTGAATGCAAAATGTCATTTACGGTCCATTTCTCTTTAGATAAATGTATCAGAAATAAATTATATATTTCATTTACATTTTTTAGGTCAAATGTTTCAGTTTCGGTAATAGTTCCATCTCCTAACATAACCTTTACTTTTTTTATATGTAAAACATTTTTTAATAATGAAAAATAGTTTTCTTGTATTACTTTTAATACATCATTAATATTCATAGAGAAATTATCCGGTTCTTTAAATGGTAGTCGCATTACTGTGAATAATACTATTATTTAGATAATATTAATGAACAATATTAAAATATCCAGACTTTGTTTTATAAAGTATGTCTACAGCATATATACTTGTAAATTGTACTTTGGGATCAGAAGAACGAATTATTAATGAATTAACCGGTTTGGATGATGTAAAAGAAGTACGTGGAACTTATGGAGTACATGATGTATTTGTCAAGGTCAAATCAAATGATACTGAATCAATGAATAATACTATTACGAATAAAATACGCAAAATTCCAGGAATTACATCTACCGTAACACTAGTTGTTATAGAAGAACAAGGTGGAAAAGAAAATATTTAATTAATTTTCATTATATTTTGTCGTTATTATCTTCTTCTTTTATTTTTTTTATTTCGTAAACAATGAGAATTGTAGAAGATAATATTATTATCCATCCAATTCCTGCAATTATAATATAGTGTATGTATATAGGTAATAAAAAAGATATCAAAGCAATACTTGCACCAATCCACCAAAAAATAATTAATAATTGTAAATTAATTTTCATTTTTTAAAATTAGCCTCTCAGATCTTCATCAAATCCACTGATTATATCTAATGTTTTTCCACATCTTGTACATTTACAATATTCTTTAAAATCAAAATCGTTATATTTTCTAAATGAAAATGACTCATTATGCGAACAAAATATTCTTAAAAATAATTGCTTGATGTTTTCTACCATTTATTTTCATTAAAGTGTTGTGTTATAAATTAATGCCGCCGGTGAGATTTGAGCTCACGACAGCTCGGTCTTCAGCTTCACTCATGAATACTCATATTTATTCATGTCGAGTGCTCTCCCAGGCTGAGCTACGACGGCATCAGGATTTATACTAAAAGAATCATATATATTCGTATTTTGAATTGTTTGATTTATTTTTTCCAATTTCATAAAAATAGTAATAAAAATCATTAATATTTTTATATAAAAAATAATATGAAATATCTTAATAATAATTCTAATATAACTAAATACCTAAATCTAAATAAACTAAAAAAATCAATCAACTATGAGTATCAATGAATAACAGGCAAACTAATCTTAATTCTGATAGTATAGTTGAAACTCCAGAAGAAAGGAAAAAGAGATTTCTCTTAGAATTTGATATGCCTTTCAAATGTGATAAATGTAATAAAAGATTTAAAAAGAAAAAATATTTGAAAGAACACAAAACCGAGGTTCATTCATACTAATTATTAATAATCAAAAATTATTATAAGTCATTCTTCATGAAATGAATTGATAGAATATATTTATTTGTACAATCAAACATTAATGTATGAAAATATATACTAAAACAGGTGATGATGGAAGCACTGGACTTTTAGGTGGTAGTAGAATTAGTAAAAGTGATCCAAGAATTGTTGCTTATGGTTCTATCGATGAACTTAATTCTCATTTAGGTTTAGTTATTTCATTTTTATCTAAAAATAATTCTGATCTCTTTAATGATTTGATAGATATTTTAATACAAATTCAAAACCATTTATTTATTGTTGGTTCTGATTTAGCTGATCCAAATAACCTATCTTCTGTTAATGTTAAAAGAGAAATGATTGATTATCTTGAATATGTTATTGATAAATATGAAAAAAGATTATCACCTATCACATTTTTTATTTTACCTGGTGGTTCAATTGAATCATCATATTTTCATATATGTAGATGTATAGCTAGAAGATCTGAGAGTAACGTTGTATTATTGTCTATGGATAAAAAAGAGAATGTTAATCCATTGATCAAGATATATTTAAATCGCCTTTCAGATTTTTTATTTGTTGTTTCTAGAACAATAAATTCTCGGCTGGATATTCCTGATATTCAATGGAAATGTTAAATAATCAAATATAAAATACAATTTCTAATTTGAGTCAGATTCGTAATGTTCTACTAATTATAATACTTACAATATGTATAGGAATTAGTGTTATGATATTTGCTTATTTTTTTGATTTGTTTATTAAAGAATCTGTATTTTTTTTGTATAATATAATAGAAAATCTATATTATTTTAATGGAATTAAGTAATAATATACTGAATATTATAATTATACTTAAGTATGAACAAAAGTAAATTTGATTTAAAAGGTTTTGTTAAATTTATTTTGAAATTGAAAACCGTAAAAAGGAAGGGATGGCTTTATAATGCTAAAATTCTCAAAGTTGAATCAGTTGCAGATCATACTTTTTCTACTTGTGCATTAGGCATGCTTTTTTCAGATATGTTGCAATTAAATACTGAAAAAGTTATGAAAATGATCCTTATTCATGATCTATCTGAATCTATTACAGGCGATTTTATCCCTGGAGAAATTTCTACAAATGACAAAATCAAGCAAGAAAATGATGCGATGAATAATATATTGTCATATCTACCTATTGAAATTAGCTCTATATACGATGATATTTGGCAAGAATATCAATCAGGATCAACAAAAGAATCTCAATTAGTAAAGATATTAGATAAACTTGAATTATTATTACAAGCTGATATTTATCTTCAAGAAGGTTATAATAAAAAAAATTTAAAACAATTTTTCGATTCTGCGTCAAATTATATTAATTTTAATAATCATAATACAGATCAAAAGTCTGATGTGTATTATTATATGTCAGATATCCTAAGACATTTAAGGTCCATTTTCTAATTTAATTAATGTTATTATGCAATATTTTACAGCTTTAAAGATAGGGGAAAAAAGGGTAAATGCAGCAGTAGATCTCTTGAATATTTATACTAATTCCACTGCCATGCCCGCATTAGCATTAAAAGATAATAAAAGTAATAATTGGAATCCTGCTGGTGAAGAAAATCTTTTCGCACTAGTAAAAGAACCAAATGGATATATGATCGTTATATGTGACAAAGATGGTATTGCTAAATCTATAGCACAATGGTTTTCTGAGGAACAAAAAAATAAAATAATATCAAATATTAAAAAGGAACAAAATTTAAAAGAATATACTGGAAAGTTATCACTTCCTATCTAATTTATGTGAAATAATTTGTCTGATAATTTAAATAAATTTGAACAAGAAATTGAAGTTAAGGGTCATCTTATAGATTCAATGATTTTGACAAAAATTTTTGATAATATAATGGATCTAAATGGTGATTTTAATGTATTAGTATTTAATGTAGGTAAAAAAAAGAGTGATTCTAGTTACGCAAAGTTATTAGTTCAAGGTAAATCACAAATTCACCTAGAAAAAATTCTTGAATCAATATACCGAGAGGGTGCACAACCTATATCAACTTTGAATGTTATTTTTGAACCAGCTCCAGATGATATGGTTATGCCAGATTCATTTTATAGTACATCAAATAATCCTACTCAAATATTCTATGATGGATCATGGATTAATGTAGAAAATATTATGATGGACAAGTGTATCGTTTTAGATATACATAATAAAAATGCAGAATGTAAAATGATTCGAGATATTAAGAAAGATGATCTTGTAGTAGTAAAAGAAAAAGGAATACGAATAATTCCACAGGAACGACCGCGTAAGAGTGCAGATGTTTTTCAATTTATGAGTAGTAATACTTCTAGTGAGAGACCTACCTCATATATAATTAAAAAAGTTGCTGAAGACATATATAAAATTAAAAAAGAGAATAATGGAAAAATAATTGTTGTTGCAGGTCCCGTTATAATACATTCTGGAGCATCTGATGCTTTAGCAAATTTAATCAGACTAGGTTTTATAGATGGTTTACTAACAGGAAATGCCTTAGCAGTTCATGATGTGGAAAATGCCTTATTAGGAACTTCGCTTGGTATGCGAATAACTGATGGTACATTAGCTATTCGTGGACACAGAAATCATATGCAATCTGTAAATGAGGTTTTTAAAGCAGGTTCTTTAGAAAATATGGTCAAGAACAATATCCTGAAAAAAGGTATCATTTATGAATGTATTAGAAATACGATTCCTTTTGTATTGTGTGGATCTATACGAGATGATGGTCCTATTCCAGATGTTATTACTGATGTTGTCGAAGCGCAAAGAAAATATAAACAAGTTCTAAAGGATGTTGATATGGTTATTATGCTATCATCAATGTTACATTCAATTGCAGTTGGTAATATGATACCATCATATGTTAAGGTAGTAGCTGTAGATATTAATCAATCTGTAGTTACTAAATTGTTGGATCGAGGAACTACTCAAGCTATAGGAATTGTTACCGATGTCGGAGTTTTTGTTCCTACTATTTTAGAACATTTACAAACATTATGTCATCATAATTAATCTCATTATTTTTTTTATGACAAACAATCCTAATTATAAAGTTTTTCTTTAATTAAATTTATGGTAATGTCAGGATCAGCTCTTCCAGAAGTTTCTTTCATTACTTTTCCTAATAAAAAGTTAATTGCGTTTTTATTTTCTTTTGCATCTCTAACCGCTTCAATTTCTACATCAAAAATTTTTTTGATTATTACACTTAATTCATTTTTTTCTGTTATTTTGGAAACATTTTTTTCACGAATTATTTTTGAAGGTAGTTCTCCCGTTTTTACTATCCTAGTTATTATATCTTTTGCTGTATTTCTATTGATTTTACCTTCATCAACTAATTTTGATAATTCTACAATATGATCTTCTTTTATTTTAAGTTCCGATAACATTGATTTTTTACTTATTATATCATAATCTATATATCCCATTATATCACTAACTATCCAATTTGATATTGAAATAGGCGAATTATATTTTTTTACAGCAGCTTCAAATAAATCTGCTAATTGTTTATGTTCAATTAAAACATTGGCAACATGTTCTGATAGTCCATAATTCTCTATAAATCTATTTTTTCTTTTATCTGGAAGCTCCGGTATATTTAATATAGATAAATATTCTCTACCCAATAAAATTATTGGAATATCTGGCTCAGGAAAATACCTATAATCTTCTTCTCCTTCTTTTGATCTTGCAGATTTCGTGATCTTCCTTTTATCATCCCAATGTCTTGTTTCTTCTTTAATTTCTATCTCATGCAAGTTCATAGTCCTTTGTCTAGTTATTTCATATGTTAACGCTTTTTCAGCATCTCTAAAAGATCCTATGTTTTTAATTTCTACTTTTTTTCCTTCTCCTATAGAAATATTAACATCGCATCTTAAAGAACCTTCTAAATTAGTATTACATACATTCAAATGTTCTAATATCGAAGTCATTTTATTTAGAAATGTTCTAACATCTTTTGGATCTGTAAAATCTGGTTCTGTGACAATTTCTACAAGTCCTACTCCAGATCTATTATAATCAATCAAAGCTTGGAATTTTCCATCTTCGTATGTTATTCTTCCAGGATCTTCTTCTAACTGTACTCTTCGTATTCTTGCAATTTTATTCTGATGTTCCACTTTACCATTTTTTCCCACACTAATTCCAGTTGTATCATATTGAGTTATCTGAAAATTTTTAGGGAGATCAGGATAAAAGTAGTTTTTCCTGGAAAAACTAATTTCTTCTGGTGTTTGACAATTTAATGATTTCGAAATCATTACCGCAAATTCTATCGCTCGCTTGTTCAGTGATGGAAGAGTACCAGGTAATCCTAAACATATTGGACAAACATTTGTATTAGGATCTTTTCCTCTATAATTACAATAGCAAGAACAAAATAATTTACTATTTAATTCTGTTAATTGACAGTGTATTTCAAGACCTATCTTTACAGACAACATAATTATAAATTAGGATGAGTATTGGTATTAATAGATTTTTCAAACATATTTCCTATATCAAATAATTTTTCTTCTTGAAATTCGTCAGCCATTATTTGGATACCTATTGGAAGGTTATTATTACTGAATCCGGCAGGGATGGATATAGCCGGAATACCAGACAGATTTGCTATTACTGTATTTACATCTAATAGATATATCTTCATTGGATCATTTATTTTCTCTCCAATTTTAAAAGGTAGTACTGGAACAGTGGGTGAGATTAATACATCGTATTTCTTGAATAATGATTTCAGTTCCGATTTTATAAGTGATCTAGCTTTTTGAGCTTTTAAATAATATTTTCCATAATAACCTGAAGATAAAACATAAGAACCAACTATTATTCTTCGTTTAACCTCTTGTCCAAATTTACTTCTAGATTTTGCAAAATAAACATTCCATTCATACTCATCAGGATCTAATTCAAATCCATATCTGATATTGTCATATCTCGCTAGGTTACTACTAGCTTCAGCTGTTGCAATTGTATAATAAGAAGCAAGTGCATATTCTGCAGATTTTAATTCTGTTTCTTCACAATAATAATCTAAATTATTAAATGTCTCTATAGCAGAATATATGCATTTTGATACTTCATTATCTGAACCTTCAACTAAATCTTTAATAAAACCAATCTTTGATTTTTTATTATCATTTGATTTTTTATTATTTTTAACAGTTGTATTATCTTTAGGATCATGACCTGAAATAACATTAAATATTGTTTTTACATCTGATACTTTTTTTCCTATAGGACCTATCTGTTCTAAACTATTAGAATATGAAACTAATCCATATCTACTTACTAAACCATATGTAGGTTTTAAGCCTACTACAGAACAAAAACTAGCAGGACATCTTATCGATCCTCCAGTATCAGAACCTAAAGATACTGAACACAATCTAGCAGCAACACTTGCTGCACTTCCACCTGACGATCCACCGCATACATAATCTAAATTCCATGGATTGTGTGTTTGACCATAATTACTCCATTCTGTTGTTGATCCCATAGCAAATTCATCTAAATTCAATTTTCCAATTATTATACTATCATTTTCTTTTAGTTTTTTTATTACTGTAGCATCATATGGTGACACATAATCAGAAAGCATTTTTGATGCACAAGTTGTTTTTAAATTTTCTATATTTATGTTGTCTTTTATTCCTATTGCTATTCCAGCTAATTCACCAATTTTTTCATGATTTTCTATTTTTCTATCTATTTTTCTAGCCTCTTCTATTGCTTTTTCATTTATTGTTATGAATGAATTTATTTTCTTATCAATCTTTTTAATACGTTTCATAAATTGAGATATATATTCTTCTACGGTAAACTCTTTATTTTTCAACCCGCTTTTAACTTCTTTTATATCAAGATCAAAAAGTTCAACCAATTATCACATCATCCTTGGACCCTTTACAAAATCATTCTTTTTATTCTTAATTACATTATTTAAACTGCCAGTAAATGGTTGTACTTTATCTTCTCTTAATTCAGTATATTTTTTTGAAATTTTAACAAATTCGTAATCGTCTAAAGAAATTGAATCTAGTTTATCTAAGTACTCTATAATTCTATTTATTTGATTAGCATATATGTCAAATTCTTCCTCAGATAATTCTAATTTTGAAAGATTGCTAATATGTTTTAATTTTTCTTTTGAAACCATGTATAATCTTATTTTTTTATTGATTCTTTCATATATTTTTTATTTTCTTACTTTTGGATTATGGAATTAACCGATCAATATCTCTTGGATATAAAATCATATCTCTAATATTATCTATCTTAGTTATGGACATTAATAATCTCTCTAATCCAATTCCACATCCTGCATGAGGTGGAACTCCATAATCAAATATACGTAAATGGTAGTCAAAAGCGTCCAGATTTAATCTTTTTTTCTTCATTTTTTCTATTAAATGTTTTTTGTTATTGATTCTAGTGCTTCCTGAAGAAATTTCAAGTGATTCATACATCAAATCAAATGATTCACAAAGTTTTGAATCCAATAATTTTTCTTTAACGTAAAAAGGTTTGCTTGTTGTAGGCCAATCCGTAATAAAGTAAAATCCATTCATTCTTCTATCTTCTAATTTCTTAATGACCTTTGGCGAAAGATCATCACCCCATCTAATCCGAACTCCTTTCGCATTCAACATTTCTATTAGATCGGAATATTTGTATCTTGGAAAAGGATCTTTTATATTTATATTTTCTACTTTTATACCAAGATTTTTTATTTCTTGAGGATTTATTTTATTTAATGAATGAATTACAAATTTAATCATATTTTCAGTTATGTTCATAATGTCGTTATACGTAACAAATGCTTTTTCTACGTCTATAGATGTAGCTTCTGAAAGATGTCTATTAGTTCTAGAAGGTTCTGCCCTAAATATAGGGCCTATTTCAAAAACATTCTCAAAAGCCATTGTTAATTGTTCTTTATAAATCTGAGGACTTTGAGCTAAAAACGCTTCCCTATCATAGTAAAATATCGGAAATAATGCAGTACCTCCTTCTGAAGCTGTAGCAATTATTTTCGGTGTTGTTATTTCTAAAAATTTTTCATTAAATAAGAATTCTCTTACTGATCGTAAAATGGTATTACGTAAAACAAATATGTTTTGCAAATATTTTCTTCTTAAATCAATTGCTCTTAGATCTAACCTAGTATCAATTCCAGCTGGATTTTTATTTTGCATTAAAAATGGTGCTGATTTTGTAGGTAAAGAAAATATTCTTATCTCTAATGGAATAATTTCTACCTTATTTGGTGCTTTTTCTTGTTTTATTACTTTCCCACTTATAGATAATGATGTATGTTCTTTAATATCTTTGACCGATTCATATAACTTGTCAGAACATTGATTCTTCTTGAAAATGATTTGCAATTCACCTTCTTTATCTCTTAACATTACAAATTGTATATTTCCGTGATCACGTATACTAGAAATCCAACCCATTAAAGTCACTGTTTGACCTTCTAATGATGGATTAACTTCAATTGTATAATGAGTTTTTCTTAATTCACCTAACTCTTGTTCACTAATAATACTATTGTCATTCAATTTTAAAACCTAAATATATTAAATTTAACCTAGACTAATTTATCTTTTAAACTATAATTAATGCACAATTATAAGCAGATGACATAAATATTTTAGTATGATTCAAATATCCTTGTCACGCATGTAAAATATGGTAGAATCTAATGATGGTAAACTCACTCATGTGAGCACTGCTTCCTGGGATGATGAAGTGTTAAAATCGCAGTTACCTGTTTTCGTAGATTTCTGGGCTGAATGGTGTGGACCATGTAGAATGGTTGGTCCAGCTGTAGAACAATTAGCTCAATCATTATCTGGAAAGGTTAAAATTGCTAAACTAAATGTAGATGAAAATCAAGAAATTGCTGTAAAGTATGGGATACAATCTATTCCCTCACTGGTTCTTTTTAATAATGGTAAGGAGATATCAAGAACTGTTGGAGCAGCTCCAAAAGAAGCATATCAAAAATTTATAGAAGATTCTTTGACTAATAACAACTAATTATTTTTTCTTTATTTCATTAACATCTAATTAAAAGCATTAATATAGACAATTGTCATCGTAAAATTAGTTGGGCAAAAAAGAAATTGCTAGTCTTTTTTCAGCTAATTACGATAAATACTATAAAGTTTCATTATTTGATAAGCTAGGTTATACCAGAAAACAATGTACTATATGCAATAAATTTTTTTGGACAATAATCGAAAAAAAGAATTGTCCAGATCATGAAAATTATACATTTATTGACAATCCTCCTACTAAAAGAAGATTAGATTATGTAAATACTTGGAAAGAAATTGAAGATTACTTTGTTTCAAAAGATCATTCAATAGTTCGACGTTATCCTGTTGTTTGCAGATGGCGTGAAGATCTATATTATACCATTGCATCAATAGTCGATTTCCAACGTGTGATAAGAAACAAAGTAATCTTCGAATTACCATCAAATCCGTTAGTTGTACCACAAATGTGTTTACGATTTAATGATATTGAAAATGTTGGATTAAGTGGCAGACATTATACTAGTTTTTGTATGATTGGTCAGACTTGTAATGCTGATATACCAGGTGGTTATTGGAAAGATCAATGTATTGATTTAGACCATGGAATGTTAACAAAAGTACTTGGTATACCATCAGAAGAGATAACCTATGTAGAGGATGTTTGGATGGGAGCTGGTGCATTCGGATATTCTCTAGAATATTTTGTACGTGGATTGGAATTAGGTAATGCTGTTTTTACAGAATTCGAAGGAAATGAAAATAATTACAAACAGCTTAAAAATAAAATAATAGACATGGGTGCTGGATTAGAACGACTTTCATGGATAACTATGGGGACTCCAACAAGTTATGATTGCACTTTCGGTTCAGTTATAAACTACTTAGAAAATATAACCGGTATTTCTACTAATACTTCATTTTTATCAAATTATTTTAAATCGATTTCAAAGAAATTAAACGAATTTGATGATGATATCAATCTAAGAAATAATATTTCAAAATTGAAAATATCTATTGCTAAGGATCTTCAAATACCATATAATGAATTTCAGAATATCATTTCTACATATGAGGCTATCTATACAATTGCAGATCATTCTAGGACACTCTTATTTGCTATTTCTGATGGTTCTTTGCCTTCAAATGTAGGTGGGGGATATAATTTAAGAATTTTATTACGACGTATTCTTTCTATAATTGATAGATTTAAGTGGCAAATAGATATTGGTAATGTAATAGAAGAACATATTAAATATTTAAAAAATATGTATCCAGAATTAGAGGAACATAAAGACGAAGTTATTACTATACTCAAATTAGAGTCACAAAGATATGCTAACACTAAGCAAAGAATGAATGATATAATTATGAACATTAAAAAAGATAAAATCAATTTAAATGTAGATGATTTAATACGATTTTATGAATCTGATGGAATTACTCCTGATCTTCTAAAAGAATCAAATGCAATAGATGAAATTCCTTCAAATTTTTACGTTAAGTTAGCACAACTTCATTCTGAAAATAAAAAATCAAATAGTACTGAAAATATTTCCGGAATAGATGATCTACCTCCTACGAAATTATTATATTATACTGACAATAAATTACAAAATTTTTCATCCAAGGTACTTCGCATATTAAATAATAAATATATAATTTTGGATAAAACAGCTTTTTACCCAAGAGGTGGAGGACAAGAACCAGATACAGGAAGTATCGGTAATACAAGAGTTTTGGATGTTGTAAAACAAGATGATATAGTTTTGCATAAAGTTTCTGATATCAAATCAATTCATGAAGGAGATATCGAATTCTGCAAAATAAATTATACTAGACGGGAATCAATTACTAAACATCATACTGCAACCCATATACTAAATGCATCTGCTCGTAATACGTTAGGTTCTTGGGTTTGGCAAAATTCTGCGTATAAGGACGAGAATCACGGACGTCTAGATATCACTCATCATTCTGCTTTAAAAAGAAATGAAATTGAAAAAATTGAAAAAATTGCAAATATTACTATAATGAAAAATTTATCTGTTGATATTAATGAATACAAAAGAGGAGAAAGCGAACAAAAATTTTCATTTCGTATCTATCAGGGTGGAGTAGTTCCATCAAATATAGTTAGGATTGTTAATATTGATGGATTTGATATAGAGGCATGTGGTGGAACACACGTAAGTAAAACAGGTGAATTAGGTATAATTAAAATCATTAAATCAGAAAGAATTCAAGATGGTGTAGTTAGACTAGAATTTGTTGCCGGACAAAAAGCAACAAATTATATTAATAACCAAGATAAATCTATACAATCAATAACCAGCTCATTGGGTTCAAGTAAAGATAAGATGCTCGATTCATTCAATAGGTATTTTAAAGATTATGAAAGACTAAAAACTAAAATAAAAATAATTCAAAGAAAAATTGCTCCAATAATGGCACAATATATTTCTTCTTCATCAAAACAAATTACTGCAGATGGAATTAAAATGTATGTTGATTATGATGATGAATTAGATGATGAATATCATATCGCAATTGGCATGCAATCTGTACATTTTGATCCATTTCTTTTATATATTTCATTAATTATAAAAGATAATGGAATTCGTGTTGTAGTATTTGCAGGTGAGAAAGCACAGCAATATAATTTTCATGCAGGTAAAATAGCAAAAGCTTTTTCAAATGAATTGGGTGGCTCGGGTGGCGGAGATGCAAAATTTGGACAAGGAGGAGGAAAACATAAACATCGAATTAAACAAGTCATAGCATCAGCTAACAATTATGTAAATAATAAATAGGATAATATAAAGATGATTAACGAACAAACCAAACAATCAAACATTTCAACAAAAATTTCAAATCATAATAATATTGTCATTGATTGGAATGATATTGAAAAGAGATGGAAATCAAAATGGGATTCAAGTAAACTATTTGAAACAAATGTAGATAAAAACAAACACAAATATTTTATTACTGTAGCATTTCCATATCCCAATTCACCACAACACATTGGTCATGGCCGAACATATACATTAGCAGACGCTCATGCTCGTTATCTAAGAATGAAAGGCAATAATGTGTTATTCCCTATGGGATTTCATTATACAGGTACTCCAATACTAGCAATGTCCAGAAGAGTAAACGAAGGAGATACTAATTTAATAGATACTTTTAAGAACGTATATAAATTATCTGATGATGTTATCGAATCCTTTTCAGAAGCCAAACAAATTGCAAAATATTTTCACAATGAGATTAAGTTGGGGATGAAAGATATGGGTTATTCTATTGATTGGAGAAGAGAATTTACTACTATTGATAAACTATATTCAAAATTTATAATATGGCAATTTACAACTTTACGAAATAAGAACCTAATTATACAAGGTTCACATCCTGTTGGATGGTGTCCAAATGATAGAAATCCTGTAAGCCAACATGATACTTTAGGAGATGTAGAGCCAGAGTTTAATGAATATACATTAATAAAATTTCGATTAGAGAATAAAGTAATTATTCCTACTGCTACATTACGACCAGAAACTATCTTCGGTGTTACTAATCTTTGGATTAATCCACAAATAACGTACGTACAAATAAGTATTGATGATGAAAAGTGGATAGTAAGTAAGGAAGCAGCAAAAAAATTAGAATTTTTAGATCATAATATTACTATAGAAAGTAATATACAAGGAAAAGATTTGATTGGACAAATAGTAACAAATCCACAAACGAATAATAGAACATTGATATATCCAGGATATTTTGTTAAATCAGATACTGGTACCGGTATAGTAATGTCAGTCCCTGCACATGCTCCATATGATTACCAAGCTTTAAAAGATTTAAAAAATAATATAAAATTACTTCCAACATATAATTTAGATCCAAATATAACTCCTATCAAAATTATAGATGTTGATAATAATTCAACACATGTTAATAATCCAGATTCATTATCTTCTTTAAATGTCATTAAAAAATTTAATATTACTAATCAAAATGATTCATTATTAGAAAAGGCTACAAATGAACTATATTTACATGAATATTATAATGGTTATATGTCCAAAAATACAGGTATATATTCTGGCATGTCTGTTAAAGACGCAAAAGAAAAAATAAAAAATAATATTATAACTAAACAACAAGGAGAAATTTTCTATGAATTAATTAAACCAGTAAAATGTAGATGTGGTTCAGAGTGTTTTGTTAAGTTACTAACTGATCAATGGTTTATTAATTATGGAGACAAAGAATGGAAACAACAAGTACATCATTATTTGGACAATGGTTTAAAAATTCTTCCTACTGAAATTAAACAAGAATTTCATAATGTAACCGATTGGCTAAAAGAAAGAGCTTGTGCTCGAAAATCTGGACTTGGAACTACTTTACCATGGGATCACAATTGGATTATTGAGAGTCTTTCTGACTCCTCTATATATATGGTATATTATATTTTATCTAAATTTGTAAACAATGATTCATTAAACTCAAAAAATATAGAAAATATTGAAAACTCTTTTTTTGATTATGTTATTTTTGGAATAGGACGTGTCAATGAAATATCAAAAAAAATTGGCGCTCCATCATCTTTAATACATGACATTAGAAATGAATTTTTGTATTTCTATCCGGTTGATTCTAGACATTCTGGAAGAGATCTAATACCAAATCATTTATCTTTTTTTATTTTTAATCACATTGCAATTTTTGAATCAAAATTCTGGCCAAAACAAATAGTCGTTAACGGTTCAGTTATGATGGAAGGAAAAAAAATGTCAAAATCTATAGGAAATATAATTCCATTACGGCAGGCAATAAGTAATTATGGTGCAGATACTATTAGATTATCCATATTAATTTCTGCTGAATTACTTCAGGACGCTGATTTTTCGTTTACTATAGCTAAATCTATACGTTCAAAATTATCTGATATCTATAGTTTCAGTATATTCTTTCAAAATCATTTAAAATCTTTGGAATTCCATGATTCTAATATTCTTACAGACCTAGAAAGTTCTCTATATCTTTATATCTCTGAAAATTGTACTTTAAATCTTGAAGATAACTGGTTAATTAGTAAATTACAAAATAGTATATTGGAAATAAATTTTCTCTTAGATAATTTACGTATACGTGATATAATACATAAAATCCTTTATGTTTTTGATCAAGATATACAATTATATAAAAAATTTGTTGATTCAATGCAATATGATAAAAAACAATACAAAACTTCTAATACAATTTTATTATTATATTTTATCATTCGAATAAAAATTATATCTATTTTTGCTCCATTTATTTGTGAAGAGATATGGCATAAATTTGGAAATAAGGACTTTATAATAAATAGTTCTTGGCCTAGTATTCATGAAGATAAAATAGATCCACTTGCAATAGAATCTGAAAATTTCATAATAAATTTGGTTAATGATATAAATAAAATAATCAAAGTAACTAAAAAATCTTTTACTAAAATATATGTTTATTGTTCAAATAACCAAAAAAAACTTATCTATAAAAAAATTTTAACAACCATTGCAATAAAAAAAGAGAAAAATTTTAGCAATATTATGAAATTAATTATCTCTGATCAAGAAACTTATTTTGCAAGAAAAGATCCTAATTTAATAAAAAAAATTGTAGATGATATACTTTCAGATTCATCTGAATCCCAAAATAATAGATTAAAAATAAATGAATTTGATGAAATTAATATTATAAATTATTTTACTAAATTTATACTGTCCGAAACACATTCTTCCGCAAAACTTGTAATTTTTAGTGACAACGATCTTAATAAATATGACCCAAAATTCAGGTCAAAATTTTCTAGACCGTTTAAACCAGCAATTTATCTAGAATAATCTTTTTTTTGTTTACTTTTTTTAGATACATAAATTGATGTTGTAATATATAAAATAAAACCTAAAAATGCCATTATTGCTCCATATACCGATAGAGGTTCTCTTTCTTGATATGTTCCAACACCTACTAATATTGCGCCAACTATAAGAATACCTATCCCTGCTCTAGCAGTACCAGGAATTTCTCTTCTACCCACTTTATATAATTAAATTCTATCATATTTATTAATTTAATATTTTCATGAATCTATTTTGGGTCTCTATATCTTTTTATTTTGTAATATCTCATTATATATTCATGAAAGTAGCTGTAGTCGGTATTGGTGTATCAGGAGCTTATCTTATGAATCAACTTTCCAATTTTCATGATATTCAAGTTGTTGGTTTTGAAAGGATGCAAGAAAATGATCATGATGCAGTATGTGCATGGGCTACTTGTAAAAATGTTATGCATGATTATGCAAAAAAATGCGGGTTAAATTTTGAAAATTATATTCTTCATGATGGCAAAACAATGCATGTCGACTTGCACAAAAAATCAGTTGATGTAGGATTAAAAGGAATGGTTAGCTACGATAAACTACAACTTATTCAAGATATGATAAAGGGAACTAAGATCCATTTTGGAAAAGCACCAAAAAAAGAATTATTAGAATCTGAGTATGATCTTATTATCGATTCCACAGGATTTCATCGTAATTACTTACCACGTTTAGAATATGAAATGTGGATTCCATGTGTACAGTATAAAGTTAAATACAACGATAATAACGATATTCCTTTTGATGATTTTTACCTGAAAGGATTTCCATCAATGTCTGGATATTTTTGGTATTTTCCATTGGGAAATGGATATGCTCATATCGGAGCTGGTGATTTCACTAGAAAACGTCATAATGAATTTGTTGAATCATTTTTAAAAAAACATAAATGCGATATAATCAAAAAAAATGGACGACCAGTAAGAATTAGTCCACCAATAATGTCTGAACCTTTTACTGATAATAGAAAAACGATAGGAGTTGGCGAATCTATAGGTACAGTATATCCATTACTTGGAGAAGGCATAATTCCCTCAACTGTTTGTGCAGAAATTTTTATAAATAATATTTTTAATCTTTCTTCATATAGAGACAAAATAATATCGAACTTTAAGATTTATTCAATAGTCTTCAATTTTATTTTGATGAAAATCTCAGGCACTTTTAATTTTTTGAAAAATTCCTATGATTTATTACGTATATATAATCATATGAAAACTAATGAAGATCGTTATGGTATGGAAGTTAAAATGGTAAATATGATAAAAATTTCTAGAATTTAATACTATTTTATTTATTACGACCAAAATATTTTCGCCACAATTATAAATGGATATGAAATAATTTACTTAACTAATGAGTAATAATTTATCAAATTCTCAAAGAGCCATGATGGAACAGCGAATAAATGAAATGGCTCAACAATCTCGAAATTTAGAGTTATATTTAAATGAAATTGCAGGACGAGAAGCAACTGTTGCCAGGTTACTTGAGGAAGCTCGTTTAGCATCTAATGCACTCCAAAATATCAATTCCAATAACGAAACTGAATCTTTGATGCCTATTGGAACCGGAGTCTTTATCAAAGCAAACATCCCTCAAATTACAAAACTTTTGGTAAATGTAGGGGCTGGCGTAACTCTGGAAAAAACCAAAGAAGATACTCTAAATTATATAGAATCACGTATAAAAGAATTTGAACTAGCTTTAACTCAATTAACTCAACAAAAACAACAGATTACAAACCAGCTTGAGCAAATACAACATCAAATAAATAGTATGTTACGACAAGCTTCTGTCGCTGGTACACAATCCAGATCTCCACAGTTCAATCAATCGCATAATCCTAGCGCTCAAAACGCTTCTGGTACCGGATAATCATAGTATTAACAACAATACATAAAACATAATTTACCATATTATTATTAAATTAGTCATATCTTACTATGTTCGATAAATTAAAAAAAGCTTTTTCAAATGTAGTTTCTGATATAAGTAAAAAAGAAATTTCTGAAAAAGATCTAGAAAATAATTTATTTGATCTAGAATTGGAATTATTAGAAAGTGATGTAGCACAAGAAGTTATAGATGATATTTCCAAAAACTTGAAATCCAAATTACTGGGACTAGAAATCAAAAAGGAACAAACCGTTCAAGAAGTAATTCAATCCAATGTAAAAAGCTCTATATATGAAATAATATCAAGGTCAGGCAAATTAGATCTTTTAAAGAAAATTGAAGATTCAAAATTAAAAAAGGAAGGACCTTTCATAATTCTATTTCTTGGAATAAACGGAACAGGAAAAACTACTACAGTGGCCAAAGTAGGAAATCTTATCCGTAATAACGGTTTTTCAGTAGTTTTGGCTGCAGGTGATACTCATAGAGCAGGAGCAATAGAACAGCTAGATGAACATGCTAATCGTTTATCATTAAAATTAATACATCAACGATATGGTGCTGACCCTTCAGCTGTAGCCAGAGATGCAGTAGAATATGCTAAAAAACATAGAATCGACGCAGTTCTGATTGATACTGCAGGCAGAATGCAAACTGCAAAAAATCTTATGGCTGAAATTGGTAAAATAGTGAATGTTATAAAACCTAATCTCAAGATTTTTGTAGGTGATTCATTAGCAGGTAACGATGCGATTTATCAAGCACAAGAATTCTTTGAATATACAAATTTTGATGGAGCCATTTTAACTAAAACTGATGCAGACGCGAAAGGAGGGGCAATTATTTCTATATCACATTTAACTTCAAAACCCATTATTTTTCTCGGAGTAGGTCAAGGATATGACGATATAATAACATTTGATTTAAATAAATTCGTAGAATCAATCTTTAATTCTTCAATTTCTCTCATCGATAAAAAAAATTATGTTGTTCCAAACAAAATAGAATCTATTTTGGAGAAAGATACTACACTAGTACATGACAAAAACGAAATTACAAATAATCTTGATAATCTTGAAAATACTGTCTTAGAACATGAAAAAATACCTACTTATACTGGCGATGAATCTAAACAAGAAACCAAGTCTATAGTAGAAAAAGAATATCACAACAAAGAAGAGGATTATTTGAAAAATAAAAATAATCTAGATATTATCAAAGACAATCAAGAAGTAAAATTATCATCAGAAACTCCAAATAAGTTAGAAAATAATTCTAGTGAAAATAATAAAAAGAAAAGCTTTTTTTCATCTCTATTTGGAAAAAGAGGAAAGAAAAAGAAAGAAATGTCTGATAATGAGGATGACAAATTGACCAATAAAGATAATCAGACAGAAAAGTCACTCGACAGTATTAGTAATGATGATAATAATAGTAATAATAAAAAACAGAAAAATAAAAATGATGTAGTATATCTTTCAGATGAAGATATCGATGAACTCCTTAAAGAATAAAAATATTCTTAGTTTACAAGATCTGGATTATGATGAGATAAATATAATACTAAATCTAGCTAAAAAATTAAAACAAGAATTAAGAAGTACATTATCCAGTAATAAAAGTCTATTAGATGGTAAAATACTAGGAATGATATTTCAAAAACCGTCTACACGAACTCGAGTGAGTTTTGAAACTGGAATGTTACAGTTAGGCGGAAATACTGTATATTTAGGAATGAATGATTTACAGTTATCCCGTGGTGAATCTATTGAAGATACTGCTAAAACTTTATCTTTATATTTAGATTGTTTAATGGCAAGGGTTTATGATCATAAAGATATCCAATCCTTAGCCTTTAATTCTACAATTCCAGTGATAAATGGTCTATCTGATATGTTTCATCCTTGTCAAATTCTTGCCGATCTTTTAACTATACAAGAATATAAAAAACAGTTTGATGGATTAAAGCTTGCTTGGATAGGTGATGGTTTCAATGTATGTAATGATCTTTTATTGGGTTGTGCAAAAACTGGGATAAATATGATTGCAGCTTCTCCGAGTGGATATGAACCTCTTGATTGGATAGTTAAACTAGCTAAGAAAGAAGGGATCAAAACAGGATCTAATATATCTATAACAAACTCTCCTAATGATGCCGTAAAGAATGCAGATATTATTGTAACTGATACTTTTGTTTCTTTAGGAAAAGATCATGAAAGATCAATAAGAGAAAAAATTTTTCTGCCAAAATATCAAGTTAATTTGGATTTAATTAAATTTGCAAAAGAAGATGCCATTTTTATGCATTGTTTGCCAGCAAAGCGTGGTCAAGAGGTAACATCTGAAATAATAGATGGAAAACAGTCAGTGGTATGGTCTGAAGCAGAAAATAGATTACATGTTCAAAAAGCTTTGTTATATTTATTAATGACTGAAAAAAATTAATTTATTTATCCATAATTAGTAGATGACTTTTAATATTATAGTATAATAACAAAAAAAATAAATTAATTTTATTACGATCGTTCTTTTAATCTGCCACGACCAGTTTTTCTAGGAGCTATAACACCAACTTTTCTTCCAGGAGGTGCATCTCGTCCTACTGATGATTGGCGTCCAACGTGTTGATGTCTTCCACCACCATGAGGATGATAAACTGCTGCTTGTGCAACTCCCCTCACATGTGGATATTTTTTACCATGTGACTTCATATACTTGTGTTTATTTCCTGCTTTTAAAAACGGTTTTTCCTTCCTTCCAGATCCAGCTATAATGCCTATCATAGCTCTGCATTTTTCATTGATTGTCAGAAATTTTCCTGACGGAAATTTTACAGTTACTCCTTCAACAGAATGAGAAAAAACAATTGCTGATGATCCTGCAGATTTAATCAACTTGCCACCATCTCCAAAATTTTTCTCGATATTACAGATAACAGTTCCATCTGGGATTGATGCTAAAGGTAAAATATTATTATTACTTATATTAACACCAGGTCCTGATTCAATATTATTACCTACAGCTATTCCATCTACTGCAGGAATATATGAAACAATGTTATTATCAAATTTAACTTTAGCTAATGGTGCGTCTCTACCTCTTTCATGAATTATGTCAACAACTGAACCAGAATATTTTTCATCCAATTTAAAATTTGGATATCTTGCTGGAGTTATTTTACCGGTCTGTGTAGCTCTAAATTGTTTTCCTCCACGTCCCCTTCTTCGTACTAACGGTCGTTTACCCAAAATTATTCTATAAAGAACCACTATACTAGGTGATTTTAACTTTGTGCTAATAATATTCCAAAATAGACTAGTAAATTAAGAATTTATATGAAATAATTGAAATACATTGAAAACATTCACTATACACTATTTTTTAATGATGTTGATTATTATTTTCAAATTATAATGGCATAAAAATATAATTTATCTATCAAAAATTATTAATAATTCCAAAGTCTAAAGGCTTGACCTTTAAACAAAAATTTTAAAATATAGTTTATTTTTTTATGTGACATTATAAAGAATATTATAAAAAATATCTATTTTATGATGATATATTGAACCAGTATCTTATTACAACATTTCTTATCTGTTTTATAGTGAGATTTTTTACACTTTTCGTTAACATATTATTTTTCAATAATTTAGTTATAATTATAACACCTTTTTTTTACATTATGAATATAATGCCTACTACTAAAGAGAAAGCAGATGATTCTTCTGAATTAGTACGTGTTCATCTGATTATATCAGGAAAAGTACAAGGTGTTTATTTTCGAAAACACACACAAGAAACATCTATTGATAATCATGTAAGAGGATGGGTAAAAAACTTGGATAATGGTAATGTAGAATGTATATTAGAAGGTACTAAATCAAATGTATATAATGTTGTAGAGTGGTGCCATATAGGTCCACCGCAAGGCAGAGTAGATAACGTACAGATAATCCAAGATGATAACACGTATACTGGCAAATTCAGTGATTTTAAAATTTTATAAATCTAGATTCTTCTTATCATAAGATTTTTAATTAATTTTTTTGTATGCATTACTAATTTCATTTTTTATTTCATTAATATTAGAATTATTGTTTACTTTGTATATTTTTGATGGGTTTTTTCTATCACTTCGTAATGATAATATAATTTCATTATTTTTATCTGGTTTAATATCTAGAAATGAACGAAACACAATTTTTTTTGCATAAACAATTCTGTGCGGTCTTATGTCTTCTACTACATCATCACCAAGAGATTTTACAAACTTTCGCAGTTCTAATAATTGTAGTTGACTAGGTTTGTTTAGATTTTCTAAATGAATATCAAAAGGAATATTTCTTGTATCATCATATAAACCAAATTTCATTTTTTCATTTATTATTATTCTTATTATTATTATAATTTTTTATTATTCAATTAAGAAAATCTAAAATATACTTATGTATTACTTAAAGAAAGAATGGCAAAATTCTTAGTTGGAAAAAAATCAGATCTTTCAGAAGGCAAAATTACAAACATAATTGCTGGAGGAAAACAAATTTTAGTTGCTAATGTAGATGGAAAGTATTATGCAATAGGGGATATCTGTAATCATGCTGGAGCTGAACTACATGAAGGAGAGCTATCTGGTCAAGAATTGAAATGTCCATGGCATGGAGCAAAATGGGATGTAACTAATGGAAAACTTATATGGTTTCCTCAAAATCTAAAACCTGCTGATACATATAATGTGATCGTAGAAAATGATACAATTTATGTAGATATATAAAATTCATTCTAATTTTTAATTATTTTAATTAAAATATTATATATAGTCATTTTCTCTTAGTATATTTGTGGAAATACTTAGCGATGCTATATTAGCTAAACATCTATTTAAAAAATATTCTTCAAATCCACGTGGTTGGAATTTTCTAATATCTACTACTCCTATACGTGATTCTTTTTTTGATGCAATTGTTTCTAATTCTAACGAGATGTGGCAATTAAAGATCGATTCTATCTATAAACCTACTCCTATTGTTATGGGAACAAAAATTGATAGTGATTATTCTAAATTTGAAAAAAGATTGAATAATAAGAGTAATGTTACTCCATTTGGATATCGAAAACTTGAGCAAAATACTATAATGAAATTTCTCAAGCAACTTTCTGATGAGCAACAAAATACTTCTTTAAAAGAAGTAGATGTTAATAATCATCTTAATACACTTTTATCTTCTATAAAACCAGTAAAACCTACCAAAGGTCATAATTATCTCTACGGTCCTTTTATTTTTACTGAAAAGAATTTATCTAAAATAGATCGCAGTCAAAATGTAATTTCTGAAAAATTATCATCAAAAATGAGATCTAATCTAAGGAAACGATATTCCTTATATAGTTAATTTAGTCATTATTTTTCATTTTATTATTTTATTATTTCTCCTAACCATCAATACATATGTTGCACCTATCAATAATATTGATAATATTATTGTAGATATGTCTTCATTTTTGATATAATAGGAACAAGGAAATTCTCCTGAATTGCAACCTAATGTAAAAAAAATACTATTCCATACTGAATGTGCAATTATTGCAAACCAACCTTTTCCTGTTATCCATGTTCTTAAACTAAAGAATAAAGAAGGAATTACAAAGAACAAATTTGCATAATTTAGTTGGCTTACCTCCAGTGAATTTGTACCTAAAATATGAAGCATAGCCCATGCTATACCACCAAATAAAGTCAATATCGTACTTCCAAATGCATAAAATGGTATTCCAAAAAATAATGTTTCTTCAATAGGACCTGCGGCTAATACTTGTATAACTGAACGTTCAATAACTGGTTCTTCATAGTCTGTAATAACATTTTGTACAATTAATGTCCCTATTAATAGTGAAATTATACCAATACCATGATAAAATAAAAACATTATTACAAGATATAATATGGATTTTTCTTGATATTTTGATAACCAATTTTTTGGTTTAATATCATTATATACTTGTAAAATCATTCTTTTTTGCAGTTTGTATCTATTTTTTTTATAGCCTAGGGATATAAAAATTCAATCAATATGACAAATTTATTTATTGATATAGTTTTTAATAAATAAGATATATGTTCATTATCAAATGAGATATTATGTTACCATTATTTTTAATTCTTCTGATGAAATTAAATTACTAAATGACAATGAACTTCATGTTCCATTAAAATCTAAACCTGAATTTGGAAAAGCTAATCGAGAATTAATTAAAAAATTATCTACTTTCTTTAGTATTTCTTCTGAATGTATATATTTTATTTCTGGCACAAAATCTCGGAAAAAAATTATAGAGATATTAAAATAAATTTAGTTTATATTTTTTTTAATTTTATGATGAAATAATATCTACAAAATTAACCTAATTAATAATGATATGATATATCAAATTTCAATAATTTAATATTTTGATATTTTGTATTACATTCAATATTCAATAAAATCTGAATATCAAAGCTTAATCTGTGTAAATATTATATATTAAATAATTTTATATTGTTTTAATTATTTTTTAATTAATTATCAATTGTGTTAATTAAATAAATAAATAAATTTTATACATAAACAAATTGAACTAATATATACTTAGGTGTATAATATATGATTGAACAATATTTATATGAAATATAAAACTAGCTACATTACCTTTAAAACCAAAAATAAATTTGAATTTATTAACATAACATCACAAGTTCGACAAATTGTCCAAGAGAGTGAAATAAAAGAAGGAATATGTCTGGTTAATGCCATGCATATAACATCTAGCGTTTTTATTAACGATAATGAAAGTGGCTTACATTATGATTTTGAACAATGGCTTGAAAAATTAGCGCCACATGAACCGATAGACAAATATCGACATAATGACACTGGTGAGGATAATGCAGATGCTCATCTTAAACGTCAGGTTATGGGCAGAGAAACAATTGTAGCAATTACTAACGGCAATCTTGATTTTGGTCCTTGGGAGCAAATCTTCTATGGTGAATTCGATGGTCAAAGACCAAAACGAATTCTTATAAAAGTAATAGGTGAATAATTATACTGTTCAATATTTTTGTTAGTATTGTAAAATAATAGAAAATAATAAAAACTTGATGATATTAGTAATATCATCAAAAAAAGAAAAAAAGTAAATTATAACAGGAAATCAAAAAAAAATAAACCTATACCACGAAATGAATTTAGTCAAGATAATCTAGATCTATTTCTTTCTGTAATCATAGATCAAAAAGATTTCGTCAAGGTAAGAGATTTACAAAAATTGTTGAGACATAAACTAGAACCAGTATTAATCAATACTATTTTTCGTTATCTAGAAAGATCTAAATTAATAGAAGTCGATCTGGATGGAAATATTGTTTGGATAAAGAAGAAAAGTGAACTTGATAATAATTTAATTAATGGTGGTATTAGTTTTGCGGAAAAAGCTAATACTGATCAAAATTTTCGCGAATATATCAAAAAACTTGGGTATACAAATTTTGAATAGAAATAAAACAAAGAAAACTTAAACTATTCAATATTCAATTACAAACTTATAGGAATAATATAAATACATACTATTTACATACGCTTTCATGAACAAATTAATCAGTTCATCATTTCTAGCCACTATTTTCATGGTAGGAATGATTGTTGCAACTCCTGCAACATTAAAACCAATAACCGCCGAGGCAGAACCAGGTTCATTATTAAAACTGGCAGCTGCAAACGTACCCATTGATATTCCATTGTTTAAGGGATATGAAAATGGCAATGACATATATTATGTAGTAACTGACGTTTCTGATGCCGAAACTGCTCAACAAATTACTGAATTCTCAAACTTTCCAGTAAACACTGCTCCTGTATTAGCACAAACACCTGATGATGTTCGTGGTCAAGCATATGCTTTCACGAATGGTGTAGAAGGTGATGGGCTTTTAGGTTTTCAAATTGGAGTTCTTAGTTCAAAACCAGGCGATGATGTATACAGTCCATTATATCAAGTGAATTTTGTAGAATGGACCGATGAGGGCAAAGCTACCGAATTAAAATCAGTTGACGAAATTATTTCAGCTGAAGAAGCTGGTGATGTAGCTATTGAACAAACAGAGATCATAGTCAATAAACCTGCTGTTCAATGGGAAGGAGGATCTTTAGTTATTAAAGAAGATACCAACATAACTGATGATAGTGAATACGGTGGAGGTCAAGTTCTTGAGATCGATACAGAAAACATGGTTGTAACCTTTGTAGCACATAGAGGATGGGGACCTACCGGTAACACAATATATTATATCGTTACTGATGCAGTTCCAGAAATGCCAGCTAATATGATGGGTGTAGTATATGCACCTTCAAATGAGAAATTAGCTTCTACTCCAGTTGCTGTTGATTTATTCCAATTTAAGAATGGTATAAATGGAACTGGTCCTCTTGGATTCCAACCTGGTATTTCTGTCGCAGGTCCCACAGATGAAAATTACAGTCCAATGTGGAAGATTTTCATGTCTGAATGGCAAAATCCTTCAGATGCTAGATTACTTGAAACATTAGTGGACATAAATTCTGCACAAAGCAATGAATTAATTAATGTTGTTCCAGCAATGGAAGGAAAACATGTAGTTAATTGTCCATTCTTTGATCAAAGCACAGTTCAAGAACACAAGTCTTCTAAATTTTAAACAACATTTTTTTTCTTTTTTTGATAATACTTTTTTTATATAGCAATATTACTAAACAATTTTTCTTTTTTTGATAATACTTTTTTTATATAGCAATATTACTAAACATTGACTTAATTTTATAATTACTTTAAATATTCAACTTATTTTTTAACGATTTAAATATCATGTTAAATAAAAGAAGGTTATAGTTATATTGTGTTAATTAAAAATAATCTAAGCTACATAACTAAACGTTCTATTTTAAAAGGAATTGTAATGGGAATCATTACCATGATTGTATATCTCTCAGTAGTTGTTTTTACAACTCCAAATCTTCCTGCTGATACTGCAATAAACGCAGCATTTCAAGTAAATTCTATTATTATTATTGGATTAGCAATAGGCATAGGAATACAAACATTTGTTTCAAGTTACAGCAAATCTTTGGGTTGCAAAATTCCAAAGAAAGGTAAAAAAGGATTTTTAAGTTCTCGTGCTGGAAATGGAGGAAGTACCGCCTTAAGTTCTTTCTTTTCATTTTTTTCTCTAGTACCTTTAGGATGTTGTGGAAGTTGGTTATTCGTATTATCATTTTTACCTTCTGTATTTGGAAGCGGCGTTTCTGTTATAATGATTCAATATTCCGAATTATTATCATATCTAGGTCTTGTTATTGTAAGTGTGTTTACTGGTATATCAGTGCTAAGACTTAAGAAAGAATTAAAGCAACAAAAAAAACAGGTAACAGAAACACAAGTTTCTAATTCTAGATCACAATAGAATAAAGGAGATGTAAAATGAAGAAAATAAATTCATCTAATAATTTTTCAAACAAAAATATTTTACTGCTTAGTAGTATAATTGGTATAATTATTATATCCACTATTACATTATCGATGACTTCAAATTTTTTCAATCTATTTTTAAAAGATTCACAAAATTATCCTATCTCTTCTGCAATAGCAACATCACCATCATCAATTCTTCAAACTATATCACATGACGACAGTGGTACTAAACATACAGTCCCCTTAGATCAAATAGTTAGTGGTGGTCCTCCAGCTGACGGAATCCCATCAATAGATAATCCTAAATTCTTGGATATTGAAGAGGCGGATAAATACATAGAAGATTCGGAATTTGTTTTAGGATTGAATATTAATGGTGATATTAGAGCCTATCCACTACAAATACTGGTATGGCATGAAATTGTTAATGATGTAGTTGGAGATGTTCCAGTAGCAATTACATATTGTCCATTGTGTTTTACAAATCAAGTTTTCGAAAGAACATTAGCTGATGGTAATATTGTCGAATTTGGTACTTCTGGTAAATTGTATAATAGCAATCTTGTGATGTATGATAGAACAAGCGATTCTTTGTGGAGTCAAGCATTAGGCCAAAGTATAGTTGGAAATTATGCAGGAGAAAAACTGGAACGTATACCTTTCGATATATCTTATTGGAAGGAATGGAAAGAGCTTTACCCCGAAAGTAAAATATTATCTAGAGACACAGGCTCAGCTAGACCATATGGTGCAGATCCTTATGGGAATTATTATACCAGCAGTACTGTTCTCTTCCCAGTTTCTAATAATGACGATAGGTTAGGGTTGAAAGAGATAATTGTTGGATTTAATTTTGAAGATATTTACAAAGCATACAAATTACAAGATATAGAAAATAATAATATTATAAATGACCAAGTAAGCAATAAATCTATAACTTTATTTTCATTTTATCCATTTATGACAAGAGCATTTGATCCTGTTGTTAATGATACTGTATTAACTTTTGAGTATGATGAAGCTAAGAAATTAGCTGTAGACATAGAAACAAAAAGTGAATGGAATTTTGAAGGCATATCCGTTAATGGTCCTTTGAAAGGAACAGAGTTATCCAGATTACCTTATGATCAAGGATTCTGGTTTGAATGGGTAGCATTTCATCCAGATACTCTAATATATCAACATTCTTCTGCAGGTTAATCAATAATAATAGATAACAACGACCACAAATTTATTTTCAAATTATTTATTTTTTTAGTTTTGATTCTATACTAGTAACAATATGTTCATAATGTTCCCTGTCATTCCCTATTTCTTTTAATTTTTTCTTTTCAACTAATTTCATTTCTTCAGCAATTTCTCCAGATTGATTTTTTAATATCATGTCTGCCATAACAAATAATCTAAAATTTTCTTTCATTAAATGGCTTGAAACATGATCAATATAATTTTGAATATCATTTATCAATTTTTCATTATTTTTTGTATTTACATATTCTTCAAATGATTCTTTTATCTTGTCTGTTAATTGATCAGTTATTTTGTGTTCATATA
>JBNAIF010000126.1:0-6219 GCA_050043595.1 Nitrososphaeraceae archaeon | reverse complement strand
ATCAGGTCGTATTAACAAATATGTATATTTTATATATAATATATTATTATTTATTTTCTAAAATTATGAATAAAATTTATCTTGTTTTGTATAATTACGTCAATTGATTATAAATAGTATTTTGTGAAAGATATTGTTGATTTTTGTATTCAGCTATGAATTATATTTTCAAATTTATGACACAGTATACTTCTTTAGTGACTTCGTATTAATTTTATTAATTTTGATGGGATCTGGATTTTCAAAAACTTGTTCATAACAATACTTCATAGAAAATAATGCCATTTGTTCGAGAATTGGTTGTAATGCCATTCCTTTTTCTGTTAAATAATATTCAATTCTAATTGGCGTTTCGTTATATACTTCTCTTTTTATTAGACCATCTTTTTCCATTTCTTTTAGTCTTATTGATAATGTTTTGGGATTCATTCCTTCAATATTTAAAAATTCACCGAATCTTTTATGTTTTAGGAAAAGCATATTTCGGATTAATAACGGTGTGAATTTCTTACCAATTATATTAAATGTATTAAAAACTGGACAACATTTACAAGTCATACCATCAATACACAATTCTTCTTTAGAATATTGTTCATCATGTTTAGTATGAGTAGATAATTTTTGTTCGATCAACTTACCTTTTATTCACCATATTACTATTTTATCACTTACTAATTTATATACTTACCTTTCTATAGTATATAACACGAGGTAATTGATATGAATAAAAATCAATGTGAAACAAATTATGAAAATGTTTCAGATAGAATAGGAACAGAATGTTGTAATACAACAAATACATGTGGATACGAATCAACGGATATGAAGAACAATGGTTGTTGTGATGATAATACGTGTTGTAATGGAGATCCAATTAATGCTGCAAAATCATTATTGGAAAGTTCATTTTTCATTGCAATGAAAGAAGTTCATGTAGAAAAATTGAAAAAAATTATTGAGAAAGAATGGGGAGATACTATTGACAAAACTGTTGAATTAACTATAAAAACAGTAGCAAAACAGTGGCACGCTTCTTTGTCTAAGACAACTGCAAATAAGGAATTTTATAGTGAATTAGAAAAAATATTCAAAGAAAGTAATAAGAAGAAATAATCCAAACTATAATTTAATTTCTTTTTTTGTGATGTTTTAATATTTGATGAATGTAGATTAGAGTTACATTCTGGCATTTTAATATCTTGTAATCTATACTAAATTATTTAAAACAAATGCTAAGTCTTTAGGAACTATTATCATAGCATCATGACCAGTATCGAGTTCATGATAATCCCATTCTTTTTTTGATTTAACTTTTTTTGCCAGAAATTTTGATTCTTTAGACTTGGTACAGGAAATATAACTTTTAGGTATTATTCGTGCATCAGAATTTTTTATTTTTATAGGTTGATCGTGAGTATGCCAAGGCATGGAAGTAAGTCTTTCCTTTACCCATTCAACATCAGAATTTTTAACGCCCCATGTCTCAGGTTCATATGGAGCAACTAACCATTTTCTACCTTGCGCCTTAAGTAATCGTTTTCTGAAAATTTTTTCTAATCCAGGAATAATATCAAAAATAGTTTTATTATTTTCTGGTATACAAGCATCAAGAAAAACTAATCTCTTAATTCTTTTAGGGATGATTTCTGCAACTCCTCTAATTACTGCACCTCCATAACTGTGACCTACTAGTATTACATTTTTAAGATCATGATAAAAGATTAATTGAGATACATCTTGTATATGAGTGTCTAAAGATATATTCTTAGAAATTATATGACTTTTTTCTCCTAATCCAGTGAGAGTAGGAAAATAAATATCATGTCCATATTTTCTTAAATAAGGCAACATTTTTTTCCAACACCATCCACCATGCCAAGAACCGTGAACTAGTACAAAAATAGCCATATTCTTATAACTTTTTAATGGTCTAATATATCTGTCTAGACATATTATTTGTTCTAATTTAGAATTTATTTGATTTTTGATATGAAAGTAAATTTAGAAGATAATGTTCCTAATTATATTGATTTTTCAATTTATGTTATAATAGCAATTGAAATATTGGCTTCTGCTTTGCTTATATTTGTGATATTCATAGTAGTTTATTCAAAAGAAGCAAAAAGATTTAAAGGATTAGATATTTTTTATTTGGATTAATTTCTGATGTTTCTATAAATCCTGCTCGATCTTAAGCACCAACTTTAGTATCTGATTATTTAGTAGATTTATGGCTTTATCTAACTGCTCCCTTTGTTGGTACTCCAACAATAGTTTTAGAATTAAGAAATAAAATAAATGATTATTAAATATACTCATTCAGAATTAAGTTACTATTATAAAGAATCATATATTAAACGAGTGATAGTAAATAATTAATCAATATAATAATTATTTAAATGATCATATTTTTTATTATATTATGTTGTATTATTATCTTTTTATTTTTATCTGTGTTTTTACTAAAAATATAAATATCAATTTATTGAAGATCTGCGCTACCGAATAGTACTGAAAAAGGTTGACACCAAATAAGAACATTATTGTATTTAGTAAAATTGATATCGTTTTCTAGTTCATAATTTTGATTTCCTATATTGGCTTTTAGACTTCCTAAATCAATAAAATCTGATGCTTGTTTATCAGTCGATAAATATAAATGAACATCTGGCCCGTTTGTCGATTTAAAATTTTCTAGTCTTAAGATGTTTGAATTATCAGAAAGTTTTAAAATTTTTGCTTGTCCTTCTGCATGATGAATACCGTCTCCAACTCCAACAAAGTCTCCTATAAATAATGTTTCAATTTCATTTTGATTCTGATTTATAGTCATATTTTCATTAATAGTAGTATTTTGTTGAGCAAAATTTGTCATTATAATATCTTGCTCTTCTTGTGTCATTTGTTTTGCTGCTTCAGCCATTTCTTCTCCGGTCATTTCCATAAATTTAGTAAAATCGGTTGAGGATTCTGTAACAGAAGGAAGAGGCTCGTCGATCTCGGTACTTACAAATAAGGGGGAAATGGTATAAATACCAATAGGAATTACTACAACCGCAATTATTACGCCTATTATTATTTTAGTTTTAATATTCAACTAATATTTTTTAGGTACATTATCATATAAATATTTTTTATAATAAAACAATTAAAATTTAGTAAATAAATGTTACTATTTATATAAACATACAAAATTAATTTTGATTCATACTTTCCTTATACAAAATAATGCATGCTAAAACTTGAATTTATTTATTAATATTAATAAGATAAATGTTTTTTTATTATTCATAACCATTTTATCATCCAATGAATTGGATTAAAAACAGATGCTATTAATTCTTGTTATTAATTCTCTAAATTGTTTGTAACGTACAGAATTATTAGTACAACACAAAGGCATTAACATTTCAAAAGTACCTCTTATTGTTATTAAATCTCTAATTTTTGTGATATGTAATAACAAGTTTTTAGAATCATATTCTTCAAAATAATAATTATTACGAAGGATTAATTTTTTATCTCATTTTCTTGTTTGTCAAAATTTCAGATACTTTAAATAGTTTCCTTAGTAAACACTATTATAATAATTATCACCTAATTTTTAAAATATAGATACCATATAACAAGTCAAGATAATAATTGAATATAATAATTATTTTGATTTGTTTTCGTATTTTTATACTATATTATTTATTCAAATTTGAACAACATACAAAAATTATGCATTAAAGAAGAATTATGTAAATCTTTACAATAGAATACATCAAAATATTATTCAAATATTCCAAAAGAATTTAATTGAAAATATTTAAACAATCTTGATGAAATTTTTAAGAAGTAGTATTTCAAAATTATTTTTATCTATTTTTCTATTTCTTTTAGCAGGACTTTTTGAGATAGGTGGAGGATATCTTGTTTGGTTGTGGTTAAGAGAAGATTTTGGTTGGACATATGGAATTTTAGGAGGATTTATTTTATTTGTATATGGTATAATTCCAACATTTCAATCGTCATCTCATTTTCATAGAATCTATGCAGCTTATGGAGGTTTTTTTATTGTATTGTCTTTATTATGGGGTTGGTTTTTTGAAGGAATTCGTCCTGATTTATATGATATTATAGGAGCGTCCATTGCATTAATAGGAGTTGCAATAATTTATTATATTCCCAGAAAAAAGAAAGGAGGTAAAACAATTCGACAGAATTAGTATCTTTAGTATTAATTACTTTGGGATTATTTTTTGTAGCATCTGTAGCTGAAATTGGTGGCGGATATTTAATATGGAAATGGATCAGAGAACATAGAAATAGAATATATGGAATTTTAGGAGCATTTATTTTATTTGTATATGGTATAATCCTAACATTTCAACCCGAAACTTTTGGAAGAGTATATGCTACTTATGGAGGGATATTTATAATATCGTCTTTATTGTGGGGAATAATAATAGAGAAGAAAAAATTAGATAAATTTGAAATTATGGGTTCATTAATAATTATAATTGGTATTAGTATAATTTTTTATGCTCCTCGATAATCTGTTATTTATAAAATTATTAATAAATTAAGTTTCTAAAATAATGTGAATTTTTATGACTTTAGATAGATTTACATATAATATAAAATCTATTTTTTGTATTTGACTACAAATAATCTATTATATTAAAATACTTATATAACTATTCATAATTTTTAACAATTATAATATGATTAATAGAAAAATAGTTTATTTGTGTTCGATTATTACATTATTTTTTCTATTATTTTTTTCTTATCAAAATACAATAATTTTTGCTAAAGATGACAAGTCTGATAAAAAAGATAAGAAAAATTTGATGGATCTTTAAATAAAAATAAATGATAAAAACATTGAATTTGTAAATGCTACTAAAATTAAAATTATAGCTTATATTAACGGAGATACAAAAGTAGAATATTTAAATCAAGACTTGCAATTAAATAAAAAATATGGATCTTTAAATTTTAAATTTAATAAAACTAATGAAATTTCTGAAATAGATATTACAGATGAGTATTTTGTTTGTGGTTATGTCATACATGAAAAAAATATAGATGATAATATATTACCATATGATTATGATGAAAGTTCCATAAAAACTAAAAATAAAAATACTGCAAGATTATTTTCTACATTGAATAAGTATGAAAAAAGTAGTAATTATTATGATATTAATATGGGTAAAGATGGAGAGAAAATAAAGATAATGGTAATTATACCAATTTATGACAAAAAAGATATTGATCTTATGAAGATAATAGCTATGGTAAGAGGAGAATATCAAACAAAAACATTAGATATACAGAGTGAATTAGAAAAGAAGCTAAGAAGAAAGAAGATTATATAATAGAAGTGCCTTTTACATTTGATAGAAACACAGAACTAGGTAAAATACAATTAGGTGATATGTTTTTTGGGTGTGCCACTGCTAATAAATTATTTCCTCCTGAACATACAGAATGTGAAAAAAGATTAATAAAAAGTTTTGAAAAATACAATGAGATAGTAGTAAGACATGAAGAAGATATTAATAGATAAATAAAGTAATAAAAATTGTATTATTTCGATTATTGTTGTACACAAATGTATAGAATATTATTCTTTTGTTATAGAATATCTATCTATTATTTTTAATTGCTCTGATTCATCTTTTGGTTCACAAATATCTAGATTAAAGATAGTTCTTCCAGTTTTTTCGCCTATTGATTCTTCACATTTTATTCCAATATCATAGAAGGTAGCTTCTAATTGTTTTCCTGCTATTGCGATATTTAAGAATCCTGCTATTGGTAGATGTTGACTAACTGTATATTCTGGAGTATCAACTAGACGATGTGGACCTTTTCCTCCAGTTCCAATCACTGAAAAGATAGTGCCATCAGGATTTACAAAATTATTATTGTCGCTAGTTTTATCTATAATTGGTGTAACAATATTTTCTGAATTATATTTTAGTGGCAATGTTCTATCATAAAAATGATTATGTGCCTGTAATACTAAATCAACATCATATTCATCAAATATCGGTTGATATTTTTCTCTCATGAGAAATTCTGCAGATTGTTTTGAAGCTGTTGTATACATAGGTTTGTGCATCATTACAAATATCCAATCAATCGATGGATCATCTTTTGCATTCTTGAGATCATTAACTACAAATTCATATTGTTTAGGATCTACTTCAATATCAGGTACTA
>JBNAIF010000125.1:0-3428 GCA_050043595.1 Nitrososphaeraceae archaeon | reverse complement strand
TTTTTAATAAATAAATTACTAAATAATATTAACTAATATTCTTTATGAAATAAAAATATATTATATGTTACCATATAATTTATATATTTTATTTATCAAAAAAATAAATAATAACGAATTACCTTTTTACAATATGAAAATAAAGATTTCAATACTTATTATTACATTATCGATAACTGGTGTAATTATGGCACCATCAGCAGAGATGTCAATTCCTTACGCATTTTCTCAATTATTAGAGAGCGAAAATAATGAAAAGAACTTTTTATTACGAGTTAGAATTATTATCAAAGATAAAAGTACTGAACAAGTGGAAATTAAATTCAAGTCAGAAGATGTGGCTCAAAAACAAATCTTTGATAAAGGGAGTAACGACAGTTCAAAAAAGAGATTCAAATTCAAGTTTATTGAGGAATTCAATTCACCGTATGAAATATGTGCAGAGAGTGCTCAAAATAAAGATATATATGCTTGCAAAGGTGGAATATTATACACATTAAGACCAAATGTGACATTGTATGTTTAACATTTTTCTTTATAATAAAAGATCTTTACTAATCAATTTCATAAAATAATATTTTTTACGTCGTATTTTGTGTTGACATTTTTAAGATATACAGGATTAATTGAAAATAACAGTAACAGAATCGAATAAATCATATATAAAATATTCTCAAAATTAAAATATAAAAAAATGAAAAGAATTATTTCTTTTTTACCTAGTGCTACAGAAATTATTTATAATATAGGTGCAGATTCTCAACTAGTAGGAGTTACACATGAATGTACCTATCCCGAAGAAGCAAAATCTAAACCCCAAATAATTAAATCTTCCTTTGATCCATCAATTTTATCTAGTAAAGAAATTAACGACAAGATAAATCAAATATACACTAATAAAAAAGATTTATTTGTATTTAATAAAAAAAATTTAATATCTTCAAAACCAGATATTATTATTGCCCAAAAATTATGCGATGTTTGTGCACCTTTTACAAAAGAAATAAGTGAAGCAATATCAATATTAGGATATGAACCTGAAGTAATAAATTTAGACCCACATAATATTGAAGAAATTATATCTAGTATATACGAAATTGGAAAGAATGTTGACAAAATAGATGAATCAAAACAATTAATTTTATCCTTGCAAAATAGAATTAAAAATATCATCAAAAAATCCGAGAAAGTACAAAACCAGAACAACATAAAATTGAAAATATTATGTTTAGAATGGCTGGATCCTTTTTTTACAGCTGGTCATTGGGTACCAGAAATGATAAAAATAATAGGAGAAAATAATGGACTGAGTTCTACTGGAGAAAGATCCAGACGTACGGATATAAACGAAATAGAAGAATTTGATCCTGATAAGATAATTTTGATGCCTTGTGGTTTTGATACAAATAGAACGAAAATAGAGTATGAAAAAACATTAAAGGGTAACGAAAGATGGAATAGTCTTGAAGCTGTTAAACGGAAGCAAGTGTACGTAGTAAATGCTAATGCTTACTTTAGTAAACCTAGTCCAAGAATAGTTACAGGTATAGAAATATTATCAAAAATCATTCATCCAAATTTTAATAAAGAGATTAAAGTTCCAGATGATTCATATATCAAAATATATTAAGATAAAATAATTATTATGATAGTTAGTCAATTATTAAGTTATAGATAATTGGTCCTTTTTGATTTTGTCTGTTTTTTACTAGGTTTTTTAGAGAATTGCTTCTTTAAACTAGAGTATATTTGATCAATAATTTTGGACAATTCCCAATCACTTTTGGAATATCGATAAACTTTATTTTTAGTAATAATATTGACACTAACATCATAACGTTTCTTTTTTTCAGTTCTTTTACTAATCTTAATACGACATTTTGATTCTATAATAAATTCATTGTTTTTTTGAAGTAAAGAGATAATGTTTAGAAATTTCGATTTGACCTGTTCAGACTCAATAGGATCATCTGGCAGACCTATAATAAATGCATAATCATCCTTACCAACATAATCGCCCAACAACGTTAGTATATCACTAAAAGTTATGATTCCTTGAACTTCGTCTCCCAACATTACTAAAACGTATGTAGATTTTGTATCTAGCATGATTCTTATCACTGTTTCTAAATTAGCGTGTAGGTTTACTGTGGTAACATTATGATTCATAATTCCTTTTACAGGAATATTCAAACGTATGTCTTTGTTATCTATGCCTACAGAATCCTTTCCAATTCTTTCAGTAGGTAACATGGCTTGTATTATTTGATCTGATGTTATGATACCAACTAACTTATCTTTGCTTTTATCTAAAACAGGAATATGATCTATTCCATTTTTAAGTATCATTTTTCGAGCATATAAAAGAGTATCGTTGGATCTAATTGTAGAGGGAAGAGGAGTCATTATATCTGGAGCCGAAAGTTTTTTAAATATAATTTTTAATTCATTATCTTTTTTATTGTTTAAATTTAAATATTCATGAATTTTGGAAATTATTGAATTAATGGTTATTTGACCAGTTATACTACTTTTTTTCTTTTCATTATTAACGATAGGAAGAGTCCTAACTCGATGATGATTCATAATTTTTGCAGCATGCCCTATGTTATCATACATTGATAATACGGGAACAGTATGTCCAACAGATGAGGATTTTCTAGATGCAATGTTTTTAACATTAAGTAAATCCTTTATACTTATCACAATTACCTTATTTTCCTTGTCTTGAAAAAATACTTCATATGTTTTTTTATCTAGAATTATTCCTAAAATCTTCGAAATAGTAATGTTTTCATCAACTACTATTGGGGAATCTATTAATTCTTTAACAGATTTTTCTCTTATTTGTTTTAATGAATTATATAATTCATAATTTATACTTTTAATAACCATATTTATTATTAGAAATATTATCTGATTTAACTGTATTTATAACAAGTTTTATCATCTAATTTTAATTCTGTTTTTAGAATATTTGAATCAAAAATAGTTGTATTTTAAATAATAATGATTGCAGTGCATTAAGGTGTAAACCATTTTAATAAATATAACTAAACAATACTCAAAGTACAGAATTTCCTATAACCAGTATCTTCAAAAGTAGTTGGCCGTCGGAACAAATCAATTGATTTGTTCCATTTAAACTTAAATTGTTTATTCATTTTATTATTTTAAAATATTAGTGGAAAACGTCGTTAAAAATATTTTAAAATAATAATAAAATAATAAATCTTCTTAAAATAATCATCTATATAAGATACAAAAAAAATATTCATAATAGGAATTGCTTGAATTAGTTGGAGATAATGAAGTCAAATTCTTTATAGGTTTACTTCTTTCACTAATTGCAGGTTTTCTAATAGGATCAGAAAGAGAATCAAAAAATAAACCTACTGGAATAAGTACCATTACTCTTGTAGTAGCAG
>JBNAIF010000124.1:0-7721 GCA_050043595.1 Nitrososphaeraceae archaeon | reverse complement strand
ATTTATGAGGTTAGTTTGAATATTCTCTAAATCATATCTTGTTAAAAACTCTAGTATATGTTACTATGAAGAATATTGTTTAAATTCCTATAGAAATATTCAGAAAAATGTTTTTATTTTTGAATTTCTCATAATGGAATAATTTTATTCTTGGTAGATTCATATTTTTGTAATTTCTCTTTCAAAATAGAAATGGTAGACAAATATTCATCTACCTTCTCGGATTGTTTTTCAAATGCATCCATGTAAAAATCTCTATCTCCTTTCAATGATGGATATTCTATTAGTAATCTAGTGAGAACATCATTCATAGTTTCTTTTCTCTTTCTTTTTAATTAATATAATGTGTCTGCATTTTCAGTTGAAATAGTCATTGTAGTAACCTTGATGCTTGTTAATCTTCTTGGTCTGCCAGGGCCTCTACTCATATCCTAGCATCTCCTCTTATTTCCTAATCACAAACTCTTCCATGCCAAAGATTCGGTCTTTCTGGATCAGATTCTTTTTCATGCCTGCAGACAGCAAACCGATTCTGTATTTGAATAGAAATTCATCGTTGATAACAGAGCCTAATTGGTCTTTCTGTTTTACCAAATCATCAATAGTGTTGACTACTGCAAGATTGATCCATTCTCTGAGTGGTATACCTATCTTTTTGGAGAGTTCCTGGATTGCTTGGAAATACATGTATGGTAGTGAGATATCTACAAAAAGATCTGCAAAACCATCAAACTCTTGGAATTGACGTATGTTGTTATCTATCTCTATCTCTATTGGTTTGTATGGTTCTAGTTTCTTACTCATGTTTGTGATCTCCGTACAACTTTTGGGAAAACTCGAACTCAGCAATCTCATGGTACAATTCACGCTCAAGTTCTAACCAGAGTGGAGTTTTACTGCTATTATTCATATTATAGTCCTTCACGAAACATTTTTACACAGTGAAAAGGAAGTGAGAAGGTCAAGAGCGTGGTGTTGTAGGTGACTTGCACTTCCTACAAGGATCAGCATCATGCTTCTTGACATCTCCTGCTTTTTTCTAGAAGTATTTCTTCTTCATAATCGTCGTAGTCTAAAGTCATTTCTTTAAAAAAGTCTCCTTAACTCACAAGTATTGTAGTCTATCTGATATTGTCGATAGTTCCAAATTCTATCTCCACACTGACAAGTAACTTCCATTTCCGCATTTGTAAAAGATGTGGCTCTTCTACAATACTTACAAACTGTTCCAGCAACATCAGTAAGATTTTTACAATATCCTTCTTTTCTAAAGTTGGAGGCATCTAGTTTAGTCGTCTTATTATCCTCGACAGATTTTGACATTAGACTAGTACCTCCTCTGTTTTATTGTATGAACAAATTAGATTTTGTCCTTTAGTGTTGATTATTGTTGTATTTTCTATTTTTATCTTATTAACAAACATTAATAATCATTAATAATTATTAGTTATAGAATATTTATATTTACCTATTAATAATTATTAATTAATATTAATGGCTAAAAAACACATTCTCGACATAGATGAAGAAACGTGGAAAGAAGTTCTGAAATATAAAATTGATCATAATTATCCTAATAATAACGCAGTATTGATTAACCTAATTAGAAAAGGCCTAAAAAAGAAATAACTAATTTCGTAACCTAGATATTAAATATCTAGAATAAAACAATGTCTACTTTGCTTAAATATTTTTTTAATATATATATTAAATAATTATATAAAAAAATAATTTTATTTTAATAAAAATAATTGTACTAATAAAAAATATTTTTCTATAATTAAATAATATATATATTAAATAATTATATAAATCAAAAAAAACAATGTTTTACCTAAAGAAATACATTTAAACGAAATATCTTAAGTATAATAAATTGAAAGTTAGTATAAATATAGAAAAGATAAATTTCAATACACAATATTATCCACCTGTAATTGAAGTATATCTTAAAGTAGATGCTATAGAAAATTCAAATTATATTTTAGTCTTAGGAATGGTCTTTCTTCACCATAATTTCAAATACTGGTCATCTATTAATGTACCTAAACACGGTCAAATAGTAAGAAAACTTACAATAGATGAAACAAGTTTTTTAGAATTAGTAGAAAACCAGAAACAATTAACATTAAATTTAACTATCTCAATTGAAGCATCACTTACACTTATGGCAACGAGTATGGGATCAATTACAGATAGATCGGATCATACGATCACAGAAGATGAATTGAGAAATGGTAAAAATAAAAATAACAAGATCTCTTTATTGAATTGATTATTTCCATCTCATCATCCTAATTGGTATATAGATGAAAAAATTGTACAAATAACAAAAAAGTTAGAAGATCCACTAAATAAACTCCAGAAAGAAGTATTTACATATCAAGTGGAAAAGATAAAAGAATATTTACTAAGACAAAAGGAATTTCGTGACTTATATGAATTAAAACCTATTCTTGAAGTTTCAGAAACTATGAATTTAGACAAAAAATGGTCTATTGCTGCAACAATTCTTTCTGCCTTGGAAGGACATATAAAAAAATGGTTAGAAAGCAAAGCAGGATATAAAAATAAAGATTTAAAAAATAAAAATTTCGATGAATTAATTTCTTATGTAGAAAATTATTTAGATAATAATAACATACAATATTCAGATATGGAATTATCCAAAATGAAAGGGATGAGACATTACAGAAATAAAATTTTTCATGAAATGAAAGTACCACCAAATAAAGAATTAGAAGATATTAAAAAAGAATGTATAAAATCAATTGAATATATAAATTCATTACAAAATTAAAATATTATAAGACAGATAGTTGTTATTATTTATGATAGTATTAATTGGTTATAAAAATAAATGTTCCACAGAAAGAGAGTAAAGGTTTCAAGATAACTCAAGAAAGAATAGATGTTGTAAATAAAGCAACAGAATACATGAAAATATTAAGTGATTTTGGTACATGGTCTGAGAATAATTTTCACGATACAAATGTAGAAAAAGCATACAATATTTTTGAAGAGTTTGTTAAAAGCAATAAAAATGTCATAAAAAAGATAAAGAAATTAAATTTTGAAAATAATATCTACAATAATAATAATAAAGATTAATTGAAGAATACACTAAAGTTCTACAAACATTTTTGGAGATTAGTTTACTGTATATAAAAATAAAGACAGATATCAAAAATGGAATAAAGAGATCGAGTTATAAACTGATTTGTACAAGTATATTTGATTCCACGGAATCAAGATAATGGCCGTATTTTTTATGTGCTACATATTGATGCGGCCATTACTTGTATTTTAAAAAATAGAGTTAATTTTTATATAGAAATATTAGAATGTTATTGAACTATACAACTACGTAATAACTAGGGTATCTGACCATAAATACTTGTATAGTTCAAATATTTGTAAAGTATTTAGAAATATGAGGAATGAATAAAGATAAAAAATGTAAGAAGATTTAATTCGCAATAATATTGTTAGGATAATCTGAAAAAAATTTAAACAAAATCCAAATACAAGATAGTTAAATAATAACTGTAAATATATTTTTGTTGAATTCTATAAACTAACAGAATCAAAACTCATTAGTCTTTTAATGTAATATTATTTTACAAGTAAAAAGATGAGTACTTGATAATTTACAAATAAAAATCACATTATGAAGATAAAATCTTTTAATTCTATAGATGAATGTAATTGATGAGACATGAAAGGAATAGAATATATAAAAGAACAAAACAACAAAATATATTAAATTAATTAATTATCTAATTTAAAAAGTGACTTTTATTGTATTTTTATAAAATATCGATAGAGGTAAAGAAAGAAGTATAATCTCGTCTTTATTCATCACTAGATTGAAAAATAAATAAAAATAGTTATTAATAGATTCTATATATTTATGTTAGATTGTTAATACATGCCTAAAAATTCAGATTTAGTAATAATTTTATGTGCAAAGAATTGTGAAATGACTATTAAAAATGTTATAACAAATATTAAAAAAAGTTCTTTTAATCCAGATGTTATTGTTGTTGATGGTTTTTCTACAGATAATACAGTAGATCTTTCACAAAAAATAGATGGTGTAAAAATTATTCAACAGTCTGTAAAAAAATTCCCAGGAAAAGGAATAGCTATGAAAGACGGTTTAAATGAAGTGATAAAAAATAAGGATAAAAATTACTATAAGGCAATACTTTTTTTAGATTCAGATATAAAAAATATAAATTCATCATGGGTTGACGATCTAGTCAGACCGGTTTTAGAAAGAGGAACTGATATGACGCGTGGATTTTATGAACGACATCCACGAGATGCTGCAGTTACAAAAATTGTCGCTAAGCCAATGCTACAGATCTTTTTTCCTGAATTGTCTCAATTTGAACAACCCTTGAGTGGTGAAGTATGTGCGAGTATTCATGTATGGGAGACATTATTGAGATGCACTCCTCCAGATGGATGGGGTATAGATGTATGGTTCCTCATAGAGACCGCATTATCTGGTTATAAAATAGAAGAAATTTACTTAGGAAATAAGGACCATTCATCATTTGATGCATACATGGAAGATGTTGGAAAATTAAATAAAATGTCAGAACAGGTACTATTTACGATTATAAAACAAGCCATAAAATATAAGAGATTTGAATTATATAATGATGTGCATGTATGATAGAATATAGTTGATGTATCTGTAAATACAAAAAATGAGATAAATATTAAATATATTTTACCTGAATTTTAGCTAAAAATCCAAAAATTTAAAGCAATATAATTTTTGATAATAAATTAACATTAATAAAATAATTATTCCAAATGATGTATTATATTTTGTGTTGAAAATTAAATGAAATAAATAATCGAATAAGTACTATTTTTATTAATGGGTATAAAAATTTCAAATGTATTAGTTGCAATAGACGGTTCTGAAAATTCAATAAGAGCGGCAAATTATGCAATTGAATTGAGCACTAAATTCAAAGCAGAGTTAGCGGTATTAACAATTTTAGATGTATCTTTGAAACATTTTACTTCCACTTTTCTGACAGCCCCTACATATGGAAAAGACGTGGATAAAGAAAAAATTAGGGCAAATAAACATCATGAAACTATTAAATTAATAGGCAAGGAATCGGGAATATCTGTAAGGTCTGAAATCATTTCAAGTTCAATATCTCCTGTAGGAACTATAATTGATTATATCGAAAATAACAATATTGATTTAGTTATTGTTGGTAGCAGAGGTTTGGGTGGTTTTAAGAAATTAGTTCTTGGAAGTGTTGCATCAGGTTTAATGTCATATTCAAAATGTCCTGTTTTAGTAGTAAAATAATTAGTTTACGATTTTTGTATTAATAATAAGAACATAATATTATTGATATAGATCAATATTATTTTCTGCTATCATTTATTTATTTATTTTTGTAAGATTAAATCTTTATACAATATATAAAAATAAACCACGAATATTAAATAACAATACTGCCTTCTTAAGATTAATTGTAATTACTTTAGCACTAATATATTTAGATGAGTAAAGAAAAAGTTGAACTAAAAATGCAATGGTTTTAAAAATCAGTGTATATAGTTTATTAAAAAATATAATAAATAGTCAGTTATGGTTGTAAAGTAGCTAACAGAATTTTTATACATCCACTATAGTGATACAATACTTTTTGGTTATTGTAATATAATTCATCATTAAAACGATACTTAAGATTTATGTAAGAAGATTAATAGAAATAAAAAGTTGTTATTTTTCTGAAAATGTGAAAGTTTTTGTAGATTCTTCACATTCATAGTTAATTTGTATGTTTCCAAATGCACTGGAAAAACACGTACTATCAAACAGTGTATCTGACTTTTTTAAACCAATCTTATTTAGTTTATTAGATTCGTTTTCAACTATGTAAAATTCTAATGTCAATTCTATCTTTTTAGTAATGTTTTCTTGATTAACATTAATTATCGCCATGCTCTTAGGAAAAATAATAAAATTACTATCAGGCGGAATATCAATATTTAAATTTTGTTGTTTCATTTGGTCAAAGAATAAACCTTGGTCAAGATTATTATTAATAACAATCCTGGCCTCTTGTTCTGCAAACGCATGATTGTTATCTGAACCGGAAAACATTATTAAAATTGTTACTGGAATAATAGCAATAATCATAGTAATTATTTTTGTCTTTTTTTGTATCATAAATTATATTATTATATTCTAAAATCACTAGTTATTTATATTTTTTCTAATTATTCACTATTTCTAGTTCTTTATCTATTAGTGTAGAATATTCTAATAAGATATTTCCCAAAAAATAAGATAAATTTAGACTAGTCATGAGATTTATGAGGTTATTGAATAGAGACTGTCTTATACTTCATCGCTGAAGATCATGTTTTTGACTATGATACGACCAACACCATTATTATGAACTCAGACGTGATTCATCTTGCTTAAGTATGGACTATTTCTTATATCAGGAGTCTTTCTTAATCGATGTACCACCTAATTCATTCCATAAAGTCCATTTTCTGTTCTTTATTACATTAATCCAATCTCCTTCATTAGGATATTTGATCTAAGTGTTCAATACCTTTTCTTTTTTGCCTTTACTGTTCGCAATCGGTATCGATATTCTCGAACGTACTTTCTGATATTGATTTTGTTTTTAATTTAGAAGGTGCGTCTTTACATTTTGTTTTATTACCATCTTGTGATTCCTCTTCTCTTTCTTTCCTTTCTTTTCAAAGTCTGATTTTGCTTTCTCTAATACAAAAGAAAGAATTGAATCATGAATGTCTTAATAGAAATCTTTTAGTGTTTCTACATCAACCTTTTTCCATTTCTCTATTGACTAATTTTCTTTTGAAACATAGGATACTTGATCATATGAAAAAAATGTTAGACGAAGCTTTTGTTTTATATTTATTAAGTTTCTATAATTATGTATTAGTTTCATAATCATTTTTCTGCTTTGCTAATAAATCATCATTTTCTCTTTAATGAGTAATGAGCATTATTGCTGTTATTCTGTGGTTCTTGTGTTTACTGATTTTGTGCATTAATTGTAAGATTAGTATTAATTGGATTAGGATTATTACTAGCAGAATAATTATTGAGAGGATTGGTATTGTTGTCTGTACCGTCATCATAATTATTACTATTTTGTGGTAAATTACTCAATTTCGCTTGGATTGAAACATTTTTGAGAATAGAGAAGAAATAGTACTATTTTTTCATCAATGTTTTTACAACATTTACATCTTTTTGAATAACCGTCCAAAGATCTCGCACGATCCTTCTGGAACAGCACACATATGAATAACTGATATTTCACCAAATGCATCAGAATGAACAAGAGCAATTACAATATATGTAAATTCCTGCACAACATCAGATGATTTTTTCTCATCTTGCCAGGCATGAGTAGATATAGCAAATAGAATTTACAATTAATTGTCACGTTCTTGTAATACTACGGCTTAGAATTTGAAGTTTAGTTATATGTGTATAATAAAAGTAACTTTTCCTATCATCACAAGAAAATCTACTTATAACTTTATGAATTACAACATGAGAATAAGATTTGTATCTTTCTAATGTGTCTTCTTAAACATAATAATGACCATCAACTCCATGTACTATTTTTTTGATATTATGAAATAAGGTCACCAAAGTCATTTACTTTCTTTAGACATCCTCC
>JBNAIF010000123.1:0-19331 GCA_050043595.1 Nitrososphaeraceae archaeon | reverse complement strand
TTAATTTTAGTAATATATAAAAAAAAGGATATTAAATAGTATATTTCTTGAATTAAGAAAGTAGTTCTGTGGATTATATTGTTAACCTTTTTATTATTGTCCATATTATAGTCAATTTAAATATTTCTACAAAAAGTATATTTCAGATATCTATAAAATATTATTGTGGATTAGAACATTTAATTTTTCTAAATGCAATACGAGAAAGATATAGAATAGGAATAGTATCATCTCTTCCGCATTATTATATAAAATCAAAATTTAACTTTGACGTACATAATAATGGCAAAGAAGTTGTAAATACAATTTTGACACGTAATGGAAAAAACAGTAAAATTACTATAGGTACAAATCCAGACATAATGTTATTTAAAAATGAATGAAACAAATTTTAGATTTGATTAGTCAGATATTCATATTTTCATATTAATTAAATTTGGATATTATTTTCTATTTTTGATATAAATAATGTTATTTTAGTATTTTCATATTACGATAGAATAAAATTTTGTAAAACATATTTTGCATTTTAGATGTATTGATCACAATAATGGTTATAGCATTGTTGATTATAAATATAAATGGATATATTGATTTAGATAACTTAATTTTAGTAATATATAAAAAAAAGGATATTAAATAGTATATTTCTTGAATTAAGAAAGTAGTTCTGTGGATTATATTGTTAACCTTTTTATTATTATCCATATTATAGTCAATTTAAATATTTCTACAAAAAGTCTATTTTAGATATCTATAAAATATTATTACAAATACATTAACACAATATAACATATCATTTTAAGATAAAATATTGCTCATATTTAGTTTTTTTACGAAATAATATGTAGATTAATTCAATTTGATACAAGTAATAATATTATTAATCATCTAAAAAAAGAATCTGAAAATATAAAAAAAATGAAATGAACTATTGTTCAATATATTTATTATTCATATAAAATCAAATAAATAGGTATTTTAAATTACGTTACTGTAATTATATTTAAAATTATGTTAAACTATTTTGAAGAATATTTTATAACCTATCGCAAAATATTTTAGATAAATAGCATGATTAGTAAATTCTAAATTGATAGAGAAATGAATTAAAAAAAAGATACTAAGATTAAATAGGATGAATAATAATATTATCTGTTGCAATCTAGTTTAAACATTGGTGATTATAGTATAAGAAGATGTGAAGAAAAAGATTTATCAGCAGTAATTAATATCAATATGATCACCCTTCCTGAACATTATTCTGATTACTTTTTTAGTTCACTATTAACAGAATTACCGGAGTCATTCATAGTTGCAGAATATCAAAATAAAATAGTAGGATATATAATGTGTAAGATAGAATTTGGTTTTTCTAATTTTCGTAAATTAGGATTTGTTAAAAAAGGACATGTAGTATCAGTAGCGGTTTTAGAAGAACACAGAGGAAAAGGAATAGGAAAAGCGTTAGTGATAGAAGGTATTAATGGAGTTGCAAGCAGAAAAAGTGAAGAAATTTATTTAGAAGTAAGAGTAGGAAATGACCAAGCAGTAAAATTATACGAAAATTTAGGTTTTATAATTAAATCTAGATTAAATTCTTATTACAGAGATGGAGAAGATGCATATTTAATGGCTAAAGATATTTAGTTACATATATTATAAAGTTGAATCGGAATTTAAAATAATGGTTAACAATAATAAAAGTACAGGTTTCTTTTTACTAATAGTTCCTTCAACTTTATTAATAATTTTTCTATTTTTGATTTTTTATACAAATTTAGACATATTAGTAATTAAGCTAACTATAGTAGGATTAATAACAGTTATAGTTTTGGTATTTACATGGATGGGATATACTATGGTTACGTCATCAAATAATAAAGACTTGGAGAAATAAGAATTACAAAATAAAATTCTACTTTATTAAAATATCCGACACGACCTGATAAAATCTTGGTCCTACTTCTCTAACAACTTTTAATGATTGAATTTCATTTTTATAATTATGAAAAGATTTTTTTGAATATTCTTCAGCATTATCTATTGCAATTAATTTATTATCACCATGTATATGGGAAAAAAAGTGAATCAATCCTGTTTTATTTTTTAGACTCGTTACTGCAATATCGACATAATCATGAGCAGTTTCTGGTAATGGCATTAACACTCTTGTAGATACATTTTGTAAATAATTATAAATAATTTGTTTTGCATTACCCAAGATCGGAATAACACGATCCTCAACTTTGTTTAACTTACAGTTGAGTTTACAAAATTCATAAGCTGTGGGATTAGAATCAATGTTATATATTTTACATGTAGGATTTTTTTTAGCTATTATTATAGAATATGTACCTATTCCTCCAAACATATTTGTTATTATTTCATTCTTATTAATCATTTTAGAAATACGTAATCTTTCTGTAGACAATCTGGGTGAAAAATAGACTTTAGAAACATCTAATTTAAAGATACATCCGTGTTCTTTATATTCAGTAGTAGTTTTGTTTTCACCAGATAAGAATTCCAAATCTCTTACTCTATATTCACCATTAACATTTGAAGATTGAGCGAAGACCGTTTTTACTGTTTTAATATTATTAATTAGAGTATTTGCAATCAATTCTTTTTTATGTTCTAATTTATTAGGAATTTTGATGATTATAATATCTCCAATAATATCAAATGAAGAGTATAATTGTTGAAGTTCTATTTCAGAAAGAAAATTTTTTAATAGTCTTTTTAACATATGTGGCATATAAATAAACCATTATTAATTCAATTTTTTTACATAATAATATTGGTTAGAATTTTTTTGTGACCTATCTAATCTACTTCCCTCTTTGTTAACCCTAGGTCGTCCAGTACTATCATCTCGCCTATATGTAATTGATAATGATTTAAGGAATTTATTCATTCCTTCGCTTTTAGACATCGGTTCACTACAAGATCCTCTAGTACCAGAAGATCCGTCAAATATCAATAAGGTATCTGAAACAATGTCAATTAGTTGCATATCATGATCAATAATTATTGCAGATTTTCCCTGAGCCCTTACAAATCTTTGTAAAAACTTCGCTAAAGCAATTCTATCTTCTATATCTAGAAATGCAGAAGGTTCGTCAAGAGCATAAATATCTGCTTCCCTCATCAGTGAAGTTGCAACTACAACCTTTTGTAATTCTCCACCGCTAAGATTTTTTAATTCTTTATCATATAATTTCTTTACTCCCATTGGAATAAGTATTTGTTCTTCCACTACGCTTCCTTCGATTATATTTTGATATGCGGAATAAAAAAGAGATTTTACATCTCCATCAAAATCAGGATTAATATACTGAGGTTTATATGAAATTTTAGTGTTTGTAACTATAGACCCTGTATCTGGTTTTTCAACACCAGCAATCATTTTCATAAATGTTGTTTTACCTAATGCATTAGCTCCTACTACTCCGATAATTTCACCTTTGCGAATAGATCCAGATAGAATATCCACTTGAAAAGAATTAAAAGATTTTTGTAAATTGGAATACTTTGTTATTGTAGAATTTAATAAAGCGTTTTCAATTGGATTATAGACATCAAATCTAAACATTTTTTCTCTGAAACGAATATTTTCAGAGGGAATAAAGCCTTCAAGAAAATTATTGATTCCAACTTTAGTAGACTGTAAACTAGATACTATGCCATAAGCTCCAGGTTCTCCATATATAATGTGGATGTAGTCAGATAAGTAATCCAACAAAGTTAGATCATGTTCTATTATCATTACGCTTTTTCCTTCCTTTGCTAAATTCTGAATAACTTTTGCAACAGCTAGTCTTTGATAAACATCATTATATGAAGATGGTTCGTCGAAGAAAAAATAATCAGCATCTTTCAATGACGATATTCCAACTGCTAGACGTTGTAATTCACCTCCGCTTAAATCTTTCAAATTTTTGTGAAGAGAATTATTTAATCCTAATTCTTCAATAATAATATCTGATTTTCCAGTTTGATCATATTTTTCTATTAATTCTTTTGATGTACCTCTAAAAGCTTTTGGTATATTATACACAAGCTGAGGTTTTATTGAAATTTTCATTTTTTTATTGGCTATATCTTCGAAATGATTTTTTAATTCTGTTCCATGAAATTGCTCTAAAACATAATCCCACTTGATATTATTATCATAGTTACCAAAATTTGGTATCATATTTCCTGCTAAAATATTTAATATAGTAGATTTACCCATCCCATTTCTTCCCAATAATCCAACTACAGAGCCTTTTTTTGGAATAGGTAAATGATATAGTCTAAACGAATTGATACCATATTGATGTATTTTATTTTCGCCTATTTCTTTTGGCAAGTTGACTATAACAATTGCATCAAAAGGACATTTCTTTATACATATTCCACAACCGGTACATAATTCTTCAGAAATTACGGCTTTTCCATCTTCTGGGCGCTGTACTATGCATTCACCTCCAGTCTTATTTACAGGACAATAAATTATACACTCTAATCCACATTTTCGTGGTTTACATAATTCTTCATCAAGTACTGCAACACGTGTAGTTGAATCACCAGAATTAGTCAATATTATATTTATTGAGAATTAAGCTATTATATCTCTTCCTAGAAGGTAATTTGATGAAAGTTGTGACAAAGAATAAATTAACCTTTAAAGAAAATAAAATTAGCCGGCCATAGTGTCAGGGTGCGACCCGGTCTCATACCGAACCCGGAAGTCAAACCTGTCGTCGCTGCTAAGTACTTACCTGCGAGAGCGGTTGGGAACATGCAGTGCTGGCGTTATATTTTATTGTTAAAGATTATATTAAAAAAGTAAATTATTATTAATCATTATTACTAATTATATATTCAATTATTGTTCGGACTCCAAAGCCAGTAGCCCCTGGAGGATTGTAAGATTTGGATATAGTTGCATCTTGAATCCAAGCTGTTCCAGCTATATCAATATGAACCCATGGAACATTATCAACAAAATTAGATAAAAAAGCTGCTGCAGTAATAGCACCTCCTTGTCTACCACCCATGTTTTTAATATCTGCTACGTCACTCTTGATTTGTTTATGATATTCATCATATAATGGTAATTCCCATAAATGTTCGTCCGTATTTTTTGATACGTGTATAAGGTTTTTTATCAGATTACGATCATTACCCATTATCCCAGCAACATTACATCCTAAAGCAATTATGCATGCACCTGTAAGAGTGGCCATATCAATAACCGTTTTAGGTTTATACAAATTAATTGAATATGCCAACGCATCTGCTAAAATCATTCGACCTTCTGCATCAGTATTTAAAACTTCTACATTGATTCCGTTATACATTGTTATGATATCACTTGGTCTATACGAATTTTCAGAAGGCATATTTTCTACAGAAGGTATTACACCAATAACATGTGTATTAATATCTAATACTGACAATGCTTTCATGATTGCTAATACGTTAACACCTCCGCATTTATCAAATTTCATTTCATCCATATTCTGACTTGGTTTTAAAGATATACCTCCAGAATCAAATGTTACCGCTTTACCGACTAATAATATTGGTTTTTTATTTGAACTATTAGTATTTTTATATTCTACTAAAATTAATTTTGGTTGATTACTACTTCCTTTTCCTACACTTAAAATTCCATTCATATTTTTTGAGGTCATTTCTTTATGATCAATAATTGTTGTTTTTAATGAAGAATTTTGTTGTGATAATTCTTTTGCCACATTTGCAAGAAAGGATGGAGTACACTTATTTGGAGGAAGATTGCTAATGTCACGACAAAAATTTACGGCCTCAGATATTTTTTTAGCTTTTGTTATTAGATTATCCGAAATATTCTTCTGAGAAGAATCAATCATTATTGATACATGATTCAATTTATAATGAATTTCTTCATCTTCTTTGAATTTGGTTTTAAGTTGACTAAAAGAGTAAGAAGACAGAATTATTCCTTCTACAATAGATCTAAGGTAATCATGATTAGAGAATGGAACTATTGCAAAATCATTAATAGAGTGTTCTTTACAATATACCACGATTTTGCCAGAAATTATACGAGATTTATCTTTAGAAAAGTCAATCCTTTTTCCTAGACCCACAAATAAAATTCGTTTTGAAGAGATTTTTGAAAATGTAGGAAATTCTGAAAAAACACCGAATTTTTTATTAAATGTATTTAAATTATTTTTTATTTCTATATTAAGTTCGTTCGAAAAAAAATTTTCATCGATTGATTCATTTTGATAACATCCTATAACTAAAGCAGAAGTTTCTTTGGTATGTATTGGAGTAGTATCTGCTAATATTTCCATAATGATATTCTTCTAAATGAGTATAATTTAAATGATTATAAAATAACAAATTAAAATGAAAATGAATTTAATTAGAAATTTCAAAATACAAGTTATAAAATATGCTATGATATCAATTATGTAACTTATTATAGTACATTATTTTTAATCTATGTAATGTATAATATTGGTTTAATATTAAAATCAACTGTTAATAATAAGTTAATAAAAGAGATATAAAAATATTTGATTTAATATTATGACAACACGTATAAGATTTAATTTTGATCTAGATATATCGTTTAATTTAGCATTCGTTTATTTTGAGAGTTACAGTAGTTAAATACTTCAATTATATATTATAAGTAATATGAAAACCAAAATATGGAACGAGTAAAGTTGGAATTAATAATGAATAATTAAGTTTGATAGAATTTTTGTAGTAAAGTATAAATTCATTTTTGATTTTCGCAGACAGTAGATAAATGTAGATGAATTCAATTATCTCAATTTTATTAATGACTAATTTATTATGATTTATTAAAATAATCATATTATTAATAGAAATAAATCGAATGAAATTAAATTTGTATTTATAATACCTATATATATACTTTATAATATAAGATATTTAAAAAATATATATGTTCTATAATAATGAGTTTAATAGAAAAAAACATAGTTTTAAATATCAAGTTATAATAAATATTTCATGAATTTTCTTATTATTTTAGATCACCTAATATATTATCATCTCTATACTTATTTGGATCTAGTCTAAATCCTTGAGTATTTTGTTGAGGAATTTCTTTGAGTTTCAGGTAGTATTCTAATTTTTTTACCTTTAATTGTTTTGATAACCAATTTACAAATTGCTGTTCAGTAGTATCACCATCTTCATTTTCGATATTTGGATGAACTTCAATTAATTTTATAATAAAAGAAATATTCAAACGGATTTGAAAAAATTCCCAACCAAGTGCTTCACCATTAGATGATACATCGCATTCACTTTTAGCATGACAACCCCATTCTAGCTCTTTTATGAATTCTAAAATCCTTTTTTGTTCTTTTTCAAAATTTAAACATGAACCAGAGATCGTTATTGTATCATTATTACCAATAAATTTTATCAATTATTTTATATTACTTAAAGAGATATAAAAATAAAACGTTTTGTGTTAATATAATTAGTAATAGTATATTGTACTTTATCAATATACAAAAGTTTTATTTAGATATTGTTATAATTTTTGATTAAAGTGAATAATATTTCTTGTAACTTAGGAACAGTATTATAATGAATTATTTCAATTGGTTTAATCCATTTATATTCTGAATTTTCCCAATTAAGAGAGATATTTGAAGTAGTAGATTCAAAAAGTAACGGATATACTAAAAAACACAAAGAATCTTTTGGATAATCTACCAAAATAGATTTTCCATTTTTAATCAATGCTATATTTTTTTTGTTTATGCTTGTTTCTTCAAAGATTTCTCTATACGCACAAGTTAATAAATCTTCATTTTTTTCCAAATATCCACTTATACCAGCCCATTGATTTTTCATTGTTTTAACCAAGTTACTTCTTTTTAGAATTAAAACTTTATGATTATGTATCAATATACTAGTTACTATAGTATGAATTCCAGGTAATTTCATTTTAGTAATAAAATAATTACAATTTTATAATCTCTAGATTAAAATTGTTTAGCATTTGCATTATTCTTTGTTTTTCTTTCCCTAACCCTTTCCAATCTAAAAATATACATGTTATCTTTTCTACACTTTTAGAAATCATTTGATTTAAAATATCTTCGTTAACATCATTCAAATAATATTTTGGAATTATATGTCCAATTGCAAAATCTGTAGTAAGAAGTAGATTGTTGAATTTACTTGCATAATGATTACCACCAATAGCTATTCCCGATTTGATGTTACCAATACTATGATTATTTAAAACTGATAAAATACAATTTGATACTCTTTTTGCAATATTTTTATTTGTCCATTGTTCCATAGTAGAACCTATTTCTATAAAAATAACGGGTTTTTTTAAGCTGGTTGGTCCATGATGTGTAACTTCGATAACTATATCAAATTCTGGATATAATGGCGCAAATTTAGTAATTTTTTTCAAATATGCTTTTTGTAACGATGGAAATGATATTCCCAATTCTTTGGCTTTACCACCATATTCATTACTTCCATAATTTCCAGGAAAATGACATGTTAAAGCAGGAATATTACTTTTAGACTGATGTTTAGATAAAAAAATATACGCATCACTAGCTTCAAGTTTATCATCTATTTCAGATAGATCCAATAACCATTTAGAGGATTTGAATAACTTAATATTTTTATAAAAATTGGAATAATATATTTCATTATCAAGTTTAACAAATTTTTTTGAGGTCATAAGAGAATCAAACATAGTGTTACTTGCAGGATCATTATCTGAAACGACTATTGTATAAAACATACTATTAAGAAGAAACTAATAATATAACAATATTGAGATTATAAAAATACAAATAAGATCCAAAACATTTAACATTGATCATCAATTAATTAATAGAGTGAATAGTTGGACGGATAATGAGGTAGATAATTCAAGAAATAATTCTTTTGGCGAAAATTTCCTTACTTTACATGATGTAAAATACTTAGTAGAAGGATTAGAAGTTTTATTGCGTACTAATTTGGATGGAGAAAAGAGGAGTAATGTAATACAATTGAGAGATAAATTAATAGGATATTCTAGTTCTTTAATTAATGATTTTAATTAATGTTCTAAAAAAAAGTTAAGTTTTACTCGCGGATATTGTTTCTCTCAAGTGAGATAAACTTCTGATTTGTCCACCATTAACCTTTTTATATATTTGCCAGAAAATTTCTCTGTTAATATCGTTTCTTTCTTTCAGTACTTTCAAACGATGTCTCATTGATTTAATTTTCTTTACATAGACAATCTTTTTTCCCACTCGAGCAGTTTTTTTGCCTTTTTTTGATCCGGGGCCAGCACCACGTTTTCTTTTTATCTTAAGTTTACTTTCGGCTCTTCCTCTTGAAGTGCCTTTTTCTTTTGCAGTCCAGATTACACCACTTTTTATTAACGATCTTAAATCATCTCTAGTTATAGAATCAGCAATATCATCTAATTTGTCTGGTTCAAATCTTACTCTATTTGCACCAACACCTAATATTCGTGATACTAATTCTCTTTTCTTTTTAAGGTTTACTACCATTTTATTCTTTTATCCCCTTGTAACCTTGTTTTGAGTTTGTATTGGTTTTACTTTCTTTATCAGTCTTACGTGATTTTCCAGGATTTAATACTTTAATACCCAATTTTTCTGCTTTAGAAACTAATTCATTTCTTTTTCTTTTTCCAACAGTATGAGCTATTCTTGCAGAATCTTTATCGGGATTTAATTTTTCAATATCATAAATTGTATAAACTAAATTATCAGTATACCCAGAAGGATGTAAGCCTCTTGAGATCTTTGGGCCTCTATAACCAACCTTTACAATTTTGGGGACTCCAGAAACTTGTTTACGCATTTTATTGTCAACTCCCTTTGGTTTTCTCCAATTTTCTGATAATCTATCATATCGCCAGCTTTCCTGTCGTACGAATTTTGGCCTATGATCAGATACTTGTCTTCTTTTTTCTAGAATTTCTTTGTTAATTACCATTTATCAGTAATTTTCATTTTATCTAAATTTTCAATAAATATCTTTCTCTACAAATTTTAACCTATTTCATTACTCAAAAATTAAGAACCGGTAATTATTTCTATAAAAATAAATATTTGTAATTATAGGGTAATAATATGACAAAGTATGAATTACCTAATCTCAAATATAGTTATGATGCATTAGAACCACACATTGATGCAAGGACAATGGAAATACATCACACTAAACACCACCAAACCTATACTACAAAGCTAAATGGCGCGTTAGAAAAATGTCCAGAAGAAATAAGGAATAAAGACATAATAACAATATTATCAAATCTCGAAGAAGTTCCAAGTGATATTAGAAGTGCAATTAATTTTAATGGAGGAGGATTTGATAACCATCGTATATTTTGGAACAACATGTCTCCAAGTAATAAAGGAGAGATCGGAGGATCGATTGCAGATGCAATAAATGAATCATTTGGAAACTTTGCTGATTTCAAGGAAAAATTTTCTTCATCTACAATTCTAATTCAAGGTAGTGGTTGGGGATGGCTAGTATATAATCCATCAAATAACAAAGTAGAATACAAAGCTATGCCTAACCAGACTAGTCCGAGAACAGAAGGATTAGAACCTCTTCTAGGTTGTGATGTATGGGAACATGCATATTATCTAAAGTATCAGAACAAAAGACCAGATTATGTTGCAGCATGGTGGAACGTAATAAATTGGGATAATGTTGATGAAAGATATAATGCAGTAAAAAATTAATTTCCTTTATTTTTTAGATACTAAGATTTTTAATAGTAGAAAATTATTTAAAATTTTATTTTACAACATCAAATGAATCAAATATTCTTTGAATCAACTTATGCTTTATTTTATAATCTTGTTCTATTGTAGTATATTCTAAATGATATACGGTTTGATTTTTAAATACAACTTGTTCAAACTTCTTTAATATCAAGGATCCTGAAGGGAAGATTGTATATTCTAGAGTAATAACATCGGAACTGTTAGATATTATATTTATATCTTTTATATTTTTAAAATCATTTTGAATATCATTAATATAATTATCTATATAATTGGATGTAGAATCGTAATCTATGTTGTTTGTTATCTTGATATTAATATATTCTTGAAATGGATCTGAAATTGCTTCTTGGTTTGAGATAAAGCTTGCTATTATTTCCAAGTTTTTATCTTTGATATCATTTTCAAATTCTATAGCTGACCAATTTGTTGGATAGCTAAAAATAAAATTGTGTCTATCGTTAAAATATTTTAAAGTCAGAGTATCTTCGACTTTACTATAAACATATTTATCTATAATTAAAACACAGAATGACAATATTAGAAAAAAAAGTATAAAGATTATTTTCATAATTTAAAATTACTTGCTTATCCCTATAATTTTTTCTAATGAGAAACTAATAATATAGTATTTGTACACTTTCATAATTTTGCCAACATACAATATATAGAGTTACATTTTAAAAGGTAGTTAAGATCTTTACTGTTAAATGTATATAAAGATATATTTTAATATAATAGAATTGGAAGAGGATAATTAATGACATTACTTGAAATTCCTAAGTTAGGTTCATGGGACATATCGGATTTGGTAAATAACGAAAATAAAAATTCTTTAAAATTAATTCTTAATAAAATAGAAAAAAATGTGAAAAAGATAGAATCTAAAAGAAATCTGCTTAAGAGAGATATTACCAGTAACAAATTTTTATCATTAATGTCAGAAATTGAGCAAATTTCAGAACAAATAAATATTGTTATGGGTTACGCACATCTAAAATACGCTGCAAATACTTTTTCTAATGAAAACGCATCTTTATTAACTGAATTAGAATTATTAGGAACAAATATTTCTAATAGATTATTATTTTTTGATATATGGTTTAAAAATAGTCTTAGTGATCGTGATGCAGATAGATTGATTAAATCTTCACCAAAAATATATTCGGACTATTTGAAACACAAACGTACATTAGGCAAGTATACACTGAGTGAGAAAGAAGAAAAACTTGTCAATTTATTTGATGTTACTGGTCCAAATGCATTAATAAAAATATACGATAGATTTACAAGTGAGTTTGAATTTGTTCTTGAACTTAAACATAAAAAAAGCAGGAAAAAATTTGACAGTAAAGAGAAGCTTATATCTTTGGTTAGAAGTCCAGATCCCAAAGAAAGAGAATATGCATATAAAGCATTATTTATGACATATAAAAAACATAGTGGAATTTTAGGTGAAATATATATTAATTTAATAATTCAATGGTTTAATGAAAATTTAGAAGTTAGAGGTTTTAAAACACCTATATCAGTAAGAAACATTTCAAATAATATAAATGATGAAACAATAAATTCCTTATTACAAGTTTGTAAGAAAAATTCTGATGTATTTCAAAGATATTTTAAATTAAAAGCAAAAATATTAAATATTAAGAAATTTTCAAGATATCATTTATATGCACCAATATTATCTCAGAATAATAATCCGAAAAAATATTCTTATAAGAAATCAGCTGAATTAGTTTTACAAACATTTCAAAATTTCGACCCTTCATTCAGAAAATTTGCAGAACGTGTTTTTAACGAAAAGCATATAGATTCCAAGATCAAGAGAGGTAAAATAAGCGGAGCATTTTGTTCCACTGTATCTCCTAAGAAAACTCCATATGTATTATTAAATTATAATGGATATTCTAGAGATGTGTCCACAATGGCACATGAATTAGGACATGCTATTCACAGCATGTATTCATCTGATTTACCTATTTCAATATCCCATGCACCTTTACCTTTAGCAGAAACAGCTTCAGTATTTGCAGAAATGTTGCTTAATGATCAACTATTATCAAAATTAAATAACAAGGATAAAATAATTATGTTATCAGAACAAATAGATGACATGTATGCTACAATAATGAGACAAGCATTCTTTACATTATTTGAAATTAATGCCCATCAGGAAATAGTTCACAAGAATGTATCAATAGATGATCTCTGTGTCTTATATATGAAAAATCTAAACATACAATTTGGAGATGCAGTTATTATTAATGATGATTTTAAATGGGAATGGTCATATATACCTCATTTCTATCATACCCCATTTTATTGTTATGCATATGCTTTTGGAAACTTATTAGTTTTATCATTATATCAACAATTTAAACAAGAAGGTAAATCGTTTATTCCAAAATATATAAAACTATTATCGTCAGGCGGATCAAAAAAACCAGAAACACTATTAGGTGAAATGAATATAGATATCTCAAAGGATTCATTTTGGCAACAAGGATTCAACTTAGTATCTGAAAAAATAGAACAATTAGAAAATCTCGAAAAAAATATTTGAATTACACTCATAACAAACATTAAATCTTACAACGTAGATTATAAATATAGCAAAAGAGGGTGAGATTAAGATTTATAATTGTTTATAATAATTTATAACAAAATATTATTAATACTGACATATCAAAATGACTTTAATAATTTTAGAACAAACACATAATTTAAGGAATTTTATATGCATTAGATTTGTTAAAACATTGATATCCTTAAAAAAGGCTATAAATATTTTAGAAATTTTGGAATAAATTTATGTTAATGATACTTCAATGTATACGTCGTCTGGAATTCGTAATCTCATTAATTGTTTAATAGTTTTATCATCTGCACCTAAATCTATAATACGTCTGTGTATACGCAACTCGTATTTATCCCAAGTATTTGTTCCCTGTCCACAAGGAGATTTTCTGGTCGTTATTTTCATTTTTTTTGTAGGAAGAGGATATGGACCACGCAAATTATTTCCACTTTTTTCACCTATTCCACTGATTTCGCTACAAACGCCGTCTAATCTATTTAGATTTGTACTTGTTAGTTTTATTCTTGCTTCTTGTGGCATATCATGCTTCACTTATTTGGCTTCATATTTTTCGGTAACAGACTTTACTACTCCAGCGGCAATTGTAGTACCCATATCTCTTAGAGCAAATCTGCCTATTTCTGGAAATTCTTTAAATGTTTCAATAGCTAAAGGTCTAACAGGTTTCACTCTTACAATTGCAGCATCTCCAGTTTTTAAAAACTTTGGATTTTCTTCTAATGTTCCTCCTGTTTTAGGATCTATTTTTGCTACAAATTGAGATAAAGTTGCAGCAACTTGAGAAGTATGAGCATGTAACACTGGAGTATATCCTGGCGCCATTGCAGTAGGATGATGAATAACTATTACTTGCGCTTCAAATTCTTTGGCAACTGTAGGAGGAGAGTCTACATTTCCTATTACATCACCTCGATGTATAGATTTTTTATCAATACCTCTAAGATTAAATCCAATATTATCACCAGCTTCAGCTGATTCCATCTGAGTATGATGTGTTTCTATAGATTTTACTTCGCCAGTAGCACCAGAAGGCATTACTATAACTTTTTGATTTGCTTTTACTATGCCAGTTTCGACTCTTCCAACAGGTACTGTACCAACACCTGTTATTGTATATACATCTTGTATGGGTATTCGTAATGGTTTTCCAATTGGTTTTTCAGGAGCTTCGATAGAATCTAATGCCTCTACTAGAGTTGGTCCTTTATACCATGGCATATTTTCAGATTTTTTAGCTAAATTGTCTCCTTTCCAGCCAGAAACAGGAATAAAATTAACTTTTGATGTATTATAGCCTACCATTTTAAGCATCTTTTCAGCAATAGATTTTACTTCATTATATCGATCTTCAGAATAGTTAGAATCATCCATTTTATTTAATGCAACAACAACTTGGCCTACTCCAAGTGTTCTACAGAGAAAAGCATGTTCCCTAGCTTGACCTCCTGGTTCTGTAGCTGCTTCAGTTTCTCCTGGTTTAGTTGAGACAACAAGAATAGCAACATCGGCTTCTGAAGCACCAGTGATCATATTTTTTATAAAATCTCTGTGACCTGGAGCATCAATTAGAGTAAAGAAAAACTTTGATGTTTCAAACTTTTGAAATGCTAGATCGATAGTTATACCTCTATCTCTCTCATCTTTTATGCTATCGAGTACCCATGCATACTTAAAAGTATCACCTTTACCAGTTTCTTCTGATTCTTTTGCGAACTGTTCTATAGTACGTTGATCAATAACACCTAAGTCAACCATTAAATGACCAACTATGGTAGATTTACCATTATCTACATGTCCAGTAACCACTAAATTCATGTGTGGTTTCTTACTTGAGCCCATAACCGGAAGAGTATTTATCGGCCTTATTTATATTTCGTTCAAATTACTAAATATTAACGAATTTTATAATGATTAATATTTGGTATAGAAGATAAGTAATAAAAGAGCATAAATATTTGCCTTTTTCATGTAAAATATGGATGAACAAAAATATCAAAAGCTTTCAAACACGGAAATTGAGAAAAATCTCAGTGAAATGAACAAATGGGAAATCAAAAATGGAAAATTATACAAGGAATATATTTTTCAAGATTTCTTAAAAGCGATAGAATTCATCATTAAAATATCAAAAGAGATAGATAGATTAGATCACCATCCTGAAATATTTAATATTTATAATAAAGTAACAATCACGTTAAGTACTCACGATATACAAGGAATAAGTGATTATGATTTTAAATTAGCAAAAATTATAGAAAAAATAATGTAACTATACATCAGCATATAACGCAAATTCATAAGGATGTGGTCGTAGTGTAACTTGTTCATATTCAGATCTAGCGTGTTCAATTATCCGATCTATCACACTATCATCGAAAATAGGTTTGAGGAATGATCTGTCGGATTGTAATGCTTCGGTTGCATCAATTAAGCTCATTGGCAATTGTTTAATACCTAATTCATTTCTTTTCTCAGTACTCATTTTAAATATATCTTGATCGACTGGATCACCTATAGGTAATTTTTTATTTATTCCGTCTATCCCCGCAGCAATAATTGCGGAGAATGCCAAGTATGGATTACAGGATGGATCTGGAGCTCTAAATTCGATTCTTTTGGTAGATGAAAATTTCTCTCCTTTATAGTGTCCAGGTATTCGGATAATGGCCGAACGATTACCCTTACTCCATGCTACATACACTGGTGCCTCATAACCTGGAACTAGACGTCGGTAAGAATTTGTAGTAGGTGCGACTATTGCAGCTAAAGCAAAAGAATGTTCTAGAATTCCACCACAAAAATATCTAGCCAATTCCGAGAGTTCGGCATCGGTATCATTAAGATCGAAAAAAAGATTAGTATTATCCTTCCATAAACTTGTATTAACATGAAATCCAGAACCATTATCAAAAGCGATCGGTTTTGGCATCATAGTAGCTACCATGTTATTTTTTTTAGCAATATTTTTGACAATATACTTATAACTCTGTACAGAATCTCCAGAATTAACAAGAGAGTCGTATCGAATGTCTATTTCACATTGACCAGCTGTAGCTACTTCGTGATGATGAGCATCACAAATAACTCCAAAATTATTGCTTAAAATATCTACGCATTCATTTCGATAATCCATTAAAGAATCCGCAGGAGCGCTAGGCAGATAACCTTCTTTCAGATTAAGTGCATAACCATAACCATCAGAAGACCATGGAGCCTCCTTAGACATAATATCATAACTTTGACCATGATATGGTGTTAGTGTATTTACTGATATTTTATCAAATACAAAAAATTCAACTTCTGGACCCCAGTAAGATATATCATATCCACATGTTTTAACATATTCTTCTGCCTTTTTAGCAATGCCTCTAGGATCACGTAAAAATTGATTTCTATTAGAACCACCATCCAATACATCGCAAATAAGTCTTGCAGTATGATATTTCTCAATCCAAGGAACAATTGCGTATGTGGATGGATCGGGACGAACTAATAAATCGGACTCATGTATATCAGTGAATCCACGAATAGAAGAACCATCTACTTTTGGTATTCCATTTTCAAAATCATCCTCCTTTAATATATTTGCAGGAATAGTAACATGATGAAAACGACCATATAATCCAGTAAATTGTAAATCGATAAACTTTATTTGATCATTAGATAATTTTTGGAGTACTTCTTCAGAAGTATATTTTTGATTTTCAATTTTACCATTGATGACTTTGTATGGCAATTTATTAAATATACAAAATCTCTTATAATAAAGCTTTCAGAAAGATTAAAGAATTATTAAAGAAAATAATAACATAAATGACAATTAATTCTGAGAGTGATAATTTAAAACAAGATAGGGAGTTAATTACATTGAATGAAGTATACAATACATTGTTAAAAGAATTTCAAATTAATAATTTACAAGAAATTCCATATGATTTTTATCAAAAAATTGCAAATTTACTGAATTACCTCAAAATGGATTCGGATAATATTTTGGAAAAAAAAATGGAGATAAAATTAGTAGAATTAATATCTGAAATTACCAATCTATTAATGTATAATCGATTAGAGAAAATATTATTTTTAAGAAATGATAATTTGAATCGTTCTCTAGAAGATAAGGGTACATTTTATTCTAGAATTACCGATGAAGAAAAATACATTTTAAATACATATAAAGAATTTATAGATAAGAAAGAAGATATATCAAGTATGATAGTTAATGGAAGATCAAAATATTTAGAAAAAATTTCCAAAATAATGAGACAAAAAAGGGTAATGGTAAAATTTGTAAAATCAATAGAAGCTTTTATTGGTGTAGACATGACAAAATATGGTCCATTTTCTAGTGATGATGTTGCAAATTTACCGTATGAAAACGCTAGATCATTAATAGAAGAAGGAATTGTAAATGAGATTAAATATAAATTGGATAATTAAATATTAAAAATGACTCACAATGGAATAGACATAGATCAATTTATACTTTTAACAATATATCCAGCAGTAGCATTATTTTCTATTAGTTTAGTATCAAAAAAAATTGATATCAAAACACATCGCCAATACTTAATGCAAGCAATAACGTGCATATCATTTGCTATCATATATATAGTAAATATACCTAATGGTGGAGCACAGGGACTTGCAATAGTATTAATCATATTTAGCATAATATTGTTCTTGATGGCTAGAAAACATAAACTAGATCCGGAAGAAAAATATGAAAATATTGATAAAAATAAAATCAAAGAATAATCGCTAAATATTTTAAGTATGTATTATTATGCCATATTATCTTATTGATTATACATTGATATAGTATCACAAAACACAGATAATTATGAATAAATTTTTGCATATTTTGAAAGTTTATAGTAATAAAAGATAATTAGTACATGATTTTATATATTTCAGTTACTTGTTATATTCATGGAATGTAACTGTAGATGTATAAATTGCAAGAGCCCAAAACTCGAATATTTTGGATTTAAAGCGAAAGATGGATTTGATGATATTCATCATACTTGTAAGATCTGTAAAACACATTTCAATCATTTAGATGGTGAAACATATAAAGAATGTAAAATATGTAATTTCAACACATAACATCGAAATTAAGATTTAAAACCATCACATAATTTTTTATGGTAAGTACTTTTACAAGATGATGAATTGACAATTTTTAAATTCTTTTTTTTATACGACATGGTAAGAAGAAAATCGAAGCATAATTTACATACATCCACATGATTTCAAACATCAATAGATAATAATAATATATCAAAAGTCATGATATCAACACTTAAAAGTGAGATAATTAATCACTATATAGAAATTATTAATGGCTGCCCGAAAGAATACATCTAGGAAAAAAAGGTTGATAAGAAAAATGAAACAAAATAGGCCGGTGCCAGCCTGGGTGATAATTAGAACACATAGACATGTTCGATCAAATCCTAAGAGAAGATTGTGGAGAAGATCGGATGTAAATGTTGGATGATAATAAAATGGTGAGAATTAATGTCTGAAGAAAATTTAACAAGAATATACACTATTAATTTGGGGAAGGCTTGGTTAACACCGAGGTATAGAAGAACAGACAGAGTAGTAAACATGATCAAAGAATTTGCACAAAAACACATGAAATTAGACGTGATAAAAATAGATCAAGAATTGAATAAAAAACTCTGGAAAAACGGTAAAACAAATCCTCCTAGGAAAGTTAGAGTGAAAATATCTATTGATGATAATATTGTTTTGGTCTCACCACATGATGAAATAGAGACTAAGAAAGAAGATAATAAATCTGCAAAAGTAGAGACTAAGAAAGAAGATAATAAATCTGCAAAAGTAGAGACTAAGAAAGAAGATAATAAATCTGCAAAAGTAGAGACTAA
>JBNAIF010000122.1:0-3350 GCA_050043595.1 Nitrososphaeraceae archaeon | reverse complement strand
TCTAAAAAAAAACAAAATTATGGAAAGAACTTATCCATATTGGAATTATATTTGTTACAACAATATCACTAGTATTAGCAATAAATCACAATCATAACAACATTTTAGGTTTATTAGAATCTGGATTATTATCTTAATTATTAACTAAATCGGCTCTGCAACTAAATTGGAAAACTTAGGACTTCGAGTGTTGCATGTAATTGGATTCGGTAACATAATATAATAAGTTTTGTTTTTGATAAACAATTTTATCAATTATTATCAAAATTGGATGAATCAAAAATGTAGAGTTAACTAACCAAAAGAGGTGGGATTAGAATATTCTTGTGAATGGTATGCTATTGTAGATTATATTTAATTACGCAAGAATTCTATAATCTCTAAAATAAGCATAATCGGATCAAGCATAATTGGATCAAGAGTACCTGGAGGAATAAATGGAAGAATAATAGGAAGTGTGTTGGTAGGTATGATAAAATACACCGTGTCTCCAAACTCGGTATTAGTCAATAATAAACCATTTTCTATTTGATTTAATTCAAATGGTTTTCCGCTTTGATCGAATATTTCATTAATTAATTCTAGTTCGCCATCACTTAACATTAATTTCTCAATATTAATTTCTCCATAATTTTCATATTTGTAGTCGTTACTATATCCTTCATCATAATATCGATCATATTGTTGTGCACTTACTGATGATAATGAAATTGCTGGAATCAACATAAAAAGTACTAACACTGAAAACATTCCAATTTTGGAATTCATATTAACAAAAGTCAAATATTCTATTTATGAAATTAGTAATATCAATACATGTCATTATTCTCTTCAAAACATATTTAGAAATCTTTACTACAATTCAAAAGAAAAAATCTACATAATATTTCTTAGATGATAATTGGTTACAATCTTTGTGTCAACAAGTACGGATGATAACTATAGATGTAGCGCAAACTCCAACCTTGATTGTATACAGAAAAGAGATAACTGCTATTGTACGTGAACTGCTGCTCACTAACTTTGATATATTGTCCTAAAATAAGAAACAATAATTTCTGAAAAAAATAGGAAAATAGTTAGAGTATGTTTACAACTCAAAATATGACGTATTCAAGATATTTTATGAAGTTGGTGTTGCAAATCTGATATAATTTTTTACAGTACATAAATTCTCGTCCCCTGCTTCCAACTCTGTGGAACCACAAGGATCCCCATTTTCATTTTCATATTCAAAACAGATTTCATATGTAATACCACTATCATCATCAAAGAATCCGCCATCTACAAAACCATTACCACTACATAATTGAGAGATGAATTGTTCTTCCCCCAACTGATTATTAGAATTGTCATGTACTATTTCTTCAATATTGTATGTTCCAGGTTCTAAATCCGTAATCATAGTTCCATTGATGGTTCCTACAAACTGTCCAGGTGGATCAATCAGAATATTATTGTTATCAGATACTTTTATATCAAAATCTTGTTCTTGTATTGAATTACAGAATTCATCTAGATTTGGGTCGAACACAATATCGCTACAGAGAGTCCAATCATCACTCATACTATCAAGATCTGAACAATTCAGTTCACCGTCAACTACTTCTCCACATACATAAATTTCCTTATTCACTGTTAGTTTTGCAGTTGTTGTTTCTTCTTCCTCGATTGCTACTACATAATTCTTGACAGTACATTCTTTTAGTTCACCATCTTGGATAAATCCAGAACATTCTCCTTCAAATAGAACACATATTCCAATCGGTACACCATCTATCATTTTAAAAAGTGAATTATCAAATCCTGCTTTTTGACATAATGGTGCAAATTCTACAAGACCCTTTTCTGTTACACGAAATACCTCTCCATTAAAGTTTAATTTTGTTCCCTCGTCAGAACCTGAAAATTTTATATCATCAGTAATTACAATATCGAAAAATTCTTCATTAACTGTATCACATACTTCTCCAAATATTCCTGTAGTAGCAGTACATTCTTCTATGTATCTATCACTATTTGGTCCTGGAAAATTAAGAACACCACAATCACCACTAGTTCCATTTGCTATTACATCACAAAATAAAACTTCTTTATCTACCACTAACATTGGGGGTTCTTTCTTCATTTTGTTTTCTTTTGGTGGATAATAATCTTTTTCGTAGTAATATTCATCGTTGTTGTAGTATAAATCATAATCTTGTGCGTTTGCCATAGAAGATGCAGGAATAAACAACATCATAACACCAAATACTAACACAAAAAACATTCCTAGTTTGGGATTCATATTTTTGAAAAGAAAATAATCTATTTATGAAGTTGGTAGCAACAATCTTCACTATTATTATCTTCAAAACATATTTAGAAATTTTTACTAGAATTGATTATGAAAAATCTTGTACAAAATTTAGAAAAAATAAAATTTCAGAATAATATTTTTCTATAATACTTAATTTTTGAGATTACTTTTGTTTTAGACTACTTTTTATTGTCTTTTAAAAACCTATTATTTTTTTATCTATAAAATAAATTATTCATAACTCTGATTAATTATTAACTAAATGGGCTCCAACTAAATTGGAAAACTTAGAGGACTTCAAATTATAACTATCTCTGGATTCAGTAACATAATATAATAAGTTTTGTTATAATCTAAAAAATCCTAAACTAATTGCTGAAATAGTAAGACACTATAATGATGAAACTTTGGTAGACAAAATAAAGAATGGATGATGATATGTTTAAAGCAATATTTCAGATAATGAGAACAGAAAAAGTAACAAGGTATGGAGATAGAGGTATCAATATAGTTTAAAAAAGAATGAATCAAATTGGTAAATTAATGAAAAGTTGTAAAAGGTTATATGAATATTATGATGAAATAAAAGAATACAAATAAGAAGAAAAATAAAACAAAAAAAGGTTATGCTAATAGTTTAGTTAATGGCTACTTGCGGATCATTTGAGCGTGTATCAGTATCACTCACATTGAAACCCGGTCCAAATGTAGCACCACCATCCATACTCATCGCTGCAAAGGTTTCAAAGTTTCCTGGAAGTCTCTCTTCCCAAGTAATAACTACATTATCACCTGACATTGCTACTTGCTGGCCATTTGAATCTGTATCAGTAGTCTTACTCACATTGAAACCAGTTCCAAATGTAGCACCACCATCCATACTCATCGCTGCAAAGGTTTCATCGTTATCTCCTGGAAGTCTCTCTTCCCAAGTAATAACTACATTATCACCTGACATTGCTACTTGCGGATTAACCGAGTCTGTATTAGTCTCACTTACATTAAAAGGAGTTCCAAATGTAGCACCCCCATCCATACTCATCGCTGCAAA
>JBNAIF010000121.1:0-6925 GCA_050043595.1 Nitrososphaeraceae archaeon | reverse complement strand
ATAATAGCACCAACAAGTGAAGGTAAAACATATCCAGTTGAAGAGACAATGAAATTCTTTCCTAAGGAAGATGTCTATAAAGTAGGTTCAATGTCTACCAAAGTACTTGTAAGAGAAAAAGGAATATTAGTAGACAAATATAATCAACCATTAGAAGAAAGATTAAGTAAATTACGAATTAAGAAAAATACAATCAAAGATCCAGAAGAAAGGGAAAAAATAAATGGCCAAATGCAAGAACTTTACGAAAATTCAAAATCATTAATTGATTTAACTAATATGATTTTAGTATTTTTAGAACCCCCACATAAAGAAGTATGGACAATTCTAAAACCTATATTATCACATGATTCTTATGAAATTGAATATCCTTTCGTGAATAAAAATGAACGAGATGGATTATATACAAAAAAGGTAGTGGTAAGAGGTTGGCCATCATGTATATTTTGTAGTGCAAAAGATGAATCAAAGTGGGAAATATGGCCAGAAATAAAGAGCAGGCTTTTAATAACATCTCCAAATATGATCCCTCAAAAATATCAAGAATCCAATCAATTAATAGCACAGACTAAAGGTCTACCAAATAAAATACAAGAACAAATTATAATCTCAGACGGTGATATAAATACAACAAAACAATGTATCTTATTACTAAAACAAAAAATAATCGAATTAAAAAATGGAAATAACAAGATTTCACTCTGGATACCATATTATGATCTTTTACAACAAATACTCCCAGCAAACAAAGGTACAGATGTTCGATTTGCAAAGAAATTATTTTCTCTTTTGAACGTAGTTCCCATTGTAAAAAATAATCAAAGAATGATGATGAATATAGAAGGAGAAACTTCTATAATTGCAGATTTATCAGACCTAAAAGAGGTATTATCTATAACTCAGAACTTTGATGGAATACCTAATTTCAAGATAGAATTCTTTACTGAAATCTTTTATCCACTTTATGAAAATAAGAAAGAGCCAGATTCAAATAGTGACAATTCTAAAACTGAAGAAATTATAGCAGTTACTTCAAAACAACTTGGTGAATTCTATAAGGAAAAGAAAGGTAAACCAATATCAACTGACAGTCTAAAGAAGACATATCTAAATCAATTAATTAACGAAGGATTGATTGATCATACTTCGTCAAACATAGATCGCAGACAAGATATCTACTATCCTTTAATATCTCCAATATCGAATTTGAACCATTTCGATAATTCTTCACAACAAAAATCAACATTATATGAAAAAATTATACAAAATACATCAAAAGAATGGATATTCTGTGCAATTATGAGGTTGTTGAGATATCGATTGGATATGACACATTATACATTATTTGATTATATTGAAGATAAAGAAAAATTTTGGATTTTGGATAATAATAAAATGTTAAAAGATGGAAATGGTGAAGGAGGATCTAATTTTATTACTATAGGTAAATTTGTTGAAAAATATTCTGTATATTCCCAACCCAATTCGATATTAAACCAATCCCAATTTTGCTTTCTTTTGCCAAAAGAAGTCAAATAATATCGAATTTGCCTAGATTCGATATTAAAGATAATCAGTAAATATCTTAAATTAGTTCTTATATTTTCCACTTATTATGTTTAATATTTAAAAGATAATGCGCCCTCAAGTATTTTGAGTCTATCGATTTTCTCTTAAATATCAAACATAGAAAAATTAAAGTATCATATTTTTTACTTCACTGAAATGGGATATTATGCTAAAATAATTGGTGGAATAGTTCTTATAATTTTAGGAATAATTGCTGCAATAGTTTCAAATATTTTCTATACTCATTCACAAAATAGAGTAATAGAATGTAGATCATTTGGAGGAGTTGGTCAATATCTTTCACCAGAACAATGTGACGCCGCATTTAACATATTTTCATTCAGTATGGTAGGAATTTTAATTGGAATTATTTTGATCATTATTGGATTAATATTATTAATAGTCGGAATTGTAAAGGGCAAAAAATCAAAAGTAATTGAAGAAAAACAGATTTCTAATAATGCCGCAACAAAATCATCAAAATTAGATAATGATAATGAAAGTAATAAAGAAAAAATTTTTTGCAGATATTGTGGAAAAAGCAGATCAGTAGAAGGTGAATATTGTTCAAGATGTGGGAAAAGTTCTATTTCTAAATCTGATGCTGTTAAAAAATGCGATAACTGCAAATCAACAATGAGTGAAGATTCACTTTACTGTTCAAATTGTGGAAAAGAATTTACTAACGAAAAAGAAGAACCAACTACAGAAAAAGAAAAATCTGATAGGGAATAGAAATTATTCTTATAAATTTTTATTTAGTTCGCAGAACTTTTTATTTTTATTCTGTCATTCGTACCAGAAGTTTTAAAGTCTTCACAATGGCCTAAACCAAATTCATCATAAATTGCGCACAATGTTATTTCATTTGGCGCACCATCATCATAAAAGAAATACAATGTGTCAAAATCTTCGGTGCCAACTTTCTCTTTAAAAGATTTTCCTTGACCATTACTCGCCGAAATCAATAATTCACTATCAACTTTTTCATTATCTACATCAACAACCAATCGATAATCTTCAATTTCATCTCCTTCAAAACCCAGATCCTTAATTTTATCAAAATCAAAGTTAAAATTTAAATTGGTATTTTGTGGTTTTTCTTCATCTACTACTTTTGCATTTTCTTGCTGAGCTTCGTCTATTACTTTCGGTTTTATAGAATCTAACCATTCCAGATATCTTTCATCATTCCAATCGTCTAACATAGATATATATGAAAACATTATAGTGCGCTTGTCTGGAGATACTTTACTTTCTATGAATACAAATTTACCAATCAATTGAGGCGAATATTTTCCTTTTTGGAATTCGGCGCCAAATATTTGTCCTTGATAATCATCGTTTAATGTATATGGATTTTCATAACCAGTCATCTCAAAATTATACAATAGAACACCATAATCTTGAAACCAATCAGATATGGTGTTCTTTGATAAAGGTTTTGGTATTATTTCGATATCAGATGTTTCCTTAATCATAACTTTTTCTGCATGACTTTGCAAAGTTATTCCTCCAAATAATAGTAAAAAACTTGCAGATAATACGAATATGAAATTCATTTATGTATATTTTACAATCTAATAATATATTATATTTTTACTATTAGAAAAGATTATTAAGATTTTACATAGCTTTTACAATATGATAAAAATCTCGACTGGAATTCTGATTGCAGTTATCATCATGATCGCTATTCCTACTACATCGATAGCACAAGATGTATTTGCAGAAAAAAAGCATAACAAAGACAAAGAAAGATGTCCAATTTATGACGGAGAATGGAATAAAAAGAAAGGAAAATGTGAATTTGACAAAGACCAAGGTGAAGATAAGGCGGCCTATGAGGATTATATTTGTGATGATCCAGAAGAATCAAAGCACTATCCAAAAGTCTGCTAAAAATAATTTGTTTCACTATCTTAGTATTTAAATTAAAAATAAATTTAACTACCTATTTTCATTTTTAGAATTATAAAATAAAAATTATTTCGAAATAATTTTATTATTTAATATCAAATTAATTTGTATTATATGTTGAGTTTAGAGTAGATGTTGAGTTTAGAGTAGATGTTGAGTTTAGAGTAGATGTTGAGTTTAGAGTAGATGTTGAGTTTAGAGTAGATGTTGAGTTGAGAAGAAAATTCATTCGATCTTTGACAAATAACGCTTCTATAACAGACATTATTCGATCCTTAGCAGATAATGCTTCTGCATAGTCGGGATCGATCTCTAATGCTTTTTCAATTAATTCTAAAGATTCTCCATGTCTATCTAAATTAAAAAGAATCAATCCTTTGCCATATAATATTTCAGTATGATTGATTAATTTTGGTTCTATCTCGAATGCATTATCAAATAAATCCATTGCTTCTTGATATTTACCAAGTTTAGATAGCACTTCTCCTTTGCTTGTTAAAGTAAAAGGATCTTTTGGTTCTATCTCTAACGCCTTATCAAATAAATCCATTGCTTCTTGATATTTACCAAGTTTAGTTAGTATAACACCTTTGAAGTTCAACGCTTGAAAATCATTAGGTTCGATTTCAAGTATCTTGTCAAACAATTTTATTGATTCTTGATATTTACCTAATTCAAAAAGTGCGGATCCTTTTCCATATAATGCATAAACATTATTTGGAACTATCTCCAATTTTTGATCATACCATTCTATTGCTTCCAAATATTTACCGTCAAACAAATCCATAGCTTCTTGATATTTACCAAGTGCATAGAATGCATATCTTTGAAGGGTCAATATTTCATAATTATTTGGCTCTATTTCAAGTATCTTGTCAAACAATTTTATTGATTCTTGATATTTACCTAATTCAAAAAGTGATAATCCTTTTCCGGATAATGCTTCAAAATTATTTGGTTCAATCTCCAAAGCCCTATTGAACCATAACATAGATCCTTGATATTGATTTAAAGCATATAATTGAGATCCTTTATCGATCAAAGAATCAACATTATTTGATTCATATATTGTAAATGAAGATACCATTCGTTGAAATATTTTACTTAAGTCAGAAAAACTATCATTGTCTGCAAAAGCTATAAAACCATATGCAGTATTATTTACAAATGTTACAAATAATAAAGATTTAATCGAAGTAAATTCAAGGTTTACAAGTAATTCTACTTTTGCCGCTTCGTGTCCACTCAGAAACACATTATCTTTATCTATTTCTATTATTTCTAAATCATAATTATAATTTTTTGATTTTTTTATTTCTTCCAATATTAATGAAATTGATTGGTCTAAATTCGAAACATTTGTATCATTTACTAAGATAATAACTGATGGTTTTATGATATGTGACTGATCAAATGACGGTTGAAAAGATACAGAGTATTCAGTATGTGGATTTATAGAATAATACCATTCTAAGGGATATTCAATACTGAAAAACTCATGTTTAAGTGTTTTAAATTCATTTTGTGCTAATACATTTTGTGAAATTATTAATGAAACAAATGATATTGATATTATTAGAATTACGAATTTTAGATTCAATCATCCAATTATTTATTTACAATTATTTAAATTTCTTGTTTAAAGATAAATAATAGAGTATTTTGATAGTTTCAATTAAAGTTAAAGAAAATGAAATGTTTTAGATTGCAAAATTAACGTGGGAAATCATAATTTAATTCGATATTATCCGAATTCCTATACATAAAGTGACAATTAGAACCTAATAATGCGTCAATTGTTCCAGTTTGAACACATAGTTTGTACTGTGCACCCATTGGCACATCGTCTTCTGGTATTTTTAGCTTAACTGTTGTTGTTTGACTCTTTACTTTGACCCATTTATAATCATGGGAGCCATATGGCCCGTCAACAGAAACTTTTATCTCATCTGTACCAAACGGAGGATTTATTGCGTTAACCTTTAACGTCCAAGAATCGCCACGTCCTATTTGTTGAAACAAGTCTTTATGGTCAATGAGATTGGCATTCCATTGAAGATTTGTGAATGTAGCGTCTGCTTTATTTCCGGAAAATGAAAATAGAAACAAAACCAACATCAAACCAGAAACAAGAATCATACTAAATTTGAGATGATCTTTTTTCATTAGTTTTTGGATTATCAAAACAAGGTAATATCTTTTGCTTAAGATTTAAATAAATAATACTAAAAAGAGATTTGATTTGTTTGCAATATCTTTTTAGATTTATCTTAATAAATTATTCAACGTATTAGATATACTACTTGAATCAATATATTCCATCATATTTAATTTCACTATACCATCACATTCTGTCATTCCAGCTAATGTATCTAATCCCATAATTGCAAGGTCCAATGGAAGTCCAAGAGCAACAGCGCCGCCTCCAAGCAATAGTCCATTTCTTATACATTCCATGGCTCTTTCACCCTCGTATGTTAATTGTCCATTATTCCTAACGTACTTATCGCATGATTTGTAAAGTGCAATTTCTACTTTATCACAAATATTATTCCAATCATAACTATTAGATCTTTGAGCATGAGACAAATTTATTGAAGAAAATACTAAAAGTGTGCTAATGAATAAGATAGATGTTACATATTTTTCATATCCATACAAATTTAGTCAATTGTCTAAAACAAGTAAATCTTTTAAAGATTTTTATCTATTAAATCATTTGTAAAATTTTTTCTATGTTAAAACCATGAATTCAGTTTGTGTATTTGACTAAAGTGTAAAATAGGTTCTAATTTGTTAGCAATTCAAGTTTGTTAGTTTGACTTCTGTATCTTAGGATCGTATTTACTATAGAATCAACATCTTCAATCGAAGTAGATAATTTCGCAACTTTTATTGCATCTCTAATATCGTTACTCTTCATTTTATTCCAAACTTTAGTTGAAATAGTGGCGGCTAATCCTCCACTCTTTTTGTATTCTTTAGTTAATAAGCCTATTACTATTTGATGAAATGTTTTTTCATCGTATTCTTTCAAATGTAATCGTAAAAATCTGGACCGAATTGGTTTGGATATTAATTCAATATTGTTTGATGTCGCAAAAATTTTTAAATTTAATTTCATTGATTTAGTTCTTTTTATTTTTGTTGATGTTAATATTCCAGTTTCCATTACATTTAATAATACATTTTGATCATTTTTAGATAATTTCTCAAATTCATCTATCAATAGATATTTAGTATTTGGATGTTCAAACAAATAATCTACAATTCCGGCGCCAGTGGAATTATTGTCTGTAAAGTATGAATTATTCAATTTTTGAAAACATTCTAAAAGAAATAATGTTTTTGCAGATCCTGGCGCCCCTGTTAATAATAGATGAACAAAGTGCGGCGCCACTATCGCTTTTTCAAATATTTTCTTTATATCTTCATA
>JBNAIF010000120.1:0-2779 GCA_050043595.1 Nitrososphaeraceae archaeon | reverse complement strand
ATAATTTTATTTAACTGTCCTTTGTTTTCTATATTACTTATAATTATAATTATAATTAATATTAATATTATTAATATGATGTTTAGAATAATAATATCATCTGATAAAATTATAGTTCAATTTCTGTTACACAAGATTTTTCATAGTAATATAAAGTAGAGAATTTGTACGAGTCATCTATGATATTTCTTTTTTTAATCTCTTGAATATAAGATAATGATTCACTTTCATTAAAAGAATAGTTTACAGAATCGGCTACTAATGTTTGTAATGTTTCTCTGTCTTTTTTAGATAATGATCCACTCATTACTATTTAATGACACCATTCCTTTCTGGTGACAGTTTTAATGACACCATTATTTTTTAATAATATCAATTAACTTAATATTTATAATAATAAATGGACAATAATAAATATTGACTTGAGATAAAATAATCTATTAATTAAAAGTTACAAAAATAAAAATAAAAAAGTTGATGTTTGTTTTTACATCACATTATTTTTATCTTTTATAATAAATTTACTCTATTCTTGGAAACGTAAACCTTCCTTCAAAAATAAAGTTCTTTACAGTACATTCTTTGACTTCACCTGGATATATTTCTCCTTCACAATCTCCTTCATATAATATACATATGTTATAGTCAGCACGTATGTCTTCTGATAAGAATGTTGCATAATTCGTGGAATCGTCAAAGCCTACAGCATTACAGTTCTCACCTTCATTATTTATTACATCATCTGCTCTATCCTCTGATACTATGTAATTAATTTTTGTAAGATCTACGGGAGTTTGTTCTGTAGAAGATAGGTCACGTGCTACTGCTATATCTTTGTATACTGCAGCGGAAAAGTCTGATTCATCTACACCTGGACATCCTCCTTCTATTGAATCACATGATATATAATCTGGACTATCAGGAGGGGCTGGAGTAAACCTAAAACTTTCACTAAATCCACAGAAAAAATTTTCATTTTCCTCAGTTACATTTAGTATGTTATCACATACGAACAATTCTTTTGTAATTTCTACCATTGCAGGTTTCATTTTCTTCTTCTCTTTGTCTTGATGTAGATTTGGTTCATTCTTTATGATAATTACAGATTTGTCTTTTTTGTATGGTTCATCTTCATAATATTTCTTATCGTATTCTTGTGCATTGGCTATTGAAGTTGCTGGAATCAACAACATCATAACACCAAACATTAAAGCACTAAAAATTCCAATTTTATTTTTGGACATGCTAACTAAAGTAGAACATTCTATTTATGAAGTTGGTTAGAACATTCTCTACTATATATTACTATGAAAAATCTTGTACAAAAATCTGTATAAAGATTTAAAATATTTATATTAAAATAAACTGCTTTTTTTATTTTGTTAAATTGAATTCTATCTTATAGATATTTCTGGTTCTTTTTCACATATTTTTTCTTTTATTTGTTCAAAAGATAATTCTTTTATTTTATCTGCAATTCATATTCTTAAAGCACAAGAAACATGATAATACTGAGCCAGAATGGCCGCCTATAGACTTTGATATATAAAATTCGTTTAGGTTTAGTTTTCCGTCTTCTTGATGTTGATGCGGACAATTACTTGAATAACACAGGACTTCATTTTTCATGATGCATTTTCTTCTATAGGTTATTGTTGTATAATTCTGAGAAGAATTTTCTACGTATCTTTGTATTATTGTTATTATTCTTGCTTTCATTCTTTCACTTAATACAAAGATTCTTGTTTTATTTCCAGTTACTAATACATATTCTTTTAATATTTCGGAGATATCACTTTCTGGTTAGTATGATGGACTCGTTAAAAGATAAAATAGTTACTAATAGTACTATTAATATTATTTTGCTCGTTTCTTTCTATCTTCATATAAATTATATACGTGTTTTCAATAACATCAAGAAATTCATCTTTTTTAATAGAATAGTCATATCTTTTTTAATAGAACATCAATAATTCTTACAAAAAATTGGTTGAGTTGCGTTAAATCCTGCTCTAAATTCAAAAATGCTAGGGGTTTTATTGTCCATTATTATTATCACTATTATTTTTCCTTAATTATCATATAAAATAAAAATAATAATATATTTCTAAAGAATTGATAATATAAAAATTATATTTCAAGGTGTAGTAGTTTTATAATCAATAATGTTATCTAGAAATTAATCATATTCCATATAATTTATAAAATCATTAAAAATATAGCATGTTTAAAATCCATTCGATTAATCTATTTCTAACAGTATTAATTACTATTTTTTTAGTTTCTGCATCTTCATTAGGTTTTGTACTATTACCAAATAACAACAATAACGTCAATGCACAACCAGAGTATTATGATAATTCCTATTATTATGAAAATGAACAATACAAGAAAGATTACAAAAGTGATGAACCAATAATCATCATAAAGAACGAACCAATCATAAAGGAAGAAAAAAAGAAAATGAAAGAACCTCCAATGTTATTGGTAAACAAAGAAATATTATTTTGTGATGTAATAGCAAATGGAACTAGTGATTTTTGTGAACTTCCACTTCCAGGACCAGACAGCAATAGATATGTACAAAAATGTACTTCTGAAATATGTCAAGATATCAACCCAACAATATTTGATATTAAAATAACTCCAGATATTGTATTTGAAGGTTCACAAGAAGGAACAAAACTAAACTTTAATGGAGAAAGATTTACCGTCACAGAAGAAAGTACTTTAATAGATGAAGAATTTGTACTTAGTTGTCAGAAAGCAGGATTTGATG
>JBNAIF010000119.1:0-3037 GCA_050043595.1 Nitrososphaeraceae archaeon | reverse complement strand
GTCCTTTTTCAATAATATCGGGTACTTTATGTAAAGGTAACCAAGCTCTACTTAGACTAATTGGAATACCGTCCAAACTAAAAATACGTTTAATATAGACAACTTTATCCTTCTTATTTAATTTTAATTTACTTTTTATGTTTGGAATTTTATTTTTATCAACTTCTAATACAACTATTTCTGAAGTTATATTAGTTCCTTGTTGTCGCATTTTTGTCCCTACGTCAGCTGGGTATCCTAATTCGTGTATTAATGGAGATGCATTATTTTTGACATACACACCTTTTCCTCTGATTTTGTATATAATATTGTCTTTTTCTAAATTTTGTAGTGATTGACGAATTGTTACTCTACTTACATTATATTCTCTAGTAAATTCAAATTCAGAAGGTATACGTTCTCCTATATTCCATTCACCATTTATAATTCGTGTTTTTATATTATTAGCTATTTGATAATAAATAGGAACTGGTGAATTTTTATCAATTTTTGAATTATTATTATTCACAATATTATGCCTCCTTAAATATATAAATTTAGAAAAATATATATTTTATATGCTAACATATATTATAAATAGATGTCAATACAAGAAGACAAATTTAGTTAAAACAACTAAGGATAATAGTTTTTATTTAAAAGTACATAAAATATTGGATTATTTTGTAGTAATTTGTTGACAATTACATATAACTTGTGTTATTGTTAATACAAGCTAACAAACTACTGCAAGATACGAACAATAATTTCTAAAAGGAGGTTGTCGATTGTTAAGTACATATAACAAAAGAAAACTACTAAAAAAATTGGAACCTTTTCTTTATCTATTACCGGCAATAGTATTTTTTGGATTATTTACTTATTATCCATTTTTAAAAACAGTATTTAATAGCTTTTTTTTAATAGATTCAATGGGTAATATCAAAGAATTTATCGGATTGGAAAATTTTATAAATGTTTTAACCAATCAAGCATTTTTAAAATCAATAGGAAATACATTTATATTTGTATTTTTATCAGTACCGACTTCAATAGGAATAGCACTTTTATTAGCACTTATCGCTAATAAAAAAACAAGAACATCATCAATATATGAGTTATTATTTTCACTAACAATGGCTATGTCAATGTCAGTATGCGCTATGATATTTCAGCTTATGTATAACCCCTCTATTGGTATTATTAATCATTTATTAAGTGCTGATATAAATTGGTTGAATGATAAATCATATGCATTAATTTCCATAGTTATAATACAAGTATGGATGACTATAGGTTATAATTTTTTGTTTTTGCTATCAGCTATAAGAGGCGTTCCAACAGATTTATTGGAATCTGCGAGCATAGAAGGTGCTAACATATTTAAGAAAACTACAAAAATAATTATACCTATGATATCACCAACTGTATTTTTCTTAGTTTGTAACGCAGTAGCTAAAAACATGGTAATGTCTGGTCTTACTATTATACTTACTGAAGGTGGACCACAAGGCTCAACAGAAACAATGATATCATTTATGTATAAACAAGCAATGAATAATCAAAATTATAATGATGCGTATGCAGCAGCAATTGTAGCATTTATTATTACATTCATAATGATATTAATTAGTTTCACTTTCGAAAAGAAAGGAGTGCATTATTCCTAATGTTTAAGAGAAGTTATAGTTCGGTTTTATTTCAGTTATTTGCAATTTGTTTAGGATTAGTAATAATTTTTCCTATTATATATGCTCTATGTATTTCATTGATGGAAGCAAGTCAAATATTAAGTGTTACACCTACAATAATTCCAAGAAAAATAACTTTTGATAGTTACAAGCAGGCAATGACTCTAACAACTATTGGAAGATATATGATAAATTCATTTATAATAGCAGGTACTTCAAGTGCTATTAGAATAATAACTGCAAGTATGGCAGCATTTGCATTTGCATTTTTCACTTTTAAAGGACGAGATGCTTTATTCATGATGTGTGTAGGAACAATTATGATACCAGCTGATGTAGTTTTAGTAACTAATTATAAAACAGTCGCACAGTTAGGATTAATAAATACATATTTAGGGGCTATGATAGTTTTCTTTGTATCAGCGTTAAATATTTTTATGATGCGTCAATACTTTTTAACATTTTCAAAAAGCCTTAAAGAAGCTGCTTTTATCGATGGATGTTCAAATTTTAGATTTTTTGTTCAAATTTTACTTCCTACTGCAAAACCAGTAATAGCTACGGTTTTTATTTCAGCATTTATTGGAACTTGGAATACTTATTTATGGCCAATGTTAGTAACTAATGATAATTCGATGAGAACAGTTCAAGTAGGTATTACAATGCTTAATTTTCCTGATGGTACAGTATATGGTCCGATCATGGCTGCATCAATACTAGTATTATTGCCTTCTTTATTCATATTTATATTTTTCCAAAAAAGGATTGTCAGTGGAATGATGGTAGGTTCAGTTAAAGGGTAATACCATAGAAAATTATAGATTTATTTACATACCATATAAAATTAGATGTTTAAGAGTTTGCAGTCATAAATTCTAAAGCAACTAATTATATAATAAAAAATAAACATTTAGGAGGAAAAAAATGAAAAAATTACTTAGTTTAATTTTAACAGCATTACTAACAGTTAGTATGTTTGCCGGATGTAGTAGTAATAATGATGCAAGTGATAAAGATGTAAGTAAAAATGATACAAGTAAAAATGATGAAAAAGATACTTCAACTAAAGACATTATTGAAATTGAATTCTGGCATTCAGCAAGTGGTGTTAAAGGTGAGGCTACAGACCAAGTAGCAGCAGATTTTAATGCTACAGTAGGTAAAGAAAAAGGAATTTTTGTAAAGTCAGTTTACCAAGGAAATGATGTTGTTGCAAAATTAAAAACAGTTTCGCAAGCAAATGATGTTAAGAACTTTCCAGATGTTGGACAGATATATGGCTCAGGTATACCAGCAGTTATGAAAATGGATCCATTAGTAACAGTTGATGAAATGTTTGCAAAAGGTGATGCTTCAATAAGTAAAAA
>JBNAIF010000118.1:0-18278 GCA_050043595.1 Nitrososphaeraceae archaeon | reverse complement strand
TATCACTCGCCCGAACATTAGTGATTATTTAAAAGGAAATCTCACTTAATCCGCTACGACACCATACAATTTACCGTTAGGTGTAAGCTTTGCAAAAGAACTTGAATATTATAATAAATGGAATTAAAAAAAATAGACTCAGTATTTACTACAACAAGAGAAAATTTAGAAGATATAATTAAAGATTATGAATTTGAGCTAAAGTTTGAATTTGTGTTAAATGGTAATTTCGATTATTCACTTCTTGAAAAACTATGTTATTCTGGAATTTACAAGTTTGAAATTGCAACTTGCCAGAGTCCAGACGATTTAGACTCATGGATAAATGAATTTCGTGAATTGTGGGAAACAAAAGAATTTAAGAAGAGATTTGTTCCTAATATTACCAAAAAGAGACTGAAAGCTCATAATGTTTTGCCTGAGTGGCTGCCTATTTACATCGGAAAACATAAGTTAATAAAGAGAAGAATTAAGGAACATTTAGACTTGGATCTGACAAGACCAACTTTTGCATTGAAGTTACATGAACGCAAAAATCTTTATGGAAGACGATTTAGAGTTAGTACAATCAAGGTTGATGTTAAGAATTATGACTTAATTGTTTCTGAATTTGAGAATTATTTTAGAGGAAAAATAAACCCAATTTTGGGAAGATAATAAATGAGCTATGTCAAACGAAAATGTACAATGGATAAATGAAAGATTTCGGTCTAATCTTACTGAAGGTGATTTAAGCTCAGTATCTGATTTCTTACTGTTTTGGAGTCTATTCGAGAAAATTGCTTGCAATAGACAGGCAAATATTGGGAGTCTTTTTGAATTTGCTCAAAATAATGAACATCGTTTCAATAGAGAACTTGTAAATGATACTATGACTTATTTTAAAGATAGGTATTTTGAAAATGGAACTGTGACAGAAAGATTTCAATATTTAAGAATTCAAAGACAAGAATTAAGCGACTTTGTTGTGAATACTTTTCAAAATGAAACTCCGTTATTTTTAGACATATTGAAAACTTGTTTAATTATAGTCTATAGGTTTAGAAATAACTTATTTCATGGTGAAAAAAATATCTTGAAAATAAATACTCAGGATGACAATTTTAAGAATTCAAATAACTTTTTGAAACATCTTTTAGAATGTCAGTGAGCCTACACCTAACACGCAATCATAAGCAATGCGGGGTGAAGTAGGAATTTAAGCGAAAGCAAAATAAATAAACGGTGTAGCAACTTGATAGGTTTACAAAATTAAATCCCGCACCTGCTCATATTGCCACTCGTTAGCAACAAGGCGTCTATAAATTAACATCACTAACAATTTATTTTGTTTCCCCACCTACAAAGATAAACGCCCACCGCACAAACAGCACATTTGCAAAGCGCACAAGCTGACGCACAATCCAACTTTGCAAAAGAGCTTCTCATCTTAACATATGTCAAAGGATTATTGTATATTTATACGATTTTTGTTGGTTGACAAATCTTCATGAATATTGTTTTAAATTTAAACCAACTCTTGCAAAAATAACATCCCACAATAAACATCTGCATATAATGCTCTTATCAAATAAAGAAAAGTATCTACAAATTTTTAATTATCTATATGAGTTTTCAAAACTCAGAAGCAAGCCTGTTAGAGATATTATAAGTTCCAAAAATTATTTGGATATTATTTGGTTTTCAAACATTCCAGTAAATGAAAAAATTGATTGTGTAATTCATGACAACTATACAAATGAAGGTGAACATTGGTTAAAAGTATCTAAACCAAAGGAACCTGTAAAACCAATATTCCCCAAGCCGCCAATAACACTTGAAAAATGGATTATTCCAGAAAGTTTACTTAATAAAGATGAGTTGCCTGATTTACTTCAAGAGATTGAAATTGAAGAACAAATTCTAAGAATCGAAGAATATCCTGAAATTAAAGCTGAATTTGAAGAATACTGCGAAACTAAATGGTTTAATGACTCTGACAATTATTGGAGAGAAAATGAAATCTACGTTGAGAAATATAGAAAGTATGATCAAGTAAATTCTGTATACAAACGTTTGTTTTCTATTTATAACAAATCTCAGCAATTTGGCGAAGAGTATGAATTGGTAATTGGTGTAGGATTAATGCATTTTAAAGAAGGTGATGAAACACCTTTAATTTGCAGACATATCATTTCTGCAAAGACAGAAATTCAATTTGAATTTTCAAAACGTGATTCAAGTATCATTGTTAGCCAAGGTATTGAAAATGGATTGGTAATTGAAACAGATGCAATAATTGATTTATTTGATCAGTTTGATTCAAATGATATTATCGAAGCTGAAAAACGAGCAAAAGAATTAATAAAAGAAAAAGAACTTGTTAATCCTTTTGATAAAGATATTCATGAAGTTTTACAGCTTTTATCCGAAAGGATTAAACCAGGAGATGGTAAATATGTAGAGGAGATTTCTAAAAGTAAAGACGTTGCAACTAAAGAGACAATTTTTTATGCACCATCTTTAATACTTAGAAAACGAGACACTCGTAGTTACACTTCTATGTACGAAAAGATTATTGAAGACATTAAAGATACAACAGAACCTTATATTCCGACTTTGGATGATATAGTTTTAGAGGCAAGTGGGAGTGATACAAACAAAACATTTACAGAAATTGAAAAAAGAGAATTAAACTTAAACGACACAATATATTTTCCAAACAAATTTAATGACGAACAGATTTCTATAATTGAAAAATCCAGACGTAACAATAAAGTTTTAGTACAAGGTCCTCCTGGTACAGGGAAATCTCATACGATTTCAAATTTAATTTGTCATTTATTAGCTAATGGTAAGAAAGTTTTAGTCACAGCTCAAAAACCAAGAGCTCTTGAAGTACTGAAAGATAAACTTCCTGATGAATTCAAAAGCTTGACAGTGAATTTGCTTAGTGGAGATTCTACATCTATTAAAGATTTAGAAGCAAGTGTAAACACAATTAATGACGAATTATCGAATACGGACATTAGTAACCTAAAAAAAGAGATTAAAGATTTAGAAAATGAACTAACAAAGTTAAAAAAGAATAGAGCGTTTGATACCAATCAGTTGCTTAAAATCAAGGAGAAATCAACTCGAAACATTAGTATCAATCCTAAATATAATGGTACACTAACTGAAATAGGAGCATCAATTGATTCAGATAAATCAAATTTTGATTGGTACAAGGACGATTATGACAAGTATGATAACGTCGAAATTCTTGAAAAATTAAGGTCATACATTCCTAAATATAAATATTACTTAAATGTTGATATTTCAATCTTTGACACCCAACTGCCTAAAGTTCAAGATTTTTTTGAGGAAGAGGCTTTTAAGGATTTTGTTGACGTACAAAATAGAGTTGTGGAAAACAATCTTTCAAAAGATAATTGTAACATAATTATTGCAAATGACTTTCCTAAAGTAATAGAAATACTCAATGTATTGCTCGCTACATTTAAGAAAATTGAGAAAATATATCTGCCCCAGAAAGAGGAGATAATATCTGATTCTTTAAGAAGTAATAAACACCCTTGGTTTGAGAAGATTGAAAAATCAATAGTGGTGCTAAGCGAATTTAAAAAAACTAATTTACGCTATAAGGATAGAAATTTGGAGATTGAATTTCCCAAAAACAAATCATTGATTTCATTAAAGAATGACGCAAAAGTTCTTCTGGAGCATTTAAAAGCAGGTAATACTCTATCGGGTGTAGGTTTTAAAATAAAGAAGGCATTCTTTTCAAAAGAAATTAAAGAAAAGCTATATTTTGTTGAAAGTGTACTTGTTAATGGAAGTCCTTGTGATACTGAGCAAGAATTTGAAAATGTACTTGAAGACATAAGAATTAAACAAAATTTCATTGAATTAGAAGAAATTTGGCAAATCAATGAGGATCAAAGTAAGTATGAACAAAAATTTAATCAATTCGAAACATTAGTTTCACAAGTTCAACAATTAATAAATGATATAGATTCTTCCTTTGATAAAATTCAGCAATTAAAACTTAATTCAAACGTTTCTATTTCGGATTTTAATTCCGGAACAGTTATTTCATATTTGAATGATATTGCAAATACAATAGATTTACAAAAGCTAGATAAATACTTACAGCAAAGAAGTGATCTTTCGAATAATTTAATACAGCCCCACATACACCCTATTGGGAAGGAAATAATAGATGCTCTATCTGAACTTGACTTTTCTAAATATAAGTTCCTCATTGCCCAGCTAGAAAATTTACAAAAAGATTTTGAAGATTATAGACTATACCGAGATTTAAAAAATGAATTAAATATTTGTTTGCCCTCTATAATTGAAGCAATCTCGGAAAGTGGATTTTCAGAAACACAAATACCCGAGCTGAAACAAGCAATATTGTTCAAACATGCGACCAATGAAGTAACTCGATTATTAAGTAAGGATACTGAATTTGAGCTTAAAGAAAAGCTCAAAAGTTATGATTCGATTGAAGAAAGATTGATTGCAAAACTTTCTTCAAAAAAGTCTTGGGTTTATGTCCTTGAAAATTTGAATGCAAACAGGAATCTTCGTCAACACTTAGAAGCTTGGGTTCAGGCAGTCAAAAAAATCGGAAAAACTGGTAGAGGGAAAAGTGCATTAAAATTTAGAAAAATTGCGCAGAAGCAGATGGAATATTGCAAGACATCTGTTCCTTGTTGGATTATGCCTTTGTATAAAGTAACTGAAACTATACAGCCAGAAAAAGAAATTTATGATTATGTTATTGTTGACGAGGCAAGTCAGCTTGGTCCCGATGCAATATTCCTTTTATATATTTCCAAAAATATAATTATTGTAGGTGATGACAAACAAACTTCTCCTGAATATATAGGTGTTGATGGAAATGCAATGACGCCATATATCAATAGACATTTAGGTGGCATACCATTCAAAAATTTTTACGGCACTGAATATAGTTTTTTTGATCATGCTACAAGGTTTTGCGAAGGAAGAATTGTTCTGAGGGAACATTTTCGATGTATGCCTGAAATCATTGAGTTTTCAAACAAATTATTTTATGCTTCTGATGGCAAAGGTCTGTTTCCATTGAAGCAATATTCTGAAAACAGATTAGAACCTCTGATGCATTATTATTGTCAAAATGGATTTGTTGAAGGTCAGAGTTCTAATATTAGAAATGTTCAAGAAGCCCAAGCAATTTCTGATAAAATCTACGAAATCATAAATAATGAACGATATAAAGGAAAGAGTATTGGAGTAATTTGTTTGCAAGGGAATGCTCAAAGTGCATTAGTAGAAACACTACTTATTAAGCAGATTGGAGAAAAAGAATTTAAGAGCAGAAAAATAATCTGTGGTAATTCGGCAAGTTTTCAAGGGGATGAGCGAGATATAATCTTTTTAAGTCTTGTTACTGCTACCAACCATAATAGAAGTGCATTAACCCGTCCGGAGGATGAAAGAAGGTTTAACGTTGCTGTTAGTAGAGCTATTGAACAAATTTGGCTTTTTCATTCAATTTTACCCGAAGATTTAAGTAATTCAAATGATTTGAGATTTAAATTATTAGATCATTTTCTTAACTATAACCCTTCTACGCCTCCAATTTCAAAGCCTATAGAAAGAACTTTAGGAAGTCAGCCAGCACCTTTTGATAGTTGGTTTGAAGTTGATGTCTTTAACGATATCGTGAATAAAGGATATAGTGTTAAACCTCAATATGAAGTTGCCAAAGGGAAATATCGTATTGATTTGGTAGCTTTTTTTCCTGATGGGACTAAAATAGCTATAGAATGTGATGGCGATAGATGGCATGGAGCTGATAGATTTCAAGATGATATGCTCCGACAAAAAGTTTTAGAACGTTGCGGTTGGCAGTTTTTCAGAGTTAGAGGCGGCGAATACTACTCGAACAAGGAGAAAGCTCTTGAACCACTTTGGGAGATATTCAAAAAGCATACAATTAATGTTATCGTTGAAGAAAATGATAAATGTATTTTAGCAGAAACTCAATCTAACTGTGAGTCAAACATTGTTCAATCAAAAGTTATAAAAGAACGTGAAGATATAAACTTAAATAATAATCAGGAGAATAATTTGGATGTTGAAATCGATAATGATACTTCCTATAGAAAAGAAAATGGTTTAAAGAACAAGGTTCGATGCAATCAAGACTTTTCTGATGACTCTCTAAATGGTAAAGAGTCTGATACAACTTTTACAATAGAAGAATGTAATTCGGATAAGATTCTTAGGTATTTCAATTTATATAAATCTGGAAATTATATTTTATCAGAAAAAGAAAAAAATGATGCAGATTATACTCTTCCTATAAAATCTTCTCATGCAAATGGATATTTATTACAATGTTATAAGTCTGGTCATATTAATAAAGTTTATATAACTACATTATTATCCAAAAGAATAGATAAAGAGTATATGAATGGTGTTAATCTAGAGGATTCTTTAAGTAAATTGTTAATTATTGAAAAAGATGAGATTATAGGGATTTATATTAAAGAAAATGGAGTGCAAAAATTTAAAGCACATCTTACCGAAAATATCTCATGTCGCGAGCAGTTACATTTAAAAGGATATAAAGTAGTTTATAAAAACTTTAGCGAAATAAAATACCAGCTAATATCGATAAGAGCAAAGCGGGATTTAAAAAGGTTAATATTTCAAAGTTTTTCGGCAACAGGTAAGCCTGTTAATAATTCATATTATGCTAGCGAATGGAATGCAATTCAAGAGTATTCTCGAAAACCAATGATTGATAATTGTTCTAAAACAAATGATATTGATTTGCTTTCAATAGAAGATTTTAAAAAGTTATCAAGAGATGAGCAATTAAAGGCATTATATGAGCCTAAATAGGTTGGGAAAACTGATAATGGAGTTTCATTGGATGGCAATAATAATCTCCAGTAAATAAAAATAAACAACCTTATTAAGGTAATATACTTGAATAATAATATAGAATTTACCATTAAAATAGTAAAAGATATACAGGGTTCTGAAATTCAGAAAGGTATTCAATTTATTAAAGTAAATTCATCTTTAGTCTTTGACTTGCTAGATTAAAGTCAAGGAGATGAAGTGAGAATAGGACGTATAGATACTTGCGTAAAAATTTTTAAAGTAATTGTCTGATTTTTTTTTAAGATGAGGTTGTTTATTGTTTAATATAAATTTATTATTTTTAAAATATTTTCAACTAGTATCAGCATAACTGAGAAGGAACACGTATTTAGGTTGAAGGAAAGGAGATTTATCATGAAGAAACCGAAATGTGCATTGAAGGAATGCTTATGTAAGGTGAAGGAATTATAATGTAAGAAGAAACTAAGAAGATGTAAGAAGAAGGAGAGCAAATGTAGATGGAAGGAACTGAAATGTAAAAGGAAGGAATCAAATTGTAAGTAATTTTTTAATATTTAAATTTTCAATCATGGCAACTAAACCAAAACATTCAGAGGTAGAAACTCTAGAACAATATCGAATTGCTTTAGAAAATGCCGAGAACCAGTCAGAGATTGCAATGATGATGACTGACTTAGGTTTTGATTCTACCGTTATTGCAGAAGGCAAATCACTATTAATTAAGACTCGTTCAGCCTATGACTTTAACAAAACTGAAGACGATGAAACTTCGGCAGCTTATGCTGATTTTTCAGGTAAAAAAGAACAGTTAGAGAACACCTTCTCTATGCATCGAAAAAAAGCTAAAGTAATCTTTCGTAAAGATGAACTTACAGCTGATAAATTAGCTGTTTCAGGCACAATGCCACGAACTTACATTAAGTGGTTAGAGGCTGCAAAGAAATTTTATAGCGTTGCAACAACAGACACAGTTATTCAAACTAAATTAGCACGTTTGAAGATAACTGTAGACGATCTTACTGCTGCAAAAGCTTTAATTGTAGAATTAGAAAATGCAAGAGCCGAGTATCTTAAAGAAAAAGGAGAATCGCAAGATGCAACCAAAGCTAAAGATGCAGCATTTGCAAGAATGGATGATTGGATGAGTGAATTCTACGCAGTTGCAAAGATCGGTTTAGAAGATCATCCTCAATTATTGGAAGCTTTGGGCAAAACAATCAAAAACTAATGATAGCATCCTCAGTAGAAACTGAAATTCCATCGCATTTTGCAAGCATATTGCCAAGTCGCACGTGCCACGCACCACCCCTACTTGGCAAAAAGCTTGCAAAGCCATCCCAAGCAACCGCCTTTCAGAGCGGTTTGAGGTTTGCCTACACCCAAAAACAAAATAAATTAACTGCAACAAATAGGCTGTTTGCAAATTTGAAACATGCCCTGTTGCTAACAATGTGCCATAGTGCATACCCTTCGGGATACGCACCATGCACCCGGCCGTTGTGTTTCATGCAAAGAGAGACCGTGCAACTAAAGCCAACGCACATTTGGCACATTTGCAAGCCCAAACCCACATGCTGACGCTTCAGCTTGCAAAAGAGCCAAATTTTAGCCGACGCACGATTAAAACGTAAAATAGATATAGACAATGATTAATATTTCTCAAATAGGACTAACATTTTCAGATGGCGATGAATGGGAAGAATTTTGTCAAAGTTGTTTGAAGATAAAGTTTCAACATTCTAATTTTAAGTCTGTACCTGCAGATAGTGGTGGAGATTACGGATTAGATGGTTACGACTCGACTGGTGAAGTGTTTCAATGTTATTGTCCTGAAAAAGAATATACAGATAAAGAACTTTATGAACATCAAAGAAATAAAGTAACAACTGATGTTCAAAAACTTAAAACTTACAGCGATAAACTTAGAACTATTTTAAATGGTGTTAAAATCAAGAAGTGGAATTTCACAACGCCTTTAATAAAGTCGAAAGAACTTATTTTACACTGTAACGAAAAAGAGAATCTTGTTAAGAGTTGGAATTTAGATTTTATAGAGGATTCCTTTGAAATTGGTCTAAAAGATTACGAATACTTTTTACCTGAAATACCTTTGGTTCTAAATGCGAATAATTTTGTTAAACCAGATTCACCTAATGGTGTAGATTTTGATGTTATTGAGCCTACGGACGAAGAAATTATAGCTTATAAAGAAAAGTATGATGATAATGAATTTGTTGCTAATGCACTAAGGAAAAATAAAAAGTTGTTCCCTGAAAATGGTGAAGACTATAGTCAAAGTGTTATTCAAATGACAGATTCAAATATCGAGTCTAGCATTATAGGTGAAACAATTATGAAGCATTGGTCTGATGCTTATGATAGGCAGTATGAAAAATTCATTCGAGTTGTCAAGTCTTTGGAAAGAAAGATAAAAAAGGAAAGTTTAGTACCTGTACAAGATAATTTACAAAAACTAAAGGAAATTAAAATAGAAGTTAAGTCTACGCTAGATAAGGAATTCCCTTATTTTCTGTCAGAATCAAATAAGTTAGAATTAACGGAAAGCTTAGTGGCAGATTGGATTTTAAAATGTTCATTGGATTTTAGTTAATTATGAGTGATAAGTATTATACATTTACGGATAGACCAACTCCATTATACCCAAGTTATCGCCCAATGTATAGAGTGGCTCAAATTCTTATGATTTTGAACTACAATGGTTATGGCGGTAAAGCAAGTTTGTTGAAATTACACATGTTTTCATGGGCGCTAAAGTCAAGTAAAAACATGGAAGAGCTGAAGTCTTTTGTTGTTTCAAACCATAGAACAAGATTAAGATTCTTTGGCATTGAATCAACTCTAAATCGAGCCTTGAACTTAGCATATGCTGAAGGATTAATAGGTTTTAGTAATGGTATTTACTCATTGAAAGACAAAGGGATTCAATTTGCTGATGAGTTAGATAAAGATGAAGAATTGTTTATTGAGGAAAAGCAATATCTCAAGTTTATAGGTAAAAAGGTTCCTGAAAAAATAATTAAAGAATTAGTAAACGTTTGGAAGCATGCTTAAAATAAATGCATTAAAGATTAATATAACAACAAATTTAGGCCTATATGGAACGCCATTATTGAAGTTTGAAAATGGGCTTAACATTATCAAGGGATTTAATTCTACTGGAAAGAGTACAATTTTTCAATCAGTATTGTATTGTTTAGGTTTAGAAGAGCTTATTGGTGGGAAGAATGATAAAACCATGCAATCTGTTTTGAAAAGTGAAATTCTAAACTCTAGCAATGAAGTTGAAGCTCACGTGATTGAATCAAATGTTTTATTAGAGATTGAAGGTAATAGTGCAGTTACTATAAAAAGGTATATCGCTAGTGAGACCAAAAATTCTGGTCTAGTTGAAGTATTTCATGGCAAGCTTTTAACTGAAGAGAAGCAATATGATTATTCACCTATGTTTGTTCATGATAAGGGTGCTGCTGAAGATGAAAATACTTTTGGTTTTCACTCTTTCCTAGAGCAATTAATAGGATGGAAATTACCTGTGGTTCAATATAAGGATAGTAGATATAGAAAATTATACTTGCAGAATATTTTTCCTTCTTTTGTTATAGAACAAAAGGCTGGTTGGACTGACTTTTTAGCAACAATTCCTTATTATGCACTCTCTGATAAAGAAACGAGGGCAATCGAATATGTACTTAACCTTGATTCACGAGAGATTCAAGAAAGAAAGGCTAAAATAAGGTTTGATAAACAAGAGTTAACTAATGAATGGAAACAACTTTTTTTAAAATTCAAATCTTTATCAAATCAAATAGCTTGTGAAATTAGAGGAGTTGATGATAACCCAACGGTAATTGATAATAGTGGTAATATTTATTTAGTATTTCCACGTGAAGAAGAAACAATTTTACTAGAGAACTATATTTCTGAGCTCCAAGAAGAGTTTTCAAAGTTAGAACAAATTTCCATTCCAACTATTGGTGAGATTTCAGCTGAAAGTGAAGAGCGAATAAATATCTTAAATAATACTCTTAGCTCTATTTCAGTACAAGTGTCGAAGCTTACAAATAATAAAAATATTGCAATAAGCAAATTAGCATCATTTAAAGAAAAACTAAGAGAATTAGAGAATGATAAAAAGCAAAATGAATATCACTTAAAGGTAAAAAACAAAGGAGCAGAAACTGGTTTTGAAATAGCTCATGATAATTGCCCATTTTGTAGTCAAGGTCTGAATGACTCTTTATTACCTAAAGACATTGAAATAGTACCAATGCAAATTGAGGAAAATATTGAGTATTTAAAGGCCCAAATAAATCTTATAAAAGTTTATATAGAAAATCATTCTAATGATGCATCTGAATTTGATAATAAGGTTGAAATATTAAACAAAAAAAGTGCAGATATAAGAAGTGAGATTCGAACATTAAAAACACAACTTACTAGTGATGATAGATTGCCTTCAATTGAATTAATTGAAAAAAGGTTAAAAGTAAAAAACCGACTTGAATTGTATATGAAAAAGTTTGATGAGGTTGTGTTGTTTCAAGAAGAATTCTTTAACCTTTCGAAAGAATGGGTGCAGATTCTTTCTGCAGAAAAAGGATTGCCAGATGTTTTTTCTCCCCTAGATTTTAAAAAGTTAGCAATTCTTGAAAATCAATTTAAGAAGAATTTAAAATCTTTTAATTATAGAAGTAAACCTATAAATAGCATTAAAATATCAAAGGATACACTATTACCAGTAGTTGATAAGTATTCCTTAAAATTCGATTCTTCTGCAAGTGATTTTATCAGGACAATTTGGAGTTATACTCTTGCATTGAGGGATGTTTCATCTATGTTTAAGGCAAATCATCCTGATTTATTGATTTTAGACGAACCTGGCAATCAAGAAGCAGGTAATAATGATTTGAGATTATTTTTAGAGAAATTAGGTGAATATAATGGAGTACAGTCTATTGTTTTCTCTTCTTTTCATCAATCAGATTCAACATTTGATGAATGTACGAAAAATGTTAATTATTCACTTATTGATATAGGAACAGATAAATTCATAAAAATGATAGAATAGTGCCTGCCCTTCGCATCCATACACATTGCCAAGTCGCTCAAAATAGCCAGCACACAGACCAAAACTTGTCAAAGAGTATGGCTGCCCCAACACACGGACAGACTACGGAGAATAAAGCACAAAAACACAACAATAAATATAGGTCATTTGGCGGATAGTGATAAATTTGAAATGAATACAATTAATAAAATATATAGCGGTTTGATAGGTTGGTGCTTTGAATTGCCAAACGCCCCATATTCGAGCCGTTAGGCTTTATTTGGATAATGTCGCAAAATTACAATTTCTAGATATGGCTCAAATATACTTTTGTATCGTTAAATTTTTACAAACTAAATTTTAAAACGATGAGAAAATTAATTTCTTGGGTAGAAATACCCGCAACGGACATTGAAAGAGCTGCTGAATTTTATAGCAAAGTGCTTAATCTTGAAATTCAAGTGATGGATTTTGGAAAAGAAAAAATGGCGTGTTTCCCCAATGGAGAGGGGGCAATCTCTCAAGCTCCAGATTTTAATCCTGCACCGAATGGTGTTTTAGTAAGTTTTGATGCAGAAAAGGGTTTAAATGCTATTTTGGATATTGTAGTAGAAAATGGTGGTGAAATAGTTCAACCTAAAACGAAAATTGAAGCAGAAGGAAGAGGGTATTTCGCTTTAATAATAGATACAGAAGGAAACAAAGTTGGACTATACGAAGACTAAAATTAAAAACAGGGACTCTGATATATTTTAGAGTCCCTTTTATTTATGCAAAAAGAATATGGATTATAATATCGCCAAACCATCTGGATTTTTATCTCAATACATAAAACAATATTGGAGTTTAGAGAGTTGTATGCCTATAGAGAAAGAACACATCCAAAGAATTGTTCCAAGTGGATTATTTGAAATGATATTTTATTTTGGCAACAAGCCAGAAACCACAGACCCACGAAAAACAATAAATGATAACATCATCCTTACTGGTCAGTTGAAAAACTATTATGATATAAAAATCACAGGAAACCTTTCACTTTTTGCAATCTATTTTCTTCCTCATGGGTTATCAATGTTTCTTGACTTACCAATTAAAGAAATATTTAATTATAGTATTCCTCTCAGGTTGATAATTAAGGATAAAGTAAACCAACTTGAAGATGATTTATCACTCGCAGAGACTTTTGAACAAAGAATTGTGATTGCAGAGAAATTTCTGATTACTCAAATTCGGAAGAATGAAAAAAAGTATAAATTTGATAGAATTAGAAATGTTATAAATCATATAAACCAAGCTAAAGGCATAATTGAAATAGAAGAATTAGCATCAAATACCTTTTTGAGTAGAAAACAATTTGAACGCACATTCTCTGACTTTATCGGGACTTCTCCGAAACAGTTTTTAAATATTGTTCGATTCCAGAATGCAATTTATGAGAAATCGAAAAACACAGAATTAAGTTTAACAGAAACTGCTCACAATTGTGGTTATTTTGACCAATCACATATGATTAGTGATTTTAAATCATTATCGGGAATAACACCTAAAGACTTTTTTGAAAATGAAGATTACTTTTCTGACTATTTTGAGTAAATTAATGGAAGAAAAACAAAGCCTAACAATAAATATAGGGTATTTGGCGGTAAGTAGTAAATTGAAAATGAATACAAACAATAAAAAATATAGCGGCTTGATAAGTCAGTGTTTTAAAATGCCAAACACCCCATATTCGAGTCGTTGTGCTTCATGCTAAGAAAACGCAGTGTAAATTATGAATGTATTATTTGAAACAGATAAATTGATAATTGAACATGAGTTTGAAAATGCCTACTTGATTGAGAAAACGAGTGGAAAAGAACTTCTATATGATAAGTTTTACGGAGATCCTAAATGCGGATTGATTAGTAAAAATAATAATTGGGCAATTATAGCAGGTGAACACTTAACTATTTGGAGAGCGGAAAAGAATAAAATAAACAAGTAGAACGAATAGAGGATGATGGATTAAAATGGATTCATGATGTTCGATTGAAATCTACGAACATAATTGAGATTTTAACTGACCCATGGAGCGAAAAATCTGCAATTTGGGAATTTGATATTGACTCCTTAGAATTTGTTAAGATTAGAGATTTTATAAAATACCAGAAAACAGAATTCACTAATAAAATTGAATGGTAACAATGCAAATAAGGCGAAAATTCAGACAAATATTGATTTTGGTGGTAGGTTTAGCATGCTTTTTATTCTGTAGAAAGGGCGAAAGACTTATTGGTAAAATACCCGTTGATGGTTTAGATAATGTGTTTTTTAGACTTTACCAACAAGACGAATTTGACTATACAACTGCTCTATTGTTTGATATTGTTGACCATCGAGATACGGTTATTGCAAGAAAGCACTTTATGACAGGGACTTTAGACCATGTGAAAGATTTAGAACCATTTACAACTGGTTGCTACGATAGTATAGTATATTTAACTTATATTGATTCAAATAGAATTTATGGCGTATTTGACCTGAAAGAAAATTGGGGTTACCCACAAGGACACTATACCGAGAGTTTTGATGTGAAGTTTCGGAAAGCTGATAAACTGATTGGCAGGTTAAAAGATTTTAATTTCGAATTTTACGCAAACTACAAGGATTAATAATGAAATTAATAAAGCACGAAAGCACAACAATGTGTATAATTCATAAGGGTTTCAGTAGTATGCAAAGCATTGTCTCCCGCTTCAATTTCGGTAATAGAGGATATAGACGAAGCCCGCAATCCCTTACGAAATCATACACTCACCGTTGGGCGTCAGCTAAGAGAACGTCACTACATAAATTAAGACAATGAAAAAGATAGACTTTCATATACATACTATTCCAACAATTAGTGACTCTGATTTTAACTTTGAACTTTCAAAGGTTAAGGAATATGTTGATAGGTTGAATATAGATGCAATTGCAATAACAAATCATAATTTGTTTGACCAAAATCAGTTTAATTTAATAAAGGAATCTTTGTCGATTACTGTTTTTCCAGGAATTGAAATAAATTTAGATGGTGGGCATCTATTATTAATTGCAGATAATGACGAATTTGAGGTTTCTAACTTTGATGAAAAGTGCAAACAAGTTACAATGAAGATTCAATTGAGTACAGACTCACTCTCTATTGAAGAATTTAAAACAATATTTCCTGAGTTAAATAAATATATTATTATACCGCACTATGATAAGGACCCAAAAATTAAACAATCAACAATAAGTGCTTTACATCCCCATATTACTTCTGGTGAAGTTGCTAGTGTTTCAAAATTCAAACGAATGTTGAAAAAACAAAGCGGCTTAAGACCTGTTTTGTTTAGCGATATACGAATTAGTGATGTTCTAAAAGATTTCCCAACAAGACAAACTTTTGTTGATTTAAACGAAATTTCATTGGCAGGGATTAAATCATGTTTAATAGATAACTCCAAAATTTCACTAACTAATGCCAGTGGAAATGAATTTTTTCAAGCAACAGATGATGGATTGGAGTTGTCAACAGGACTTAATATTATTTTAGGAGAGCGCTCTTCAGGAAAAACTGTAACCTTAAATAAAATTTCGTCAGCTTCAGGTAATGCAAAGTATATTAAGCAATTTTCATTATTGCAAAATGATGAAGAGACCTTTAACAAAAAAAACAATTCTCGTTTAAGTATGATCCACAATAATTACTTGAACGAATTGAAATCGGTTATTGAAGATGTTAATCAAGTTGACATAAAACAAAACCATCTAGATTTAGAAAACTATGTCAACTCATTGAAAAAATTTGCAACAGAAAATGAGAAAAAAGATTTATTCTCAAAATGTACTTTATTTAGTGAAGACACATTTCAAATAGATGACCTTAAAAATTTAGATTCAGTTATAGAGTCAGTAATGACGTTGATTGATAATCAGGAGTATCAAGATATTATAACTAAATATATTACAACAGATAATTTACAACGACTATTGGCTGAGTTAATAGAAAAAGCTATTGATTCAAAAAGAAAGAATGAAGAAAAGAAATGGCTTAATTCCATGATTAACGACATAAAAAGAGAGCTAGGGATTAAAACAACAAATTCTGTTATTAGTGAAATTGACTTTAATAAAATTGCTTTTGATGAAGTAAAAGTTTCTAAGTTTTCTGATGTAATAAATACCTTAAAAAGCGAGAGACAAATAAACAAAGAGGAATTTGGTAAATTCTCAATTGTTACATCTACCAAAGAAATAAGTTGTGCTTCTGATTTACAGAAAATTGCACGCGATAAAAAAGCCTATAGTCCTGCATTTAATAAATACCGCGAGCCATATGAATTTCTTTTAAAGCTTAAAGAAACGGGAGTCGAAGAAGCTAGTTTGTATAAGTTTTTTATAAAAATTGAATCTAGAACATTAAACCAAGACGGTTTTAATGTTTCAGGAGGAGAACGCTCTGAGTTTAATCTTATACACGAAATAAAAGATGCAACAAAATATGATTTGCTTTTAATTGATGAGCCAGAGTCTTCATTTGATAATCTATTCCTGAAAAAAGAAATAAACACTTTGATTAAGGATATTTCTCAGCTAATGCCCGTAGTTGTTGTAACTCATAACAATACAGTGGGTGCATCAATAAAACCAAACTATGTTGCTATTACTCAAAAATCAATAGAGAATAATGATGTTGTTTATCGCATTTTCACAGGTTATCCTTCTGACAAAGAATTAACTTCTTTTGATGGAAGTAAAATTAAGAACTATGGTGCAACATTAAATTGCTTAGAAGCAGGAATAGACGCATATACAGAACGAAAAAACCAAGCATATGAAATACTTAAAGATTGAAAATAATAAAGGTTTATATCGACTAGATACTTCGGTTGAAAATTGGATTGAACTAGACCAAATTAATAAAGAACATTTGTTATTGCTGCTAAAATCTGCATCGACAGATGATTTTGAGATGGATGAATATGAAGATTCAAAACTTCGGAATCCAGCACACAATATAATTTATAAAAATATTCATGGTAAATTTAAAGATTTCCTAAGTAATAAAACAAGATTTCAAGATAGCGTTGAAGCGATGTACAAAACAGCTATTGAAAAATACAAATTACAAGAAAAGGAATAAAGCCGAACGCCCAACATTTTGTATAAGTAATGCCGAGTGAAGTGGGTAATTTGAGCTTTGGTTCTCGTATCAAAGTTCATTTCAACAAGACAGGAAGGAGCTTCGAAATTCGGCACTACTCATACAATTTACCGTTGGGCGTCATGCCCAGCAACAATTAATGCCAACAAGTACTATATAAAACATTTCAAAACTTAATATTTTCATGGTAATAATTTTTATTGCAATAGTATCTTTATTGTGTTTCTTATATGTAATATTCAAAGGATTAAAACAGTTAAAAAAGACAGCTAACACTATAGAATTAACAATTGCGACTATTTATATTTTTTCTTTATTGTTATTTGCGCTTGGAATGTTAACTCATAGTAATCCATACTATAAAGCCATTAATCCAGTCGATAATGAGTGTTATAGTCCATTTTCAGTAGAACATACCTTAACTCTGTTAGTTTATTTTTTTGCATTTAATATTTCTATGCTAATAGTTTGGGTAAAGAGAAATAATGTTCCACCTCTAGCATTGGTGTTATCAATGGTTTTTATTCTTATAGGAATAATATTTAACATTGCAATTTTGTTCCAAATATCAGAACATGATACTACTGGATTAACATATAACAGTCATAGGGTAGAACAGGTGCTATTTATGTTTGCTCCTCTATTTAGTATGATAATTGGTCTATGGTTAATAATTCAGGTTGTACGACAGGAAACTATAGCAACCTATGAAAGAACTTACAGAAATAAATACCTAAATTATTTAAATGTTTTTTTGGCTTTCAAGAGTCGAAACCCAATTTGGATATTAATATTTCTATTTCCTGTATTTTTGATTGTCACAATTATCTTAATTCTGTTTGGGCAAGATGTAAATTCCGTTGTTAAGATTTTTACAGATACCACAACTTGGAAACTATCCCAACAAATGCATCCACCAATATTAGACCACAGAGGCCATTATCTTTGTACTGTTGCTGCTTCTGGTGACCCTAGAATTGTTAAGCCTATACGGTTTGGTCAAAGAAATGGGTCTCGAATTATTGTAAATCGCCAATTACTTATTGCCAACGCATTTGAAGAAATGTTACAAGATTACTCTCCAAAACTTCATCAAATAATTCGCAAATTTTATGACAAATATGGATTCAATGTGTCAAAAAAAATCAA
>JBNAIF010000117.1:0-3209 GCA_050043595.1 Nitrososphaeraceae archaeon | reverse complement strand
TAATTTTAATGATCTAAATAATACGATTGAAAAATTACCTAATGAATTTGGAAAGACCACTATTTTAATAGATGAATTTCATTTTGGGCCTAATCCAGGTGACGGCTAATACAGATTCAATATTATTTATATAATAATTTTGAAACAAATTGAAAAGGCTTGAAAGTTTGGACTTAAATTATCATCCAAGTATAATGTATTTCAATAAACAATGATTAAGTCTAACAAATTATGTATCTTTTCTATTTATTTAACTATTTTATATGCATTGACTATGAATAATTTTTGTTCAAAATAATTATAATACTATTTATGTTATGATTATTAGAAGTTTTTATTCTTCTCTAAAATTATTTGATCACAATAAAACTACTGTCTCGTCTAGAGTAACATCGATAGAGATTTGAAAAATTAGATCCATTTAAATAATAACGGTATAATATTTATGATTTCGTTATGTATTTATCAAAATCATATATCAAAAAAAATAAATCAAAATGCACTATTATATCAATTTTCAAAATATAATTTTATTGAATATATACTAATTAATTTATTCTAATTTTAATAACTAATATATAATGATAATTGATTAATACCAAAAATACATAATAGTATAATAGTGTTATTATCATTAGGAATTTTATGTATTGAACGATAAATGGGTATTAGAAAACAGACACAAGGTATTGTTATTTACTGCAAGTGTTGCTGTTAAAGCACTTCTTATATCTATGATTTCAAGTTATGTCTTTTGTGGAAGTATTGATCCTAATGCTCTATTTCTTCAATGTTCTATTAACATAATATACGTTGGAATTAGTATTGGTGCAATAATAGTTATGGGTACAATACTGGGTTATTACATAATACGCATCAAAATATTTGATAACATTTTCGTTAATATGATGAAATCTGATTACATTATTACTACGATGTATTTCAGCATGGGATTCCTTGCTCCAACGATTATTTCTAATACCGTAATGATATGGTTATTTGGTATTTGGATTCTAAGCATGCTTTTAGCACCTTTCAATAAAGAAAAAATACTCTTGAAAAAATTGACCCAATATGGTTCTTTAGTAGTGGTTGGAGTTTTATTAGGTGTCTCTTTGCTTCCTCAATTACATGATTATAGCCAGGTTTTTACTATGGGTGCGATTCTCAGCAGTTTTATGAGTATGTTTGGTTCAGGTAGAATAGAAACATGAGTATCATTCTTGAATTACTTTAACTGAATTTCTATTCTATAGACACTTTATATATGACATAGTGATAATATATCTAATATATGTCGGACAATTTAGAAAATATGAATGAAAAAGAATTTAGATTAGCATATATAAATGAATTGAGAACCAATAAACATTTTATCTCATATGATAAACTAGAAGAAGAGTTAAGAAGTGTCAAACAACAAAGTATGAAAACTCCAGGAAGACGAGGCGAACAAATTAAGTTTGAGGAAATAAGCAATGAAATTCTCAGAAGAATGTCAAAATAATTAAAAATGCAAGGATACAGTGGTTAATTACATCAAGATAACATTCTTATAAAGAAGATTTGTAAGAAGAATATGAAAAGACAAATAGAATTTTTTGCCAAATCTACCTCTACTAAAAATTGTGATGAAAGAATTATTGTGGATAGCAATAAAGATAAACATCTCGAATACTTTATGAATGGAAGTTGGAGACATAGTAATAATTGTAAAAAGCATGTCAACAATACATGCACTAGAAAAAAATAAATTATTATTTATTTTATTTACATCCAGAAATCATAAATAGAAATGTAATCATTTGTAATTTTAATAAACTCCAAAAAAATCTATATTAGCTACACTATTGTAAGAGATATTATCTAATATTTTTAAAAAAATAGATCAACTCAAGTAATTTTTGATTCGTCTGAAGTAACACTGATAGGGGTATGAAAAGTAGATTCCATAATCATAACTTGAATCTTATAAAAGATTTAGATATACTAATAAAGGAAGTTATTATTTTTATAAATATAAAATATAATGTAATAATATCATAATATAACAAAAAAATACCATTAAAAAATAAGATGTTTATCCTGTTATCGAAACAGGATTAATATAGAACCATTCAGATTCATCAAAATCTATTTCAATTACCATATTGTATTTTTGAAGTAATATATCATCAGAAATAGAAAAACTAAACTCTGCACAATCTTCGATAGTTTCACTATCTGAACATTCGTTACTACCCAATATCAATATAGGCATGGAATTCTCAATAACTTGTTCATCTTGTACAGTTTTATCTACTATGAAAATAGTTACTTGTTCGGGAGATAAACTTGAATCACATTCATCATTGGCATCACAATCCAACTCAAGCCATAAATTATTATCATCTTTATCTAATTGCATATTATTATTGAATGTTGCATGTTGATCATTAATGATTTTTGTAGCTCCTCCAAAATCAAGAGAAAAATCAGCGCCTAATACAAAAACTTCAGTATTAGAATCAATATTTGCTAATGGTATTTCATCAAATGGTGTTTGTGCATTTACATTTTTACTACTCATAAACAATGCAATAATACTAATTGTTGTTATTATGGTTACAATACTTTTATATTGTATTTTCTTCCTCACCAAGACAATTTATAATATACTTGTATAAAAGTAACTTCCTTTGACTTTTATATTTGATATAAAATTACCAAAATTTGGAGAGGAGCGTATTTTAATATAATTTTTAATTTTAATTGGTTAGTAACATTATACTATTGTTGGTATGTGATAATACCGGTAAATGTGCGAAAAGCAAGATCCAAATGTTATTTTAGTAAATTAGAATTCAAATCTTCAAACATCTAAAAATAAATAGTCAAGAAATTATATTTGTTATTCATCAATCTTATTTTTATAAATTTTACCATCTTTCATGATTAGTTTAATTGTATCTATTGATTCTGCATCACCTTCATAAAATAATTGTTCAGTTGCTCCAAGTAAAGTTATATCTTCTAATGGATTTCCATTGACAATTAATATATCGGCATATGCACCTTCTTTTATAACTCCTAATTTTGAATCAGAATATGGATTCTTTAGACCAGACATTGCGAGTAATTCACCTGCACCAGATGTTGCTTGTCTTAAAGTTTCATAATTTTTCCTGAGAATTAATGATTACTTTATCTTCAAATCATTTAAAACTACC
>JBNAIF010000116.1:0-4354 GCA_050043595.1 Nitrososphaeraceae archaeon | reverse complement strand
AATACATTGCCTCTTGGTCTGATGGTTTTGGGTATTATACAGCCCTAATGGCTACTTTAAGTATTGAAAGGAACTTTTAACGAGTTAGGTAATTACCTATTGAATGTCAGGGTGACTAGTAGATATCTAAAGAAAATTGGGTAATCAAAGTTTATTATTAAAATACTGCTGATTTTCATTAATAAGTTTTTCTAAAAATATGTTTTGTGATTCTCGAAGCATAATTTTGTTTAATGTAATATTGAAATTTCCAAGTTTTTTTAGTCCGAATGTCAATGCCAACTCATTCATAAATTGATTTTTGGAAATCTTTATAGTAGAACCAATTAGCTTGCCTTCAAATATTGCATTTGCAAGTTCTACAAACTCAGTTTTACTACCTTTCCAAATAAATTGATTCATTGAAGCTGCAGAGTCAAGGTCTGACATATATTTCAGCAGATGTTTTTCAAGACGAAGTACCATTTTGAATTGTTCGTAGATATATTTTGATGCTTTCTTTTGGGCACACTGACTTAGCATATCCCATTGAATTCTTTGTTTGTTGATATTGAGTACTTTTTTATTTGCATGGCAGTAAAAATTATCTACAATGGGAAATAGCGCCTTAATTTCGACCAGATAATTTTGTAATATGGGAATATAAGTTGATAGCTCCTCTTTCTTTTCAAGAAACATATTGACACTTCTTGTTTCTAACTCGAAAAGAAATTTTCTGTAACTATACAAAGATCCATACTTATTAAATACTATGCGACACTTTTGTTCTCCTTGAATTAACCAGATTTCAGCTACTGTTAATTCCTGATAAATGGGGGTTAATAATTGATTAATCATGATACTATTAGTTTGAATTATATTTACTATATAATTTACGAAAACAACACTAATAGAAAAAATGATTATCTCAATATTGTTGTGCTAAATATCTGTAATTAAGTCATTCGCTTCATCAAGTACAGAGTTTTCAAAACTGTCAAGATAAATTTGAGTGGTCTTTTCTGTTTCATGCCCTATCTTAGGAAGCACAGATGACAATATACATAGAAATCGATATTAGCCCAGCTATTATAAACAAGTATTTAATATACGACAGCCACCGACTTAGTAGCTGTATTCGATCTCTTTCTTTTGTAAAATCGTTAATCAAGCCTGATACACCATTTAATCGCTGTTCTTTAGATTTGTAGGCTTCTAACAAACGTGCAGATCTTATCAAATAATGTAATACACAAACTAGCTCCCAAAAAAGATAAAGCAAAGAAGACCAAAGGGTAATGGTCAAATACAAGTTTACAAATGGTTTCTCTTCTTTAAAAATCAATACTCCACATATTCCAAGCAAATAAAATGCAATTTTATTTGCTATTTCAGTTCCTTCTTTATGCTTTCGGGTAAATATAAATGCAAATTTTTCAAAACGATACTGAAACTCTTCTTTGGGATTTCTAAGTACAGACATAGTCAATTAAAAATGTTTTCCAAATTTTATCATAAAGATATAAGATTTCAAATAGCTATAAAAAAATGACGCACTTAACTATTCCCGATAAGTGCTTCTACCTTAAAATACTCACAGACTGTTGTTTAACAAAGACCAGTACTTCAATTTAGACTGTGTATATTTATGCTGATGTTGTTGTGGTCAGCTATTTTTAAACCATTAAAACTTTTTTGTAAAACTAACCACGAGTTATTCATGTATAGGACATTAATACAAGTATGTATTCTAATCGTCGATGGAAGTTTAACTGTTGTCTTTTTAATAGGAAAACTCACTTTATTGTGTAATTCACTTCTTAGGTGATAAAGAGGAGTATCTACTATTGAATTATATGATTTTAAGTGTATAATATATTTATTGGTTGTGTATTTGTTCTCTATGAGATTTTTTTGGATTAGCTCAAGTAACAGAATAGTAGCTTTTGAATAATTCTTATGCTTATTTTGAAAATTGGTTCTTTTCTTAAAAAATAGAAATTCAATCTTTTTTAAGGAACAAATTAAAACATTCAAAATAACATCTAATATTAAGATGGAAGAATCTGTTATTGGACGATCTGCAATCGGCAAAAATGGACTCCCCCATTGATTATCATCCGAACGTTTATGTTCTAAATCAGAAATTATAGATTCAAGTTGATTTATTTTCCGATCTTTACATGGGATACAAATTGAACTATCTCCCAAAAAGAAATATTCTGGGAGCAATTGTTTGCACGATGAACAAAATTTTTTATCATCTACTTTTTCACACTCCTTATTATTTACTCTAGAATAAGGATAGCTTGACAATGTAATTGTGTAATTCTTACTCATAGCAAATTATTTTACAACAAAGGTTGTCATTTCAGGCTAATAGATATGGTGTTTTTTATGAATTTAATCAACTGACTTTTATCTTATTTTATTTGTAAAATAGTTCGTAAATTTGCGAGTGTTTTACATGTCTCACACTCTATATGTGTCACTATATCAACCAATTACACCAAACCATAAATTCCCAACACTAGCATTCTCCAAATTTGAAAATTGAAAATAATCAAGAAAGGTCATTTCTCGCCAACATTCTCATAAAAAACGTATTAAGCGTTAAAAAAATAGTTTAATCTAGTATATAAAGTGGATTTTTTTAATTTCGAACAAAAGCATATTGTTAATTAAATATATATTAAATATCTGTAATTAAATCATTCGCTTCATCAAGTACAGAGTTTTCAAAACTGTCAAGATAAATTTGAGTGGTCTTTTCTGTTTCATGCCCTAAACCCTCAGAAATAACAGCTGTAGAAACACCTTCTCTTTTTCCGATGGTTGCCCATGAATGTCTTGCAACGTAAGTTGTGAGAGGAATTGGAAGATTGAGAACCTGCTGAACAATTTTTAATTTCTTATTCGTTAAGCGCATTCCATTTTTATATTGGTTGAAATGGTCTTCTTCAAGATTTTTTATAATTGGAAAGATAAACGATCCTGGGTCGTTTAGGTCATTGTATCTTCTAATAATTTCGAGAGCAGAATCTGTTAGCTTAATAGAATAGTTCTGTTCAACTTTGGACCTGGAATAATAAAGTCTTCCATTTATGATATCTTTCACCTTCAGGTATGCTAAATCTTTAAAGGACATTCCTCTCGTTAAAAATGAAAAAATAAAGAGATCTCTGGCCTTTTCAACTTCTGGTTTATGTGATAAGTCCAATGACTTAATTTTTTTAATATCCTCTTTTAACAAGGCTCTTTTTATTGTCTTTCCCTTTATTATCGTATAACTAGTAAATGGATAGTATTTAGCTTCAACCTGCTCTTCTTTTATTGCTCTATTAAATATGGCTCGAAGAGTGCGCATGTGAAAGGAAATAGTATTTACTTTTAGCTGTTTAACTAGTAAATATTCCTCAAACTTTTTGAGCATCTTATAATCTAATTCTTCAAAAGATAAATCTTTCGATTTTCTGAAATTTTTAAAAACACCAAGTGTGTTTTTGTAAACATTGGCGTTACCTTTTTTGCCAGAAGCATTAAGTGAAGCAATTAACTTGTTCGTAAACAAGAATATATTTATTGAAGTAGGTGTATCCTGCTTCTTAAATCTCCGAATTAAATCTTCTAGATTAATTATTTTTGAACTTTCATCAATATTAAATATGAACTCTTTTATTTTTAATTCTAGTTTATCTAGATGTCGATTGATCAATCTATTTAGGTGATTGTCATTTGTCCTTGAAACTTTTAATCTACAACTTTTGTAATTCCAATCATTTACAGTTGCAGAATTTCCTGTTGACAGGTATTGACTTTTACGCTTATATGTTAGTCGTATCATAATAGGAGATTTCCCATTTTGAAGAACTTTAGATGTAAATAAAACTACCTTAATTGAAATCATAAGAACAATCGGTTTAAACATGGTTTAAACATTTATGCACAAATATACTTTATTTTTCATTAATATACTTAGAAAAGCAAACACGTACTTTGTTTCAACAACCTATCTATAAGTGTTTTATAAGTACTCTCGAAGTAGTTAGCGGAATAACTATTAAATATAACGATACGTCTGGGGGGCGTGGGGTCGGAAGTTCGAATCTTCTCGCCCCGACTTGAAAATCAAAAGGTTAGCAGTTTGTTTGCTAACCTTTTTTTGTTTGAGGTGCAACATAGGGTGCAACAAAACTTGCAGAAAATAGCATCTATTTACAGCAATTAGCTTACAGCAACAAGAGCATATTTGTCTCTTGAGAAACAATTTTTGTTTTCACTTGCAAAGAATGCATATGCATTCACATCAACACCTGCACCAAATGGTGAAACAACAATTGCAGATTCATCTGCTCTTGTAGCATCCAGATCGAAT
>JBNAIF010000115.1:0-3935 GCA_050043595.1 Nitrososphaeraceae archaeon | reverse complement strand
ATACAAAATGTATTTTTATTATTCTAAATATACATATTATAGTATTTGCCACTAAAAAAGAAGTTTACGAAAGATGAGATTAACATTATAAAAGATTGTATTTTAGATTCTAAAATTATAAGATTAAGTGAAAAAGATCTAGTTAAATACATATCAAAAAGAATTGGAAGACCAGAAAATGATTTAATATCTGTAGAAACAATAAGAAAATACAAACAAATAGTAAGAAAAGAAGATGATACATCTTTGTGGATGAAATATTATTCAAATGAAGGGTTTTTAGAATTACATAAAAAAAGAATACAAGAGATGGAAACAATTCAATCAAAGATGATGCAATTTTGGTTTGATGAAACTCAAAATATTGAAAATAAAAATAATTTACATGAAATAGTTTTATTAAATAGAGAAATAAGAGAAAATAATAAACATATTACAGAATTAGCATATTCATCTCCAGTATTGTATGGTCTAAAGATGCAAGTAGATGAGTATAAAGATATAATTAACAAGATGCAAGATAAATTAGAAAAGTACGAAAATGGTAAAATTATTCCAGTTAGACACTGCAAGGAAAATGATAGAAAAGACGATGATAGCAAATCCCAAATACTTGAACAATTTTCAAATCAAGAAGAACGAAATTCAGAATCAGAATCAACAACAGCAGAAGATCAATATAGAAAAGCAAAATCAAGAGATATTTTTCCAGATTTCAAAGGATTGCATTAACATTCCCTTTTGGATTCCTTCACCTCATGCATATGCAGATTATAACCCTCAACAAGTATCAAAAAGGTTTGATCAATGTAATACATTAGAAGAACAACAAATACTCATCAATAAATTAAAACAAGAAGATTACGAAAATCATAAAAAAGAGTATGATGAACATAAAATATTATACAAACAAACATTGGATGAATCATACAAAAAATATAAACAAAATGAATTACCACATCACAATTTCATAAGACCCAGATGTTGTTGGAACCATTATATGGGTTTACCTTCTAAACTAGGTCACCAATTACAGATATTTGATTATGAATTACATCTAGTTCACAAACTTATCACTAAAAAAAGAATTTCACTTTTAAAAGCAAGAGGTTTAGGAGCCACTGAAATTGCAGTAGTAAGATTTCCCACTTGGGTTGCATTTTCATCTGATGAATGGAAAGGAAGAACTGGTTCTATTATCACAGGTATTAGAATGGGTTCTGCAATAGAACTTATGAATCGTATTCGCAGACTATTTTCCGATACTTTTCCTATTGTATGGACAACTAATCAAAACATGACAATGCTTAAAGATGTCAGATTCTTGGCTTTTCCAGCAGACAATCCTGATTCTCTTAGATTGTATGATGATTTTTGTTTCATAATGATAGATGAAGCAGCCTTCTTTTCAATTAAAAATCAAATGTTGATAAAACATGCAGTAAAGGGTTATACATTAAAGTCACAACCTATCATTTTGTGGATATCAACACCAAATCAGCCAGGTGACCTGATGGAGCAATTTCAGAGAAGATGGAATGAAAAACATAATATAAAAAATATAGTATAATTAATAGTTATATTATTTTGAAAATACAATTGTAAAATCTTCAATCATTGTTTAAACTTTTCTTTAACCAATACTTTGTAAATCTGTGGAACTGCAAAACAAAATCCAACATGTTCACAATCCCTATTATCACCATCTAATTCACATTTCAATTTCTTATTTTTAGAATTTTCTCAAATAATAGATGATAAAAAAATAATATTGTTTGATAATAAAAAAATAGAGAAGTTACAATTTTCATAAATTCTAAAAATAAGAAATTAGAATGTGAAGTAGATGATAATAATATGGATTGTATGCATATTGGATTTAATTTATTTTGCAGTTCCATAAATTTAGAAAATATTGATATAAGAAGGATTTAAACAATAATCGATGATAAGATCAAATAAAGTATATTAGAATTTGATATAATTGAGCATGTTATTTATATCAAAAATTAGAATCATTCTATTCATGTATTTTTAATATCAATATTGTGTGTTTCACACGATTATAATAATTATTTTTTAGTTTGTTCAATTATTGAGTTCTAAAATAACGATATTCAGGATTTTGTAAAATTTTGTGATTAGAATATAGAAAACAATAATTAAATCAAAATAGAAATATAATCTTTGAACATGACGTCAACTAATAGATTATTAGATGACAGGATAGAATTCAAACTATATGCTGCAAAATACCACCTAAACAATTTGATCACTATTAAAAAAACACATGGAGGATTTGGTGGAATGCAAAGAATTCGATCTGAAATTGAAATCGATGGTTTTTTTGCTGAAACAATAGGTGCTGTAGATGCAGTAGCAATACTAATTAATGAAAAACTCAAAATAGGGTTGAATATCAATGAAGTTACAATCAATAAGGTTATAGATAAAATATCAAATAAAAAAAATCAATCAAATTCTAGACTCCTAAAAGAACTTAATGCATTTAAAAATGAAATAAATTATAAAATCAAAAACAAACAAAGATCAAAAATTACATGGTTTGAAAGGTTTTATGAATTAAGAAACCATTCTATTCATAGAAATATGTTACAGAAATCTAAACATGTATATGTTGCTATTCATGACAATGTAAACAATAATAAAACATCCAGTAACTTGAATGTTATAGAATATTTTCCAACTGATCCTCGAAATCCAAACTCTAAACATATGAAAATATCAATTATTAGGTATTCTGCAGATTTAATTAAAAGAATTGAAAATAAAATAAATAAAATTAGAAAGCAAGATCCTAGACTACAATAATATGAAATGAAAAAGTATGAATATTGAGTGTTCCTCTTTTTTATTCCAAAATTATTGTCTCATATGTTTCTTATTGTTATACCTACCATGGTGAACTTTCATATACCATTTATCTACATCATCATTACAATTATCACATATCCAAATATCAGAATGTGGATATTTACAATGTATAGATAATTGTTGTTCTCGAAGTTGATTGGTTGATGACAGATATGACACTCCTGACACTTCTAGAAGATGTTCATTATTATTTTAATTAACTGTATTATCATTTTCAGATGTAGAATGTCATTTTTAGGAATCACCTTACTATAATAATATTCCATATTTGTCATTTCATTGACATTTTGATGTATTTTATTATCTGTGTTTTTATCTACACGTCCTGTAAAAGTGTCACATCTGTCAAAAGTGTCACTGTCTATCTTTTGTTGTTTGAATTTGTCTGATGTTATATATCTTTGATTATTTCTATTCCTTCAATTAACGAATAATTACTCGACAGTTTATTCAAAGAATTTGGATTAAAGATTAAACCTCTATCATTTTCTTTATTTCTATATTGTTTTCCACCAAGTTTTGTTTCGGAGATGTTAGTTACCATTTTTTTGGATATTGGACCAGAATCTTCTAAAAAATAGGAATAAGGTTTATCATCTATTTCATTTCCAATAAATTTCTCTTTTACTTTGTTCTATATTTGTTCATTATATAAAATATTTCCATGTTCAGAAATTAGGTCAATAATAAAAAATAAAAGTCCAGAATCTAGAATTTATTTTTTCTTCATTCTTTTCAATAACATATTTTGATAATGGTTTTATGATTATATCAAGTGATTCCGTTTTTTGAAATAATCTTATTAAGGGTTTGGTAAGTTGTTTGTATCTGTTTTTAATATTTAATGTAACATTGGGAATTGAATCATTGTGATGTAGTAATCTAAATATTAATAATAATTTTCTTAAATCTATTAAATCATCATTTAATTTCTTTAATTGCGTATCTCGCATCATTCACTACTTCTGAAATATCAAATTGTGGGTCTCCTGAAACGGATTTCTAAGATATTATTCTTTCCAAGAATCCTTTTGATTTTA
>JBNAIF010000114.1:0-12917 GCA_050043595.1 Nitrososphaeraceae archaeon | reverse complement strand
AAAAAGTTTTACATGTATTACGGAAATGGGACAGATCCAAATGGCAATAGAAACGGAACTTCATCATCTTCATCATCTTCATCATCTTCATCATCTTCATCATCTTCATCATCTTCATCATCTCCACTCACAAAAATTTCATCATCATCACGATCAGAATATATAAGATAATTATTTATTGAAATATTTATAGAAAATACAATAAGAATAGATAATATCAATAATAGGTATTTTTCTTGTCTAAACAATTACTATATCAAGATTATATTTATTTTTTATTATATTAGCATTAAGTAACGACATACTATATGATAATACTGGTATATTTATATGTAATAAATTCTGTAAAAATCCTCTAATGTTTAATTATAAAAAGTTTTTGTTAGTCATAACTCAAAATGATTCATAAAAATTATTAATAGTTTTTAACAAAATATTTAATATTGCTATATTTTTTTATTATGTATAGTTTATAATAAACCTTATTTGCTAACCAATTCTTTTCATTTTTGAACCACATTTTGGGCACATAATATTATCGTGTTTAGTTCCGCATGCCATACAATAATAATTTACTTTTTTTGTGTTGAACATTGAGGACATATTTTCAGATCCAATTTTTTGCATTTGTCTCTTTCTAACATAAAAGCTTAGAAATATGATTACTGAAATTATTACAACCAATGAGTATGGAAATGGAACAATTAATGAAATTATAAAACTAATTGCAAAATATAACGATATCCATTTTAATTGTTGAAATAGAAAACTTTTATTATCCATAATGTAAAACCTATTATAGTATACTTGCTTCTTATAATTAAGTTTTAAGAATTTATATTTTTATCTTTGATATATCTATATAATATATTATAAATTATTCATATCTTTGGTCGTTGATTTACATAAGATTAATTAATAGATAAAAATCTAACTAGAACTGTTATTAATATTAAATGATAGATATAACTTTAGGTCATACACCAGACGCTGACGACGCATTTATGTTTTATGGACTAGCTAATGGCAAGGTGAATTCAAATGAATTTAAGATCGATCATATAATTGAAGACATAGAATCTCTTAATACTCGTGCATTAAACAATGAACTAGACATAACAGCTATCTCTGCACATGCATACGCATATCTTCATGATTATACTATTTTAAATAGTGGAGGAAGTTTTGGTATAAATTATGGACCAATTTTGGTAGCAAAAAAAAAAATTGAAGTACCCCAACTAAACAATAAAATTATAGCAATTCCTGGAAAAATGACTTCAGCTTATCTATTATTGTTATTATTATTAAATAATTTTAAGAAAGAATTTATTTCATTCGATAGAATTCCAAATTTGGTATTAGACGGAAAAGTTGATGCAGGATTGATTATTCATGAAGCGCAAATTACTTACAATTCATTTAAATTACTGAAAATTTTCGATTTGGGAAAATGGTGGCATACTAAAACCAATGGATTACCTGTTCCACTAGGTATCAATATTGCAAATAATAAAACAATGACCAACAAACAAATCAAAAAATTTGATTTATTATTCAGAGAATCTATAAACTATAGTCTAAATCATCCTGAAGATGCAATTGATTATGCGATGCAATATGGCAGGGGAGAAAAGAGGGATCTAATATCAAAATTCGTAAAAATGTATGTCAACGACATAACTATTGATATGGGTACTAAAGGAAAAATGGCTATTGAATTAATGCTAAAAATGGCTACTAATAAGAAATTGATACCAAAATGCAATATTATTTTTAATTAAAGCAATCATAATAATTTTATATATACATAAAATTGGTTAAAATCTTTTAACAATATTAAAAAATGTATCTCTTTGAGCTGCATATCTGTCTATTTCTCTACTTAAAATTACCAATTCTTCTATCGACGTATTTGAATTTTTTCCTGCAGCTTTAAATATCTCTTCAGAAAATGCTGTTCCAACCAAATCATTTCCGCCATATGATAATGCTATTTGAGATAGTTTTTTTCCTAGTGAGACCCAATAAATTGATATATTATTTAATACATTTGCAAGTAATAGTCTGGATATTGCTATTATTTTCAAGTCATAAATGGATGAACTTTCTCTTGTAATGATTTTATTGATTTCTAATTCTGTATTTTCCAAACTAAATTTGAGGGGAATAAAAGTAGTAAAACCACCAGTTTTTTTATGCAATTCTCTGATCTTTATTACATGATCTACAACACTCTTTGGTTTTTCGATATGACCAAATAACATGGTTGCGTTGGTTTTTAATCCAATTTCGTGAGCCTGCTTTGCAGTATCTAACCACTCTTCTCCAGAACATTTTCCCTTAACAATTATCTTTCTGATTTCCGGATCAAAAATTTCTGCTCCTCCTCCAGGTAAAGCATCCAATCCTGCATCTTTTAATCTCAAAAGTATCTCTTTTACAGAATTTTTAGTTAATTTGGATATAAAAAATATCTCTGCAGGCGTTAAAGCCTTAATTATAACATCAGGAAATTTCTTTTTTATTTCTAACATCATTTCTTCATAATATTCTAATCCGAGTTTTGGATGAAATCCACCTACAATATGCAATTCAGTAGCATGCATATCCTTAATCGCTATTTTAGCCCTTTGAAGAATTTGTTTTATGGATAATGTATATGCATCATTCTCATCACCTTTTCTATAAAACGCACATAAAGAACAACTTGCGGCACAAATGTTGGTATAATTTAAATAATATGATGATACAAATGTAATGGTTTTACCAACTATTCTTTTTCTAATCTCATCTGCTGCAGATCCTAAAAGAAATAAATTTTCTTCGAACAATTGTAATCCATCATTATATGATAATTCTTCTCCAGCTAATACTTTTTCTAGAACTGGTGAAGACTTGGATCTTATTTCATTGTTTAACAAATTATACTAATAATATGTTTATATCTTGTGATATATGTTCTTCTATAGTATTATTGTTACATTTGTATTTGTAACGAATAAATAGAATTGATGAATTACAAATTTTAATTGCAGGATCTTATACATCATTTCAATTCAGATATTGGATATATTTTAAACAAAACATTAGATCAAGAAAGACTAGATTATCAAGATTGTGTGAATTTGTTTCACTCAGATGATTTTTTTAATATAGGTTTAATTGCTAATATACTTAGGAATAAACTCTACAAAAATTCTGCGACTTTTGTTAATAATATTATATTGAATTATACTAATGTATGTATAACAAATTGTAAATTTTGTGCATTTTATAGACCTCCTAAACATAATGAATCTTACACTCTTTCCAAGGAACAAATACTTCAAAGGATTTCTTTATCTAAAAAAATGTATGGAATAACCCAAGTTCTTTTTCAAGGAGGTCATAATCCTCATTTGGGAGTAGAATATTATGAAGAAATTTTCAAAGAGACAAAAAAGCTTCATCCTGATATTTCTATTCATGGATTATCCGCTTCTGAAATTGATAATATTTCAAAAGTTGATAATAGTAGTATCAAAGAAATACTTTCTAGACTAAAGGATGCAGGGTTGGATTCTCTCCCAGGAGCAGGAGCAGAAATTTTAGTAGATGATGTTAAAAATAAGATAAGTCCACTAAAAATTAAGAGCAATGAATGGCTTAAAATCATGGAATATGCACATAATTTGAATATAAAATCCTCCGCAACAATGATGTACGGAACTGTTGAAAATAACGATGATATTATTCAACATTTAATAAAAATCAGAGATTTACAAGAAAAAACTGGTGGTTTTTTAGCCTTTATTCCGTGGGGATTTGAGCCAAATAACACTCAAATGCAGTTAGATGGTTTGACAAGATATTCTCCTGGAGGTTATAAGTTATTAAAAATGATAGCAATTTCAAGGATTATATTTTATAATCTTATACCTCACATTCAATCTTCTTGGCTAACTAATGGTATAGGGATGGCTCAATTAGCATTAACCTTTGGAGCCGATGACTTTGGCGGAACCCTAATTGGTGAAGAAGTAGTAAGTGCAACTGGTGCTAGGTCTACAGAATTAAATTCATCATCGATAATTGAATCCATTAAACAGATAGGATATATTGCTGCTGAAAGAGATAATTTTTATAATATACTACGAGTTTTTTAAATTAATATCTATTATTAGTTATATTTCAATCAAGATAATTTTTAAGTACGTTTAAATCCCTAAATTATTTTTATGTTATATTATGCCTGTTGGTATTGATGATCTAGCAATTTATGTTCCAAAACTCTACATCGATTCAAGAGATTTCGCAGAAGCTAGAGGCATAAATCCAAACAAATTAGAATATGGAATAGGGATACGTAAAATGGCTTTAGTAGATACTAATCAGGATCCTGCATGTATGGCTGCTAATGCATGTTTGACACTAATGCAAAAAAATGATTTACGACCAAAAGATATTGGAAGAATGTATGTAGCAACAGAATCTGCATTAGATGAATCCAAAGCTATGAATTCTTTTGTAATAGGTATGTTAGAGCAAATATATGGAGAGGGATCATTTGAACATGCTGGTGGAATAGAATGCAAATTTGCTTGTGTCAGTGGTTCTTATGCATTATATGATAATGCTAATTGGATTAGATCTGAAGAAAATGATGGAAAATATGCAATAGTGATAGTAAGTGATATAGCTAAATATGATATTGGATCATCTGGAGAATACACCCAAGGAGCAGGAGCAATTGCAATGTTAGTTAAAGATAATCCACGCTTGGTTGTATTTGATCCAAAAGTTGCTTCAACTATAATTAAAAATGAATATGATTTCTATCGACCATTCGGTAAAGAAACACCTTTAGTAAATGGAAATTATTCAAATTATCTTTATCTTTTACAAGTTAAAAAAGCGTTTGATTTATACAAAGAAAAGGTGATAAAAACTAATTTAATTAAATTAAACAATAATGAATCTATTATCGATAAAATTGATTATTTTAACGTACACTTGCCATACAGAAAAATGGGCGAAAAAGCATTATCATACTTATTAAGACACGAATGGAGATCACTTCCTAAATGGAAACAAATAATATCTGAAGTTGGAATTGAAGAACCTCTTCCAAAAGATCCTCGAGGAACAATAGAATCTATTCTTGCCGATAAAGATTTTATGTACGCGGATGAACAATTTAGAAAAGCATTTATAAAGACAACGTCTTTTCAAAAAATCTTTAATGAAAAAATGGCAAGTTCATTGGAAACCTCTGCTATGATAGGTAATTTATATACCGCGTCTATGTATATGGGCCTCAGAAGTTTACTTGAATTTGAATATAAAAAAGGAATAGACTTGGAAGGAAAGCGAATAGGTTTTGGATCCTATGGTAGTGGTAGTAGTGCGATGGTATTCAGTGGTGTTATCCAACCCGAGTATAAAGATCCAGTAAAAAATATGAATCTAGAAAAAGAAATAGGAAATAGAACAAAATTAGATATGAATGAATATAAAAAACTTCATTCCAATGAAAGAAAAATTTATGATCCAATTTTAAATTCAAAAAATGAATTTGTCCTTGTCAAGATTGGTGGTATTACTGCAGACAAAGCAGGATTAAGAGAGTATAATTTTAATTAAAAGTTTTGTCTGTTGAGATCTTTGATTATTAATTTATTTTATCGATCAAAAAATTCCTTTATCTAATAAAGCCGCTAACAAGAGAATAAATATAGACAGTATTACAATTAACCTTCCAAAATTGATTATTTTTGATCGTATTTTTTGTGCATACTTTTCATCTAGATTTTCCAATAATTTGTATTCGTTTGCTCTACTAAAACTTCTGATGTGAATTATATAACTAATTAATGTAAAAATTACTACTGTTATTTTTATCAATAACAATACTCCATAATTTGAATCTAGAAAATTACTAGGTTCAAGAAAAAATGCTCTGGAATTATAAATACCAGTAACTATTAAAATAAGAAAAGATGGAAATGCAATATTATTGAATCTCCGACCTATTTTTAGCATTATAGAAATTCTTTCTTCAAATGAATTTGAAAACACCTTTAACATAGGTGCAAGAATAACTCCTAAGAAAATTGATCCACCTACCCAAATAGATGTACATATAAGATGAATCCATAAGATTATGCCATCAACTATAATCATAGCTTTTAAAACACGTTTATGTGAGTGGATATAAATTACTTTTATTTTTATAATTTTATAGTGCTAAAATTAAAATGAAGCAGAAAAGTTTTAATTGAATTTTAAAGAAGACTTTCTATATTATGTTTCTTACTAATAGAAGAATTGTTCTAATTGGTGTAATTGGAACTATCGTATTAACTATAATATTTCTCCCACAAATAGCATTTTACGCAAATGCACCCGATGTTGATCAGATTACTATTTCCTTGTCAGATGTAGCAGTATCTAATATTCTAAATAATACTAAAAATGTAGAATTACGTGTTACCTTTGATATTCATAATCCCTCTGATAAATCTGCGACAACTTCTAAAATTGAATATGAATTGTTTGGAAATGACAAGTCTCTTGGAAATGGAATATTGTCATTCGAAGATATTCCGTTAAACGGTAGACCACAATTTTCTCCTGATACTACAAAATCATTGGATTCTTTAATTTTACTTACACCCATGGATTCTAATATGGATATTATTGATCAATTAATTAATAATCAATCTAATTCAGAGTTTATCGATTGGTCAACACATGGAACTATTCAACTAGAATCTGCATTTATAGCTACCCAAAAAACCTTTAATGACGAGTTGTAAAATAAATAACAATTTTAGAATATCTCTATTCTATTTCTGACATTCTTTTATTTGTATCTATTATAACCCATTGTTCAATCCATGTACATTTAGCTGGACTATATTGACTAGTTTCATCTTCAGATGAACATAGATGTTGATATGCACAACTAAAACATGGGGCTCCTTCTACACTAGCTATTTCTATGGGTTTTTTTTCTATATCATTTCTATCTGGTTTTTTTTTGGCTAATAATTTATATGTCCATCTTCCATTGTACAGCATCTTCTCTCTCGAAATTAATGACTGCTTTTCTAAATTACTTACTAATCTGGAGCCGTCTCTACTATCAATCGAGAATGCCTTACACAATTCCGTTTGAAATATTCCGTCTTCTCCACTTTCTTCTATGGTTTTAAATATTTGTTCAATTAATTCACTCTTACTCTTAGATGTTTTAGAATTACTCGATTTTAAAGACAAAATATAATCTATTTTTACTTCTTTAATATAAAAATCTAATGTATTATAATTTTCATTGTTATAACAAATTAATTAATCGTCAAAAAATTTATAGATGTTTTACACTATCAAAATAATAATAATATTATGATAATATGACTATTTGATAAGTTTTTTCATTCTTTATTTTAACTTCACTAAATTATATTAAAATATGTCAAATTCATATATGATGCGGTCACCGGGATTTGAATTCCCGCTTTACTCTATCAAAGTAAAGTCCCGGGTTGCGGGCTTACTCCGCATTTACATACATGGAAGGCCAGTGTCCTAACCAAACTAGACGATGACCGCTATCTATGTTAAACTAGTTAATAGATATTAAAAACCTAGCGTTATTTTCAAATTTTAAATAATTTAGATTTTACAATTATCTTAAATAAAAGAATCCTAAAATTTAATTTTCAAGTATTGAAAAATACGTATTTTGTATACAAACCAAATAAATTTAATTCATTATTATTATTTTATGTTAAATATTTTAAATTGTAGCTGTAAAATTAAATTCTTTTGTTTCGCCTATTGCTTGAAAACTCGAAGTTTGTGTAAATGAATACGTTCCTTCTATATTAAATGTATTAGTATTGTTTATTAATTTATTCCATATCTCAGAAGTTCTAATATCCTTTTTAAGTAATTGTTCATCTTTTAATGTAACCGTCGAATTTCCTATTATTGGATAAAGTCCTTCTTGTGAAGCTACAAAACCTTCAGGTTCCTGACCAATGTCCCCTGAAACAACCCTAAAATCATCCCGATATATATTATAGCGTATGTTCTCAAGTAGCAACGTTCCCTTATTTGGGTTATATGCATCAAATTTCGTTATAATAAGGATATCATTGTTTTCATCTTGTTGAACTGATAGATTGTTCAATGATATTTCCATTGATTTTGCTTCTCTTATTGCATCTTCATTAAAAGTCGCTTCTCTAGGATCATTATTCGAAAAAAATTCAGAGGTTTGAAATAAATAGGTAACAATTAATAATATTATTATCGCACCACTCGCATAAACAATTTTTTTATTCATATTTTATTTCTCCATTTTAAAATAAATAAATTAAATAATTTTTTACCTTAATTTAATTGTATTAATTTACTATAATGTTGATTCTTATTGAGGTTGAAATACAATATCTTTTTTTTCTTGATAATTTTTAAAATTCGCGTAGCAGGTATGATTTGTAGATTTTGAGATAATATCATAAATTTTGATAGTGTTGTAGTTACTATAGTGTCATAATCCCTATAATAAATCAAGTACAAATCAGGATTATCTGCATAAATTGCTTTACTTATTACCTCTTGTAATTTACCTTTTTTTTTACCCATATTCAAATATATACTACATACTATATTTTCTTTACAAATAGTATTAATATTTCAATTAATATAATATATTATAATTGAATAAACACTTTCCTTTTGAATATCCTATATTAATTTATGACGATTCATGCTCTTCTTGTTATTTATTTGCAAAATTCGCTCAAACTTTATCTTTTGGATGGATCAAAATAGTGGGACATTTTTACTCTAATGAAAGTTTATACATTCGCTCACTTTTTTTTCCAAAAGATTATGATCCAACTATAATGTTTTGGTTAGTTAATACTAACGGTGCATGGGGAGCAAGATCTGGTTTATTACCTTTGTCTATAGAAATTCTTACAGGAATCTTCAAATTTGTATTTAAAAATAATAATACCAAAATCAATCATAAAACAAATCATGAAACCAATTGTGTTAATAAGACCTCGTGCAGAAAACCACAAAATATTTTCAAGAGAATTCTAAGCCTTTTTAAAAATACTGGTAAATTTACATTTAATGACTAAAGTCAAATTAATCATACAACATTTTTAATTATTTTATTGTCGATTATAATCATCTTCAATCCTGATTATGTCGTCTTCATCAAATTTTCCATATGATATTTCTAAAATTATACAATTTTCTTCTAACGCTTTAATTCTATGTTTAGCTTTATTTGGAATTTCAACATTTTCATTTTCATTCTTTACTTCCTCTTTGCCGTCTATTTCAACTAATGCTTTTCCTTTGATAATTTTCCAAAATTCTCGTCTATATTTATGAAATTGTAAACTTAATCTAGCGTTGGCATTTATGTAAATCAATTTTACTGTACATACTTCATTTTCATTAAATTTTTCAAATTTACCCCATGGTCTATTTTCACTGTAAATTTTATTCATTTTATATAAAAATAAAATCATTAAATAATTTAATAATTACTAAAAAAAATTATTTAGAATATATTGATAATATACTATAATAAATTTTGTAAAAATAATCGACTTTATAATATATAAATGGAATATTTACGATCAAGTTTATATGAACAATTATCATTTCACTGATGGAAATTTAATAATTTTGTATGCTATACATAATAATGAAAAAAATTTAACCTCTTTACCTAACTATTTGATCGAAAGAATCAATCTGTGTTATAATACATATCAAGTGATTTTAAAATCAAAACCTGATGCAAGTCGTACTATGATTTTAGTGTTTGCAGAGGATTCATCTTCAAATCTAGTTATTAATGAATTAATTAATAAGGGCGTAAATAAAAAAATAATAGCCACAGATTCGAATCCCAAAACTATTTATCAATGTTTTGATCAAGTAGATGAATTATTAAAAAATAAACTGAATCCTCCTTTCATTTACTTCATAGGATCAGTTTGGCTAAAAGATGTATACGATTCAATAATTCTTTTAAAAAAATTCAAAAATTATCAAATGAAATTTGAAGGTGCATTGGATCATAGACCTGTCAACGAAGTTGAACAAGAAAAATCATTGTATCGTGCTAAAAAAAACAAAGAGTATTATAAAAATACAATTAAAAATAAGGCAGTAGATATGTTATTAAATTACATTTTTCCAGAAAAAGAATAAAATTATCATATATTATTCTTTATTTTTTCATTTTATTATTGTTATATTAATAGACAGTAATTTACATGATCAATACTAATAAAAAATATTCTTATCATATATTATCTATGTTCTATCATTTGATGACTCTCGCTTGTATAGATCTTCTATTTCAATCTTTGTTAACGCCTTGTCAAATATGTGAATATCATCTAACTGACCAGTAAAATTTCCATTTATTATTCCCTTTTCGGTCAAAGAATTTGCTCCTATTCGTATTGGTTGCTTTCCTGTATTATCCGGCATAATCTTACTATCTGTTTTATTGCTTGCTACTTCAAATCCATCTACATATAATTTCATTTCATTTAATTTGCTATCAAAAGTATTTACTACATGATACCATTTTCCATTATTATAAGATCCTTGAGAAGAAACAAAAACATCATCACCATCAATTGTTTCGAATCCTGCTATAATTTTTTCTTTATCTGATAACCATATTCCATAATTCATATTAAATCCAGATCTCTCAGTTCCAGTTCCACCTTTATTGATTAGAAATGCTTCTTTCTGAGATTCAATATCATCTTGAGTACTAAACCATAGTGAAATAGTATAATCAGTTAATTGCATAGAGCTGCTATTCTTGACATCAGCATGGGACGAACCAGAAAAGGTTAATACTTTCGAATGAGTAATAATTGGTATTATTTTATTTATCTGCTCTGCAAAACCTTCATTTTTTATTCCATTTATAGAAAAAGATTGTATTGATATTAACAACAATATGCTAAATATTACTAACATGCCATATTTTAAGAACATTCAACAGCTTATATCAAAGAACCTTAAATATTTTCTTAGTTAATTTTTCTATACAAATAAATAATTTATTTTTAATAACAATTTACCAATTTCTTTTTTTTGGAGTAGTTATCTGTTTTTCTAATTCATCTAACCTTTGTACTGAATCAGGATTTTGGCGCAATTCCGAAAATGCTTCATCATATCTAATTTTTTGCATTACATTCATAACTTCTTCTTCTGTAACACCATGTTTCTTATCATATTCAATTTGTTTTGTACAGTTAGACATTGTGCTATATTTTTTAAAATTGCGTTTTTCAAACGATGTTGCATTTGGAGATAAACCTCTTACATATCTTACAATTACTTTTTCAACATGCTCTAAATGCCAATCTTTCATTGCAAAACTATTTGATTTCATATATATCTTTGTATATTTTACTACTAAACTATATTTAAATCAATATACAATTTATTGAATAATATCAATTTTTTCATAAAATTAGTGAAACATATTTAAAATTAATGTCATTTTTCGAATTATTTTTATAATACAAAATATTAGAATTTTGTTATAGTATATAGTCAGATAATTTTATTTTATTTTCCCCTGGTATTTTTGCAATTTCAAATCTTTCTTTTGATTTTAATAAAGTAATAGTTGCATCTATTCCTAGTTTTGATGTAAGTAAATTTTCTTGATCGCTTGATGGATCCAAACTAGATCCTTTTACACCACTTATTATCATAAATTTCTTGTCTGGTTGTGATCTCGTTGCAATAGCATATTCAACAGAATTACTATCCGTAGGATCAATATCTTCATCAACAACAATTGCTATTTTTAATGATGGATGAGCTGCAAACGCAGATAACAATGCATTCTTAGGTTCACCTTCTAACTTTTTCTTAATTTGTATTACTGCAGTAAGCCAATTACATCCACTATCTGAAAGATGCACTGTTTTTGTACTAGGAATTACTCCCTTTACGTGCTCATTCATTTTTGCTTCCACTGGTAATCCCATTAATAAACGATGTTCTAAATATCCTGGAAGGATATCATAATAAATCGCATTTTCTTTGAATCTAATTTTCTCTAATTTAAATACAGGCTGTTCTCGTTTAAAATCATATGTTTTGAGCATCTCGACCATCCACTCTTTATGTGTTTTATCACGAAGTATCGCTCCTTCTAATACAATTTCACAAGTATTTGGAATTAAAAGTTTAGAATATTTATTTTCATTTAAATATAATTTTCCGTTTAATAACGAATTTGCAATATACATTTCATCTATTCCATATACTGCTTGATATGCTGATGCTATGTTTATTGCAGGATGAACACCAATGACAATTGCTACTTTTAAATCTTCTCCATGCTCCTTTGCATTCAGAAAACATCTATGAAGATGTCTCCCCTCAACCATTCTAATGGCCATATGTTTTTCATCTAATTTCAATAGTCTGTGTGTAGAGGAATTCTGATTCCCCATATCTTGATCTTTTGCATACACTACTGATGATGTTATGTAAGGTCCAGCATCCTTCTCAAAATGTGTCACAATCGGTAAAATAGAAAGATTAGTAGACGATCTGTAATGATATAATGGAGTTTCTTTTATGATTGTTGGTTTTTTCATATTTTTAATGGCATTGTTAGTAACATTATGAATATCTTGCATATTTTTCGCACCTAAAGCTAAACAAAATCGTGACCTTGTTCCAACGATATTACTTGCTACTTTAATTTTTGATCCCACTATTCGATCAAATAGAACAGCTTGTTTTCCATCCATTTTACTTATGATAGCCGCGATTTCAAATTTTGTATTGACTGCTTTTTTAATTTTAATTAACTCATTTTTTTCTTCTAATCTGTGTAAAAATTC
>JBNAIF010000113.1:0-4577 GCA_050043595.1 Nitrososphaeraceae archaeon | reverse complement strand
GCACTGTAAATTTATTATCGCTTAATTGCTCGATTTTATTTTTGGCAAGTTCTAACTTGTCTAATTTACTGGTTTCATTTGATTCTGTTTGAGCATATACTTGAGTCATAGTAGTGATAATACCTACTATCACTAAAATACTAGTTATTATGGTCATCATTTATAATACAAAAACCAGAGTATTTATTATTATTTTTGGTCATAATTAGATCATTTGTGTAATTAGAAAACTTATATATATCTCTTTTCTGGCATGAATATCAATAAATCTGCTAAATTATGATGAACTATCCAGAAAACCATTATTGTTTAGATCCTTTACGGGATTAAAATTATCTGAATTTGATTCAATTTACAAACAAATAAAATCCAAATATACAAAATAGGAGATAAAACGTCCATCGAAAAGAGATAGAATTAGAAATCTAGTGGCAGGAAGAAATTTAAAACATAATATAAAAAAATAGATTACTAATTTTTTTCGTATACTAAAATAAATACATAATCAATTCACTAACTGGATTTTTGTTTTATCTTGATCAAAGCAATGTATCGAGAGATATCCAACATTTAGAACCACTAGTAAAGAATAGTGCTCCAATACCTTCATAATTATATAATGCAACAATAAGATTGAGAATTGCAGAGGGAATAGAAATCTATTTTTAAGGATTTAAAACATTTATTGAATATATTTAATAAGAAATACCTGTACCAAAAGACAAAAAGAGAAGAAAAGAATTCTATTCAGGTAAAAAGAAAAAACATACAGTAAAAAAGATTCTTGGTTAATCTTTCATTTGAGTATTTACATAAGATTTGAAAGAAATAGAATCAAACAAATATTAAATGAAGTTATTTTAGTATTAAGACGATTTTCATTGATCCATTAGATTTATTATTATTTTCTTATTGTTTTCCGAATTTTTTTACCCGATACAATTCAAATCTATTCATGATCTTTTAATAGATAATATTTATTAGAAATTTAAAAATTGAACTGTGTGAATATAGCACATATTTTTTCAATAAATAAAAATCTCAAAATACTGATTTAGGTTTGTGATGCAACTATATAGGTAATTCATATTGGTTTGAAAATCTTAATGTGTTATGTAAATTTTCAAGATCATTAAAATCACTTAATAATATTGTTGGGATATTGTAAGAACAAACATCACTATGTAATAGTTTGGATAGACTTTTTATAATCTTGTGATCAAGTTTTTCAAAGTTTTGATAAGTACTATCTTGATTCTTTAAGATTTTATATAAACATTTTTTATCAATTTTACAAGATTCATAATTTTTAAATAAATATAATGTTGCTAATAATTCTTCAATACAATTATTGGATTTAAAATAATTCAAGTGATTTGACTCATAATATTTATTATATATGTTATGTTTATTGGTCATGATTTCATATTCACTTATTAGATTTTCAATAAGAAAATGAAATGAACTGTGTGTGTATAAATACAAAAAAGCGGATCTCAAAGCATCTATTGATTTGTTCTTCAAGTTAGGACATTCTAACTTTAGCATTTCTGTTATGCCTAATACATTACCATATCTAATATGGATACCCCATTTAGATCTAGGAGAAAAATGATAAGGTTGATACCAGGTAGAGAATTTATTCTCAAATCCATTAGAATATCTAATAAAGTCTGAATTTATATTAAAATTTGAACCTACAAATATATTTTCTAAGTCTGTTAGATTTGTCCACTCTATATCAATTGACTTTAAGATTTGAAAACTCTCAGAGTAAAGCCATTCAGGAGTTATGATTTGTCTTAACGGATTGAAAGTTTGTGAAGTAGTTTGATCCTCGTATGCAATAATAAATTTAATAAAATTATGTGGAATCATTTATGCAAATAGTATTTTAAATATTAATATATGATTTAAAATTTATCATTTGTTATCTTAGAATGATAATAATATATTTGATGAAATAGAATAAAGAATTTAATTTTAATATATTATAACTGAATATCGTTATAGCTATTAAGTTTGACTTTCCTAGAAATGGTTTCCCTTCCTTCTTGAAATGTATCTTGATGTCTCAAATTACCGAAATCCAAACCAGTAATTCTCTCAATTTCATGAACACTAGTTTGATATTCTTGAATCTCAATAATATCATCAAATCCTTCAGATAGGCCTTCAGGCAATCGTGAAATTCGCCTAGATTGATTAGCTAATAACGCAGTAGCAAGAAGATTACCGTTTTCTACTCTGATAAGAATTTTCCAAAATTGCAGCGGTACTCTTGTGTAACGATATCTTGGATCGTTGTCATCAAATACAGGACCGGTAAAAACTGATACTTTTTCATTTTCTGCTTTAGCATTATCTAATACATAATTTTCAAGCCCTAACCAATACCGAATTCGTTGATTAAAAATTGATTCCATAGGAGTGCAATTTGTAAAATGAAATGTGTCTGCATTTGCTCTTATAGCTAATCCATTGTTGCCCCAACAAGGATCCTGTCTTCGTACCAAATGCCCACGGTCAAATATTCTTCTTGGACGTTGGTTACTATATAATGATTGACTAGACTGATCCGTCGTTGGAATACGTGGATCTATAAACCAAGTCTCGAATGCTTCTCTTCTAGGTTGCCCAGAATCACGATCTATATCGATCCAAGTCGAACCATCTATATTCACGGCAGTAAAAAAAGCCATACGTCTTTGAGCATTCATTACCAAGCTAAAGTGTTCATATTTTAGTTCGTATTCATTAGAATCATCTTCAGGTATATTGATTTTTTTTGCAGCTTGATTCTTCTGCATCTCATTTAATACAGGTAAAGGAACTTGATAATTGGGAAGAAAGTCTTGATCATATCCAGAACGATTAGAATAATTGCGATCAATTCTTATCGCTTCTTGTTCTCCTATGGTGAATGTTTCATTGTCATTGTTGGTATTATGAGATAAACCAATATCTCCAATATGTATTGATATTTCCAAAGGTACATTCAATGTTGCTACTTTATCAGTTGTATTTTCTATTCTTATGTTATCTGAATTAAAATTCCTTTCTTTAACATCTCTTCCCTCTAATGTAGTGATAGATCGAACATCTTTTGAATTATTAGTTAAAACGCTTGGATGACGAAAACGTTGATTTATTGCTTCATCAAGTAGTCTTTGTTTAGAAATTTCCAATAAATTTTGTGATTTCAGAAATTCAACAATCTTACTGATCCTAACTCCCTCATTCACATCTTTGCGCAGTGGTTTTCCATCGGGTGTTTCAAGTATAGTTGGTTCACCCCAATGATGTACTGCTATAACTTCCCATTGATCGTTAAAAACTGGAGAACCTGATGAACCAGGATTAGTATCTGCTACATAATGTAATACTTTATCTAATCTCGCAATCAATTGATTTTCTCGCAGAATTATCTGTTTATAATTACCTTCTGGATGTTGAATAATATTTATTCGTTCACCTAGTACATGTTTATCGTTAGAATTAACTAGAGGACAATAACCGATATCAAACAAATTAAGATTTCCATTATTATCATCAGTATCACGATTGCCTATCGCAATTAGAGTAAAATCTAATTCATGCTCTGGACTGGTAATAAAAAATTCTTGTGGATTAAATATAAACCTCGTTGTTCGTTTCGGTTTATTATTGAAATCTAACTCATAATTAAATTCAACAAAAAATTTTTTAGCAATAGTTTCGTCGGGAATTACGTGATTATTGGTTAGAAATAATTTATCTGAAATCATAAATCCGGAACCTTCGGGAGTCAAATCTTCTTTTAGAATCCTTCCTACTGTACCAGATGCGGCGTTAGCTAATTCAATAAATGCAACAGATAAAAAATCGATTGTTTTTCCTTGGATGCTTTCAGCACCAATAAGTCTATTACCTTCAAGATTTGTTAAAGCATCTTTTTTATAATTAATTATTTGCTTTGCTTGTTTTAGATCAACATTCGCAACTGATTTTAATCGATTTATTTTACGTTTCTCATCTTGTTCTGCATTTAATGGACGATTTGAATAAATTGCTTTCAAAGATTTTTCCCTCTGGCTTTTTGTTTCCTCAATTCTAGACTTTACAATCTTTTTAAGGCTCGATTTTCCATACATATTTTATGTTTCTATATCATTTCTTTAAAAGATTTTGGTGTTATATAATATCAAAATGAAATTGTATCTATAGACAATATCCATTATGAATAGTATCTAGATATTTGAATATTATTTATATTCTATATACAAATTACTTTTTTTCTAAATACTCTAAAATATTTTAAATATGGACTTTTCACAACACTATGTATTTGTTGTTAAAAATTGAATGGTGTAAAAGTAGTATTGAATAAAATAAGAATAGAATAATATTAGAAGGGATATTTTTCTCTAAGAAAATTTAAATCAGTTTCCGAAAAATCCTTATTCAATCCAACAGCAAAAGAAGGATCAGTTAGAAATTCTGCATCAATTGGATAATGCATTATGGATGTTGGATCATATTCTGTAAAATTGGTGATAATGCGACTTTGTTTAGAAAATATATTTCTTTCAATTTCT
>JBNAIF010000112.1:0-4599 GCA_050043595.1 Nitrososphaeraceae archaeon | reverse complement strand
TCTAACGAGTTCAATCATTGTTTTCATCGCATCATGAACTGAACTCGTTAATCCCCAAATTAATATTTATGCGATATCTTCAGAATACGACACTACTATTTTCATGTTTCATGTTAGTCTCTAATTATAATTTGAACTATTTACCAAAAAGCAGGTTTTCCTAATAAAACCTGATCATCATCTATTGTATATTTGGAATCTGATTTTCTATATCTCTTCCTTTGTGTTATTATGAAAGTAGTATTATTTTCTCTATCAGTAAACGTAGGTTTAATTCCTCTCTTGTATGTGGCTTGATTAATGTAGATAATTTTCAATTACATCCAAAAGCTATTCTACCAATAGTAATGATGAAAATGTTTTCAGTTCTCTTAGATCTCTTGTAACAGAAGATAAAGTAGATGAAGGTATTCGAAGAGATAAGTTATAATTGAGTGAGATAATGAAAGAATTGTAAACTGATTTGTTAAATAATTATGATTTTCGTTATTTTACATTAGAAAAATGAATTTTGAATTAATACTAAATTGATTTGAATAATCGTTCATGTCATATTTTATATAAAATTACTTGATTTCATAGATATACAATAAAGTATTGTAAACAACTAACAGGTAAGAATGATGTTAACATCAAGGTGATTCCATTTAATACCTATCAAATTTTTATTCGTATAATCACTTATTTTTAAAAATAATATTATCATTAATTTGTAAATTATAATACAGAATTTTTTTCTGATAATTTTTTTAGAAAGTTTAAATCTTTTATCTCTTTTATAAATTTGTCAAAAAAAGAAGTGAATGATAAATCTAATCATCTAGTTTTGATATTTTTTACTCTGGTCTTCAGTATTTTATTTTCCATTAATAATAACAATCTTGATGTCTTTGGAACACACAACGTAGTGAACAAAAATGATAGAGGATTAACAGAAGAAAAAATACAAGTCGGTAATAATACTGAAAAAGATAGTCAGCATAATAACAACTTTGTATTCATTGCATCTGGAGATTGGGATTGTAATGAAAATACTGTGAATACAGTTAATAACATAGATGTTCAAAATCCAGATCTAGTTATATCAACTGGAGATATGTCATATGACGATAATGGTAGTTGTTTTTTTGAAACTCTTGACCCAATAATTTCAAAATTAAAGATCTCTCTGGGAAATCATGATACATCAAAAGATGGCAAAAAAGAATTACAGGATGAATATGAAGCGTACTTTAAATTAAAAAAACCGTTTTATTCTTTTGACTATAAAAATACACATTTTATAATTATGAATTCAAACCAAAATACAAATACTGTGTATTTTTATGAACAATACAGTTTTGTAGAAAATGATCTTAAAAAGACAAAAAATAATTCTAGCATTGATTGGACTATTGTAGTTATACATGAACCATTTTACACTAATCCTGGAAGTCATCCCCCAAATATAGAATTTGCTAAATTGTATCATCCTTTATTTGATAAGTATGGAGTAGATCTAGTTTTATCGGGGCATAATCATTGGTATGAGAGAACACTTCCATTAAAATTTAATAAAAATGATCCTTCTTCACCTCTTACTGTTGTAGACTATGTCCGAGTCAAATTAAATAATGATACTAATGCTCAATTAACAAGTTTTGGAACATTATCAGATACTTTTCCAATTGATAAATTTGATGATTCAGAATATCCTACATTCATAACAGTTGGTACAGCTGGAAGAAAACAACATAACCAAGATGGATATCTACCATATATTACTAGTGTATGGGATAACGGTTTTGGCTTTCTTAAAATTAACGTAACAGAAAATACATTGTTTGGCGAATTTTATGCAAATGAAATTGCTGGCAAAAGTGGCAAAAAAATAATAGACCCTAATTACTTAGTTAGAGATAAATTTATAATTCTAAAAAATAATGATTACAGATCTAATACTTAGATAATGATATTATTAAAGAAGATAATACTCTAATAAAATATTATAATGTGATTGCTACATAATCAATATAATTCGGATTTGTATCTTTTTGGATAATATTATAATCTGTAACTATATCTGTGCCACTTACAAATGAAAATATCTTTTCCTAAGCCATCAGTCAAAATATCGTCACCTGAACAACGATCTATCTAATCATTTCTTGCTTTCCTTGTAATATGTCTCATCCTTCATTTCCATAAATTAAATCATAGCCAGTACCACCACTAATCTCATATTCTTTTTCTTGACCAAAATTAGTACCGTTTCTTACTAATTTTTTTATGTTCTCCTGATTAACTGTTACATTGATATTATCTGCATTTTGAGTATCTGAAATATCTTTTGCACATGACTGTTTAATTATATTGATAGTATTTTCTTTATCATCTAGTGATGATATTTATAATAGTAATAACATTGCCACTACCTATACAAAAGAAAGTACAAAAAACCTGAATCTGAAATTCCTTTTAGTCTAGAAATATTGAAACATACCATTGACATTTATTTATACTTAAATTCTATCGATTATTTTACTTATATATTGTCGACAAAATTGGTTGCCTTTAGTTGATATGGATAATAATACAATATTTAAGTAATGAATTTTATTAAATTTATTAGAATTATAATATATAAACTAGTAGAAATCCATAAATTCTGAAGAGATATTAAATAAAGATATTATATCAATAATTATTTAAAATAAAATGTTCAATGACGATATTGTATATTAGTTGTTTTTGACTATCATATATTCATTTTTTAGATTATAATAAAAAATTTAAAATATTTGTTTTTCCATCTATTTTTATGAAATATCCGGTTGTTTTTAAATCAATAAAAATAAGTGCTCATACTCATAAAAAATTACAATCCATAGGAAAAGTAAAGGAGACTTTTGAAGAAGTTATAAAGAGACTTTTGAATAATTATTCAAAAGAAAAAAATTCTCTTATTAGAATTTTCAAGAATCCATTAAATCGAAAAATCGAAATAAATTTTATGAAGGATGTAAATGATTGGACCGAAAAAGATTATGATCTGTTAGTTAGTAAAATATTTGATATAAAAGAATCACAATGGAGAGAAAATGTTCTTAAAAGAATAGTAAAAAATGAAGAATGGTTTGAAGAAATACTTAGATTGAGAAATGAAAAATAATAATAATTTATTTTTATATTTACCACTTTGAAATGACGTGACAAGAAAATTTTTCTATTATCTCTTGTTACTGATTTTTCCTAGTTTTATTTGAAATTCTATTTGAGTCTGCATAGAAGTAACACCAAATACACATCACACAAGAAAATTTACAATTCTTATTATTTCTTCTAAGGTATCATGATATTTAATTGCCATTTCCAATGAATTTTATCAGTGAATTCGAAAAGACTAATTAGCGAACTAATAGATAAAATGGTAACTTAAATTGAAATTGGTTTGATTTTATTAATTTGCGTCTTTGATAGTAAATTTGATCTCATTACCCTTTTCTTTACTACAACCAATAGAGATCTCTGAAGAACCTGATTTATGAGAACATTCATGTGGTGTGTTAAATGGTGGTGAAAATTCTGAAGTAAATTCTGCAGTATAATTTTTCCCATAAGTATAATAAAGATGTACAATTCCCGTATGTTCTAGATTAGAAGGGTCTCCTTTGATAGTGTAACTTTTTCCAGGTTCTATTGTTCCTGGTACTGTACTTTTTATATTAAAATGATTTTTTGTTTCCTTTTGGGGAGTGAATTTTTGATTTGATTGATTATCTAATACAATAATATCGGATTTTCCTGCATAAGCCATTCTGTCCTGAAGATTCATACCTGACATCCCACTCAGAGAATATCCCATAATTAAGACTAGTGCCATGAAACACATTGAAGTTATTTTGTTAGAATATGTCATTAGCAGTAATAGTGAATGATAAAATTAATCTTTTTAAATTTTTCTAAAACAATAGAAAAGATAAAATCAGAATACACAAGTGTTAAGGAGTTAAGGACAAAAATACACAGATGAAAGCGTTAGATGAACTTGGGAAATGTGGTGATAAAGGTATTGTTGCTACAAAGTACTTATTGTCTGCAACATAGATCCAGATGTCAGAAAGTATGATTACTTAATACTAGTGATGAAAAAAATTTCCAATATTCACATTGTTTACATTATCTTTAGGATAAATTGTTTGAAATGATGTGTATATCAAATATGTTATTATTAATGATAGTAACAACAAATGTAATTATACTTTTAATTTGATTCATTGCTATTTTACTTAAGAAAATATAGATGTAAACAATTTAGTATTATTTTTACTTAGTTTCCTTTAATTCCATTTGCAACAAGAATAGAATAACATCCAAGACCACATTTTTCGCATATTGGTTTTGATGCATTATTGTTTGCACTTCCAATACAACATGGTTGTTTTATTCTTCCCATATGATCTAATGACAATATAGCCCATGATGGACATTGTACTGGTGTAGTTTTAATACCTCCCCAGTTACCTTTCATTAAGAATATTTGTTTTTCAGTATTTGCTACATAATCTGGATAAGATTTCTTTAATGAAAGGATATCATCTACTATTTTGTTACGTATAT
>JBNAIF010000111.1:0-4116 GCA_050043595.1 Nitrososphaeraceae archaeon | reverse complement strand
TTTTGAAAGTTCAGGAAATGTAAGTAATAAATTAGAAATATCACTCTTTAGATCTAGACATATAATTGGAATATTATCTATTATCGCTTCTTCCAATATTACTGAACACAATCCTGTTTTTCCACTTCCTGTCATTCCAAGGCATACTAAGTGAGTGAGTAAATCTTTAGAATCATACAAAATTATAGATTTTTTATCTAATGATTTTGATTGCACATCATATTTTTTACCAATATAAAAATTACCTAATTGTTCATAATCCACATGTTATGTCTATGCTATTAATAATATAAAATTTCTGGAATTATTTGTATTTTTTTTAATTTTATGTATATTGATTAAATTTTTTCAAATTATATTAATATTTGGACACATAAGATTTTTATCTTTGATATTAGTATATTAAACTTATTAAACATTTTTACATTTAAAAATCTTCTAAATTTGATCCGTATTGTTTTAACTGATTATTTCACCTTAAGATAGCTTCGAATTTCACATATACTATAAAATAAGTTTAAAAGTAATGGAAAAATCGATAATACCCGTATTTTTTCTTGCCGCAACATTGCTTACTGGTGCAATAACAATAGGATCTCCAGTAATAGTTGATGAAGCGTATGCTCAAGAAACTGAACTTCAAAAAAATGATATAAAAAGAAATTATGAATATGAGACTAGTAATCAAAACTTGGAACTGAGTTCACAAGACGATGAGAAAAAAGTAGAGGCCACATCTAGCGATAAGAAAGATAAGAAGAAAGATAAGAAGAAAGATAAGAAGAAAGATAAGAAGAAGAAAGATAAGAAGTACAAAGACGAGGAATATTATGATCAATATGGCGATTATGTACCATATGATAGTGATTACAAGAAATATGAACCAAAACCATATGACAAAGAATACAAGAAATATGAACCAAAACCATATGAAAAAGAATACAAGAAATATGAACCAAAACCATATGAAAAAGAATACAAGAAATATGATCCTAGAGATAAAAAGTATGATCCAAAACCATATGACAGAGAGTACAAACATCCATATCCAAAACCGTATCCTCCAATAAAATGTGAAATAACTGGATTACCAATAGATTCTTCTAGTATAACTAGTCAAGGTGTTATGACCGGTGATGGAGAATTAGTTACTGAAGATATGGAATTAGATGCTTTGATTAAAGCAATCAATAGTCTTGGAATTTACTGTGATATTGATAAAAACGGATCTAATGGGAGATAAACCTAAAAAATAATCTTTTTTTTTATTTTGATTTTTTAAATCATTTAACTAGCGTACCTTAATAATATTTAATACTTTTGTGTTCTTAATTAGTATGTTATTAATAAGAATAATTTAAATATATTTAATGTATATTGAATATAAATGACTAAAACAGAATGTGCTTTGTGTGGATCTCTATTACCAAAATCAAATGAGTTAAATTTATGTAGTGATTGTATGGGCTGTGCAGATTGCTGTATTGGATTAGAAAAGCTTTAAACAATTTGTAGTCTAATAATCCATGAATTTTGGATATTCATTTTACTATGGTTTTTTATTAGTTTTTTATTTAATTTTAATGTCAAGACATCTTACATAATGTAATTTGATTTCACTCAACCATTTTTAATATATCTGTTGCAGTAATTATTCCTATTTGGTTACCTTTTTCAGTAACGATTATACATTTTGCAAATCTAATTAAGGGTAACAAGACTTTTGCTGGAGTTAATATGTCTACTACAGGAGGAGGGGAATCCATTACTACTTCTGCTGTTATATTTTTCAGATTTTTTTCATTATTTTCTAAAATTTTTCTTGCCAAACAATCTTCTGAAACTATTCCTACAATTTTATGATGTTCTAATATAGGAACTTGACTAACAAAATTTTTCCTCATTTTTTCTAAGATATTATTTACTAAATCTTCTTTTTTAGCAAATATTATTTTTCTACTACAAATGTCCCCTGCAGTTCTTGATGAATTTCCATCTAGTGAATTTAAAACTTCGAATAATTTCTTAGCTGTATCATAACTCGGTTTACATCTTCCAGTCTCTATTTGATTTATCATTGATGTACTAAGATTTGATAATTGTGCAAGTTTTCTCTGTGTTATTCCTAATTTGATCCTTGTTTGTTTGATGTATTCTAATTCTGGAAGCATTATAGATATATTCATCATCAACTTTATAAATCCCTTGTAAGAACAAATGCATTTTGTCATTTCTATTTTATAATTTGTACTTATCCAGAAATACCAACAATAAAATGGATTCCAGAACTGAAATATATATAGCATAAAAACCATATAAAAGTATGCAAAAACAAACATTTATTCCATCAAAATCTTATGATCTACTTTTAGCACACATTAGAAACCAAAAAACAAAGAAAATGTATAAATCATATTTTAAAATGTTTCTAGAATACTGTCAAATGAACCCAGACGACATTATAAAATTGGAATCAAGACAATTGACTACGCTTGCCAGAAATTTTCTGTTAAATTCATCTAAAAGGGTATCACCTGGTAGCATCCACATCATGCAAGCAGTACTAAAACTATTCTTTGAAGTAAATGAAGTAGTTGTAAACTGGACATTAATTAGAAAGGCTATACCCAAGAATCAGACAGTTATTGATGATCGTCTATACACACAAGAAGAAATCAGAAAACTTTTAGATCATGCAGACTTAAGAGAGAAAACAATCATTTACACACTTCTTAGCACAGGCATGAGAATTGGTGGACTTTGTGAATTAGAACTGAAGGATTTACAATATATAGAAGACCATAAACTATACAAAATCACGGTTTATGCTAGTTCTAAACATGATAGATACATTACTTTTTGTACTCCTGAATGTGCTACAACAATTCAAAAATATCTAGAATATAGAAAAGAAGAAGGCGAAAAGTTAGAAGGCAATACTGGATTGATAGGCCGCAACATAGATCCATCCAAAAAATCACAAAAAATAAGACAACAAAGCCTTCACACGATAATGAACCGACTTATCCAGGAAAAATCTAAACTATTTAAAAAACCAGAGAATGTAACGACTGCAACAAGATATCCAGTAATGAGGTGTCATGGTTTTCGCAAAATATTCAATACAAAATGTATTGAGGCAAGAATTAATTACAACATAAAAGAGATGTTGATGGGCCATAAAACAAGTCTAGGTCTTGACAGAAATTATTATAGACCTTCTGATTCAGAATTATTAGATGAATATATCAAAGTTGTAGATTCAGTAACAATAAATGAAGAAAACAAACTACGACGAGAAAATACAAAACTAAAGAAAGAACTTGATTTTACAGACAGAGAAATAGCAATGATGAAGCAAAGTTTGAGGACTATGGCAACGCAAATGGGGCTAGACCTGGATAAACTAGATGCAGACTTTATAGAAAAACATCCTGGTTAATCTTTTAAAAATATGGACCTATTTGGTACACCGAAAATGAATTAACAAGATATTTGGACTGGCTCGATGCTTAGTATGAATATCCGCATTAAATAGGTATTTTATCTACGTTTTAAAAAAATAAAAGATTTGTGGAATATTTTACTTGTGAATGGTACTGGTAAAATTATAAGTAATGGTTGTATCAATATGTCGCATATAAAGAATACAACCATTACATAGATTCTTAGAGAATCGGTTATAGTTATGCAAATTTGTATATAAATATATCCAACATTTTATTAAATAGAAATGATGATTGCATCCATGTTTTTCTACAATAGACGCAATCACCATAATGAATCCAAACACATATGTTGGGATATAATTACTTTAGTTCTAATATAAATAAGTGTAGTCGAATATAGTTATTGTACTATTTTTTATAATAGCACTATAAATAACAAAATAATAAATATTATTTAAATAATTGTAACAAAATATATGGAATTATTATATAGAAGATGTACACTAATTATCTATTATATAAAATCTAGAGAAGTATATTAAACAACTCAAATATAAAACATAAACTAATACGTGAACGTGCAAAAAACAGAAATTACTGCTGTATTTCTTGCCGCAGTTTTAGTCGCTGGTGCATTAACAATTGCATCTCCTATTTTTGTAGAGAA
>JBNAIF010000110.1:0-9110 GCA_050043595.1 Nitrososphaeraceae archaeon | reverse complement strand
ATTGTTTTCAATTCCTCCAAAAAAAGGTAATTGGCACTTACAAATAGGGGATAAAATATCTTCAAGTTCTCGTCCAATTGATAAAATGTCTTTAAAAGAAATCAGTCATATGTATACATCAAATGAATTTGTTTGTGATGGTTGTGGAAAAAATCTAAATAAAGTCAATTTTTCCTTATATGAGCATATTATGCACTTGATTAATCCTGTTCGTCATTGGACATGTGAAGATTGTTTTCAATACGATTTGAGAAATGGAAAGATTATCGCAATAGAAGAAGAAAAAATATTAGATTGGCAAAAAGAAGACAAATAAAACAATGTTATAGAAAAAATGATCATTTTATAAGGTATTTAGCCATAATACAAGATAAATGGGCGATTATGAAATAACCTGTATAGTTCATGATTATCAAGGAGTAATAACACATGTAGGTTTATCTGGAGATTATCCCAAATATTCAATTCCAGATATTATTAGATTTATGGATAATGGCCATACTTTTTTCACCATGCGAGATTATAGAAGAGCAGATGTTATTGCAAAACAACATCATATTACTGGAAGACAATATTTAACGACTAATCCGGATGATACAAGAGAAAATAATCTAGACTTTTTACCTCAATGTATGTAGTTTAAATTTTTTTCACCCGCATTCAAACACCCAAACAAAACACCCGAAGAATCAACAGAACCAATATTTTTGATGCATTCTTGAAAAATAATAAAAAAATAGTATTTTGCAATTATAATAATCTAATATTTAATTAGGTATAAACAAGACATGTTAAATTATGGTATAAACAATAAAAAGAAAAAAATAAAAATTTATTAATTTTGAGGTATATAGAAAATAATACATATTTTTTTAGTTTTATAAATTATGGGTCCATGGTGAGACCCATAAAGTATATCTGGTAATGATTGGCTTTGTAATGTCATTTATGCTAGCAATATTCTATAGCAGTGTATAACGGTGTAATATTTAATGTTACATAAAAAGATTGTGGAACAATAATAATGAATAAATAAAATCAACTGTTTATAAACAAAATTATTCAAAAATAAAATTAGTTATGATAGTAATGTGATTAGACTATCAAAACGATCAGAAAGTTCAAAAATCTCCTTTATTAAATTAATAGTATGAAGTATAATAAACTAACGTCGGAAGAAGAGAGGATCATAGTAGATAAGGAAACAGAACCTCCATTTATAGGAGAATATGATAATTTTTATAAAGATGGAAATTATATTTGCAAGAGATGTAATGCGTTATTATTTTCATCAAAAAGTAAATTTCACTCTGGTTCTGGATGGCCAAGTTTTGATGAATATTTTGAAAATGCGGTAAGACAGGTTCCTGATTCAGATGGGATACGAATAGAAATAGAGTGTTCAAATTGTAAGGCACATTTAGGACATGAGTTTACTGGAGAAAATTTTACAAGTAAAAATACAAGAGGATGTGTAAATTCATTATCAATTCGTTTTATACCAAAAGATAAGGAGTTGCCTAAAAAAATACATGAATGATATGAGTGTAGATAGCCAAAATTTTGAATTAGCAACACTTGCAGGTGGATGTTTTTGGTGTACAGAAGCAATATTTAATAAAATAAAAGGAATAAAATCAATTCGTCCTGGATATACTGGAGGTAAAATACAAAATCCATCTTATGAACAAGTTTGTTCAGGTAATACGGGACATGCAGAAGCTATTCAGATTCAATTTGATCCACAGGTTATTTCTTTTGAAAAAATTTTAGATATATTTTGGAATACGCATGATCCTACTACACTCAATAGACAAGGAAATGATATTGGTACTCAATATCGTTCTGGAATATTCTATCACAACAACAAACAAAAAATGATTGCAGAAAAGTCAAAAAATGAATTAAATGAAAAACAAGTTTATAAAAATCCCGTTGTAACAGAAATTACAAGTTTTGATGATTTTTTTGTAGCAGAAGATTATCACAAAAACTATTATGAAAGAAACACTACTGAGCCATATTGCAGTTTTGTTATTTCGCCAAAATTGCGAAAATTATCGCAAAAATATAGCAATGAAATTAGAGAATAAGAATCTATATAACATTAAATTAAATTAGATTAGATAGGCTGAATATCAGAATATATAATGTAAAGAGAGTCATGCAATCTCGTCTTTAGATAATATTTTCCAATTACCAGTAATTCCACAATTACTGCATTTTCTTCTTTTTAAAAATTGTTTTATTGTTTCACCTGGTTTAGGTTTTATCATACTTTTCATTCCACAACTACACTTCATTACCATTGACAATAAATACAAGTAGTAGATTTTAATATATAAAAAAACCTATAAAGAATTAAAGTAATCTTTTCTTAATGAATACAAAAACTGTGTTTATTATTTCCCTGTTAAGTGTGGTTGTATTTACTTCACTAACTGTAATAAACGAAAATATGAAATTAATATCAGCATAGACAGACCCACAAGAGAGTTTAACAGGAATTCCATATCCGGATATACCTAATGAAAACCAAGATGCTGTGGAACACATCAAGAAATTTACACCTCCAAAAATTGTGAAAGTAACTGATGGAGTATATTCAGCTATAGGGTATGGACTTGCAAATATAATGATGTTAGAAGGAACAGATGGTATTATAATAATTGACGCAGGAGAAACTAATGAACAAGCAGAAAAAGTACTTACAGAATTCCGTAAAATTACAGACAAACCGATCGCTGTAGTTATTTATACTCATAATCATGTAGATCATACTGAAGGTGCAGGAGTATTTGTTAATGAAAGCAGAGAAGCAGGAATAGATGTAGATGTTATTGCTCAAGAAGATTTAGTTGCTAATTATTATAACTCATATGGTGCTTTGGCGAATCAACAAGGAAAGTTTAGTTTATCATGGGCAGGAGTATTTTTGCCAAAAGAAGGAGAAGACAAAGTTATCAGTGCAGGTATAGGACCAACAGTAGAACCAGGAGAAACCTCTTTTGTTATTCCTAACGTAACATTTGATAAAAAACTTGAAACAGAATATGCAGGTCTCAAATTAATAATAGGAAGTCAGCCTGGAGAGACTCCAGATGAATTATATGTTTGGGTACCAGAAAAAGGAGTACTATTTGTTGGAGAGAACATCTATGAATTGTTTCCAAATTTATATTCTATGCGAGGTACATCATATAGAGATGTATCTTTATGGATAGATAGTTTAGATGAACTTCGAACATTTAATGCCTCTCACATGGTTACAAGTCATACCAGACCAGTATCAGGACAAGAAAATGTTTCACAAGTCTTGACCAATTACAGAGACGGTGTAGCATATATTTATGATCAAACAATAAGGCAAATAAACAAAGGGTTAGATCCTGATGATTTAGTTCAAGTTGTAAAACTTCCACCTTATTTAGCAGATAATCCGTGGCTACAACCAAGGTATGGACAGATAGAGTGGATGGTCAAGGGAATTTATTCTGGTGAAGTAGGATGGAATACTGGAGATCCAACATGGTTTAATCCAGTTAACAAAACTGAAAGAGGAGCAAATATTGTAGAAGGTTTTGGCGGTGTAAATGAGACCATTGCAAAGATAAAACAAGCATTATTAGACAGAAATGAGAGCTGGGCTGCAGAATTAGCAACATATCTCTTATATGCATATCCAGACAATGAAGAAGCAAAATTACTAAAAGCACAAGCATTTAGAACACTAGCATGGATAAATCTCACTTCAGGAGCGAGAGATTGGTATCTTACCGATGCAAGAGTTTTAGAAGGAAAATTAGATGAATCTCTATTAAATAATCTATGGGGCGTTGAAGAAAGAATAATGAATACACCTATGGACATTTTACTAAGTCTTTCCAGGTACAATATTGATCCAGCAAAAAGTGGTAATATGAACATGACAGTAGGTATCAAAATAAACGATACTGCAGATGATGATGAACGAGGATATACACTAGATATAAGACAAGCAGTATTAGAGTTCCAAGAAAAATTCCCAGAGAGTTACGATATTGCAATAGTATCAGATGAAAAATCACTTAAACAAGTAATTGCAGGAATCAACACTTTAGATAATGCAATTGAAAATGGACAAATAAAGATTGAAGGAGATGTAGACAAACTTGATAAATTTGTAGAAGTATTTGATACGGGACTCAAATCAACATCAATAAGTTAAAAATGATAGAATTTGAAAAAAATAAAAAACTCTTTTTTTTGTTACTAAATATAACAATATTTTAATATATAATATATTGCTAACATTAATTTAATATAACTAATTTTAAAAAAATATAGTAAATAATGCTACTAGTGCTACACCATAAATAAAATGACCTAATAGACTCAATATCGCTGGGCCTTTTCCAAGTGGATGATTCCATGGATTTATTCCTGTAATTGGTTTATGAATTGGAACAAGAGTAAGTATCCAGAGAAAAAAACCATATAGTAATCCTAAGGGAAATAAATTAAGATCTTTTAAAGATGGAAGTAATATTAGAGCCAATAATAATCCAAGCCCGCCTAAACTTCCATTTAAAAAATGAAAGAAGAATATTCCCCAAAAATGAATGCGATCTGATGAAGTTTTAAAAATTTTACAGGTCAATACTTGATTTTCATGCCATTCTAAAATACCAGTTAATTTCCATCGCTTCCAGAAAGGAATTTCAATAAGTGTCATAACGCCAGTTGAAATAAATCCAAATATCAAACTTAGCAGAACAGAATATAGATCAACTTGCAAACTTATCACAATGTGATAATTTTTTTAGTATTATATTTGAATCTAAATTATTTTATCATTTATTTAGACGCATTTGTTTTTAAATTTTATATTAGATCTTTAACTGAAATTTCAGTATTCATCTAATAATAATAAAATTATTTTCTATGTCTTCTCTTTTTAATTAACAGAAGAATTATGAGAATAAACGATATAACGATAATGATTGCAATAACAAAGCTAAAGTAATCATTGTAAAAGATCTTTAATTGTATCCATGAATATGGTATCAGTATAAAGAAATCCAATGCAGAAAAATCTTCAACTTCACCTACAGCTAAAGCGAATTTTCCTTCTTCTATACTAGTATTGTTATTGTTAAACACTACAATATAATATGTTCCTAAATTTTGAATTTCTGTTCTAATTTCTTGTCTTTCCCAATAGCTTGTTTGAGTAAATGGCTCATAGAATATTGGTGATGGTATTGGTCCCTGATAATCAGTTTTTAATAAGATTCTATAATTTTGTGGTATCTCAAATGGAAGAATATCATTATTATTTTGGTAAGCAGTATAATTATCATTTCTCATATTTATTGATACATTATTACTATTAAATTGTGGTTCAAGTATTGCCAGAGACGGAGTAAATGCTTTATATTTTTCAATTTCTGGGATGGTTAATTGAACATAAAGACTACTATTGATTTGTTCATTTTGAAATTTATAAAATTTAGCATCTATTTCGCCTCTTATTAATTCTTGATATATAGCCCATGAAATAGTATGATTAGGAATTTCTAACGCGTTTTCGAAGTTGTTATTATTATCATTCTCTGATGTATCTATAAGTTTATGCCCTTCTGCATTATCATCAATTATAAAAAGTAATAAAATTATTACAGATAAAAATACTTGTAATAAGAAAATCAATATGATTTTATATTTTATAATAAAATATAATTTATTTTTTTCTAGTATTTCAATTTCTTGATAATGATTTAATCTTTTTGGATTATTTTTTGGGATTTTAAGAAATTCAGGTGTTTTCTATTCTGAAATTGCCAAGAATTATTTTTTAAAATGTTATGTAGTAATACAATCTTTGAGATATATTAATACTTGATAAATAATTATTTTTTATTACAGTTTATTTTTGTTCAGTATCTCCTTTCTTGCTTCTTTTGTGAGTATATAAAAGATATTAAATATTCAGAAGAATAATTTGAGTTAAATTCGATTTTTTTCTTTGTGTGAATTGTGAAAACATTGAGAAAATTTTGATACATTTTCTTCTATAGGTTACATTTGTATTTTTTAATTCTAAATGTTTTAGAAGATATGAATCAAATTTTTATTTACCTTATATGCTACATATTTGATTTCTGATGGTATATTCTCAAATCTCTGAGAGTACTCATCTAATAATAATCAAAGTGATGAACTTGTATATGAACATAAATACGGACTGACTTGTAGTGGGTAGATTTCTCTGCGTAGTATGATTCTACTATATTCTATTTAGCTTATATTATTAGAAACTTATTAAATAAATTATATAAAAAATTCTCAATGTTAGAAAAATATTTTATGAATGGAGTAACACCGATAGCAGTGTGAAAAGTAGAGTCCAATTATTGTATCAATAAAATAGATTTTATATCATAGAACTTTGATTTGCATTTTATGAAAAATAATAATTTAACTTGTGTAACTTTACTTTCAATACTTTTAATTTTTATTGCTGTGAGTTCATTACATTTAATATCTAAAAAAATATTGATAAAAAATAAAAATACTCATTTAATTTATGTAAAACTTAATCAACTGTGATAATTCGTTTTTTAACAGCTACAGTTATCATCACATCTTGATTTAGATTTTAGTTTTGTATATCCTAATATAATTACAACAGTAAAAGATCCAATTAATAATGCAAGCGGGAAGGATAACAAAATAGAGTAATTATAAAAAATTATTCCAACTGTTTCTGCTGTTAATATACAAGCACTTTCTCCAGTAATTAAGATAACTAAGCTAGTTTTTAACAAATATTTCATGTTAGGTTGTTTTCTCAGATCAGGAATTTTTTTAATTCCATTAATAAAATTCTTAAAAGTTAATAACATGCTAGAAATAAAATTTGCATTCGGCTGCTGTTCCAATATAGAACAACAACTTTCAATTTTTAAATCATTGTATGAATATCTTCCAATTATAGTCATGAATGTAGTGAAACCTGCGAAAATGTATCCTAAGATATATGCAATAATTATTCCCTGCAAATTAAAACCAAATCCATATAAGGCGATATTTTCACCTGTTTCTGCAGCCATAATACATAATATTTCTATTCCCATTATAGTAGGATAAACCTTCTTTGCAAAGGAAAAAAAAGATTTAATTGATTTAAATGATGATGTTAGATGCGTAGGATTTTTAACTTGCTTATTAATGTGAATTACAATACAACAACAAATCTTTTTGATACAATTTTTACATTTTAAATTATTATCTAAAAAATTTTTAGAATCATAACTACAAAAATTAAAAGAACATTTACATTCATAACACTCGATATTGAATGTCATGTACTCAAAGACTTGAATCTATGATATTAGATTTATCATACTTTTCATAAGTTTCAATTTATTATTATAGAAATATTTCTTTAATTAATATTGATCATCAAATACTAAAAAAATATGAAAAAATTATTAACTCAATCAATTAAATTAATATTAATTATTAATAAATAGATTTAAATATATTAATAAATATGAATAAATGAATGAATATTAATAAAATATCAATCATTGTTATAATAACACTAGCAATTTTAGTTATAACAAATACAGAACATTCATATCAAATTGAAGAGAATTTGTCTGAACAATCTAATAATTTAACCAAGTTAAAAATAACTACTTCGTTTTTTCCTTATTATGATCTAGTTTCTAAGATTGTAGGTGATAAAGCAGAACTTGTTTCGGTAATCCCATTTGGATCGGAACCACATGATTGGGAACCCTCCCCAGGGTCGATTGAAGCTATTCAAGAATCGGACATGATTGTATATAATGGCATTGGCTTTGATTCCTGGATTAAAGAAGTTATAACAGAATCAAATAGTAGTAACATTGTTGCTATTGATATAAGTGAAGGTTTAAAATTATTAGAACGTTCTGATGAAGATGAACATCACGAAGAAGATAGTCTGCATTCTGCATTTGATCCGCACATATGGTTAGATCCAATATTTATGAAAACACAAATAGAATTAGTCAGCAAACAAATCTCTGAGATTGATCCAATTAATTCTCAATATTATTCAAATAATACTGCTACCCTAGTAGGAAAATTAGATTCATTAGACAAGTATATTAAAACATCTTTGTTGAATTGTGAACTTGATAAATTCATACCCTTTCATGATGCTTTTTCATATTTTAACAATAGATATAATTTAACTTCACATCCTGTTCAAGGGATAACGCCAGAAGGTGAAATATTACCTCAAACTATAAAACAAGTTATCGATCTTGCTAATGAACTAGGAATTACCACTTTATATTCTGAAGATCTAGCCGATCCCAGATTGACTAATACACTCGCACAAGAAATACCTAATAGTCAAGTATTATCGCTAAGTACATTAGAAGGTATTTCTGATGACGAATACTCTAACGGCGTAGGATATTTGGAAAAAATGAAAGAAAATGTCGATAACCTAAAAATAGGTCTTAAATGCAGCTAATTCAATCAAGATTTATTTCTTGATTTTTTATTATGTCATCTATTTTTTTATTGTTATTTCTGGAAAAATCAAAGATTTATTTTAGAAAAGATTATTAATTGATAAAAAATATTAAATACTTTTAATAAACTTTATATATAGTAACATATTACTTTGTATGCATTACGAATTATTAATTACAAATAAATAAATTTTATTTTTAGTTTACACTTTTCCTTTATTAGTTTGTTTTTTCAATTTTTTTAGTATAATAGATATTTATTGATGTGATTTATATTTTCATTATTATATTATTTGGATTATATTAATCTTATAATTTAATTTGCTCCAGTAATTTAAAACATAATGTAAAAATATTAAAAAAATTTTGGTTCAAGAAATTTTATAGATTTTCAGAATTTTTTTAATTATTTTTATGAATAAAGTTACAGAATTATTTGATATATTTTATATATAGTAGATAGTATAATCATGATCTCATAAATAATTTTACAATTATAAAATTACTAAATCATTTATATCAATACGAACTATTTGTAGAATTTATCCACATTACATATCAAAGCAACTACACAAACCGCTGATTAAAAAATTA
>JBNAIF010000109.1:0-3546 GCA_050043595.1 Nitrososphaeraceae archaeon | reverse complement strand
ATTTAAAATAAATTTGATAAAGAAATTATATATTAAATTAGAGTCATAAAAAAATAGTAAATTATGAGGGCTGGTAGTTCAGAGGTAGTAATGTACGCTTCGCAAGTGTAAGGTCGCGGGTTCAAATCCCGCCCAGTCCATCGCATTCATTCCGAAAGGTTTCGATATCATTTATGCCTAAAAAATAGCAATGTTTTATGTTTTTTTTAATTTTATATTATTTATTGGATAAAATATACACATACATTTTTAATCTAATATATCATGTAAATACGTATTACTTGCTGTGAATTGACCGAATGATTGACCCGATGAACTAAAAAATGACCAAACATAAATTTTGATGACGATATCAGCGAAGTTATAATGAAAACTGCAATATATTTATACTAACTTTTTAGTATTACGAAAGATAAATAGTGGTAAAAATTTTAGATTCAACAAAATCAGCTGTAATTCAAGCATGGCTGAGAGGCAAAACCAGAAAGGAAATAGCCTCAGAATTTGATATTGGCACAGGTTCGGTTACAAACATTATTGACGAATTGAGGGATCGCATTGGTTCATATCAAGAAGCTAGTTTAAGGGAACTTGGAGTAGGTTTAAAAAAGGCCGAAATCTCGCCCAATCAGTGTGGAGCAGGTTTAAGAGTTTTGAATTTATTAAATACTCTGGGAATAAAGGAAGATGATCTGACTCTTTTTTTAAATAAAATATACATGGCATTTAAAGAACAAGGATTACAACCAGAAAATACAGTAAAACTAGTGAAAATAATAAATGCATTTACAGATCTGAACCATGTTAATCAAATTCCAAAACATATAAAAACAAAATCTCGGGAAAAAATAAAGTTAGATATTGAGTTATATCACATACAAAAAGAAATCAATAATTTAAATAAAGAAATAGAAGACAAGAAAAAAGAGATTAATGACCTAGAAAATGATTTCGAGTTTTTCAAGCAAAAAATTCGAAATGAACAAAAAGAATTTCAGTTATTCAAAAGTTATAAAAATGAATTAGAAAAAAATCTGATACCTATTGAAAATATTCAAGCTATTAAAGATATTATCAGGATTTTTAGAGACGATTTCCGATATGATCCAATAACAATATTATGTCAATTTTCTTGTTTTGAAGATTACGAATTTAGACGTAATAATATGAAAACTGAGATAAATGAACTTGAAAAAAGAATTAATTATTTGGAAACAGATGGTACCAAATATGAAGAAATTTTAAGAGTAAATCGGTTGAAAATTTCAGAACTATATCATTTAAAAAAAATGGGATTTGATTTACCAGAATTAAAAAAAATATCGAATACATTTAAAGAACTTTCAACTGAATATAATATTGATGAAAAGAATGGCCGTGACCTATTTTTTAAATACTTACGAAAATTTGGAGACAAAATTTATTTTGATATCGAAATTGCAGAATCAAAAAATATACTAGAAAATTTGGATAAGGAAATCTCTTCGAAAAGAAAAAATATTACAGCTCAACCGAATGTATCAGTATTACTTGAACATTTGGTAAGATTAGGGATTTCAGAAGATCAATTCCTAAATATGGTATATGTTTTTAAAAAAAGTTTCTTAAATAATAGATCTTTAAATAATGAAAACGTAGAAAATATTGTTATAGATATACAAAAATACGGAACTATTAATAATTCAGTAAAGAAATTAGAAGATAAAAGATCGGAATTACAATATCAAATAAAAACATTTCACAATAAGTATTATCTAGAGTTTCTTTCTGTGTTTATGATCAACTATATATTCATAAAATTATTAATGAAAGAATATACACAAAAACTAAATACCAGTTATTTAATAATTCACATTCCTAATAATAGTAAAATTAAAGATACAAATAAGTTGGATAAAAATCAAGCAAAGGAAAGAAATGATGATAAATTAAATTTTTCTATTCATCATGATGCTAAATTGTCAGATCAAGATATAATAAAATATTTAAAATAAGAAATTTATTTTTTCTCGATGATTTTTTGATAAGAAAATCATACTAGATTATAAGATGTTACTTCATGAAACAGGTTTGTTATCTATAGAAATTTAACTAAAAAGAAATAAAAAATATTTGATTCAATAAATGTTGAAATTATCGAATAAAGATTGAATTTACTGATTTATAAACAATCCAACCATCATTTTCCTAATTCATCTTTATATTGTTGTGCATTATTTTTTATAATATACATTCTAATTTTTTTAGATATCAATCTAACTAAATTTCCAGAAAAGTTAATCAAGGATCTCAAACCTGGATTCACTTTTGTTTGGACTTTAATACAATGCATTAATGCAATCTATAGGTATGTTAAATGATCATACATCACAATGTATTATGTACCAAAAATAATTTTAACTGGAATGATCCTATACAGACATGGCTCAAGGAAAATTTGCAACATCTGTTTCATGTATGGATGGAAGAATTCAGGTTCCAATAACCAATTGGATTAAAGAAAATTTTTCTGTAGACTATGTTGATACCATTACAGAACCAGGAGTTGATAAACAAGTTGCTGACAATGCTGATCTTGAATCAATTAAAGCCAAAGTGGGAATATCAATCGATAAACACAAATCAGAATTAATTGTAGTGTCTGGTCATTATGATTGTGCAGGAAACCCTGTATCTAATGAAAAACACATAACTCAACTTAAAAAAGGAGTTGAAGTTATCTCTTCATGGAATCTAGGTGCCAAAGTTGTTGGTGTTTGGGTCGATGATACTTGGAAAATCAATACGGTCTAACTGAGAAAATGTTATTTTATTCACTTTAACAAAAATTATTGGATTTAATTTGGTAAACTATCGTACTTCTTTTAAAAAACAAAGAAATAAAAAATAAAAAAATTAATTTTTAATAAATTTATAAATTAGCAGACTAATCCTGGTGGACATTTTTTAGGATCATAAATATGATGTTTTTTGGTATAGTCTTCATCATGGTGATGTCCTGATTTGTGAGAATGTGAATGTGTTGTTTCATGAGTATGAGTATGAGTATGCGGTAAAGTAGCTAATACATCAGATATTTCAGATATTGCTAATGACAGTTGATTTGATGCTGCGGTTTCATTTCCTGCCACGAGTTCATTTTGTGCTTGACTGATATATGATTGAATTTTTTCTAGATCTTGGCCTTCTGTCTGTGCATAAGTATCAATCACTGAAAAAGCAGTTAATGCGGTTATACTTACCATTAACAAGGTAACTATATTTATTGTCGTAAACATTAAGATATAATTTCATAAGAATTATAAAAATATGCCGATATTATATTTTTTAAACTTAATTTATATCTCTATTTTAATAATATCAAAATTCTGGATTCAATCTTATGTGAATGATTTGTGAATAATTTTCAATTACATTCATATATCATACAATTAGTTTCATTGTTTTAATCCGCAAATATGATTTTCGTTATTTGATTAAAAATTTTTATTTTAATATGAATTACTTGTATGATAAAATTTTACCATCAGAAAAATATGTTATGAG
>JBNAIF010000108.1:0-6941 GCA_050043595.1 Nitrososphaeraceae archaeon | reverse complement strand
TTCTAAATTAAGTTTCATCTCGTTTTTTATAGAATTTTATTATATGTCTCAATATTTCATCAATATCTCAGATTAATTTCATAAACACATGATATAAATTTATACTACTCTATTTAGTTTTTTTCAAATTAATTTATTGTTATCAGATATGTTGTTACTTCATCATAACAAGTAATTTAGTTATTATAAGTAAATATAAAACAAATATAATAATATAGTAACAAAATAAAATCAGATCTTGATCAAAGAATCTTGATAAAGTTATTGATAGATATATAAAATATAATTTGAAGAAAATTCAACACTTTAAGCCAAAAAAAACTATATGTTAATTTCTTTTTGAAGTTGCTTTTGTTTTATATTTTCTTATTTGATAATTGTTAATAAATATGATCTATCTAATTTTTATTTACAAATTATTAAATAACCTATTTTATCTTTTCAACCACTTCATAAACTTCTTTAATATTTGGAAATGATTTGATTCTATTTTTTGAAAATATTGGTATTGGTTTTATTTTGTATTTATTTTCAATTATTTTTTTAACATCTTTAGATATTATTATTTGACTGTTATTAGCTAATCCCTCTAATCTACTCGCTAAATTCACGTTAGGACCTATTATCGTAACCTGAGATCTTGTATCGGTATCTAATAATCCAAATAAAACATCACCTGTATGTATTCCACATTTTAAATCAATATGAATATTATCATGATCAAAATCTCTTTTCCATATTCCTATCCATTTCTTTTTTATTTTCTCAAATGACTTTCTTAATTCTAATGCAGATTTGATCGCAGAAAAAACACTACTATGATCATATGTCAAGTTCTTATCAAAATTACCAAAATACGCTAAAATTCCATCACCAATAAATTTATCTGATATACCATGATTTTTATGAATAATTTTAGTAGCGATATCAAAATATTCCCGCAAAAAACCTACTATTGTGACTGGTTCTAGAATCAATCTATTACACAAAGTCGAAAAACCGTGTATATCCCAAAATACAATTGTTAAATTCTTACTTTGTAATTGATAAGTATATGGATTCTTTAACCTCGAATATATGTAAGGATCCAGAAATCTTTTTAAAGTAACATGATCAACAATTGTGTCTTTAAATATAATTTCATTTGAACGTAACAATTTATAATTATTTGAATGTTTTTTAGTTGGTGAAATATTTTTTTTTCCTTTAGAATTTAATTTTGATATTTTTTTCTTGGATATTGTTTTAGTTTCTTGTTTTGGATATAATACTATGGTTCCTTGTTCCTCCGGATGTAAAGCACATCTATAATCTATTTGAGGGACATATTCGTTGAATTCTCTACTTATTGATTCCTTTGATTTTATTAATCCTATTTCTGCCTTGTAAGGATATACTTCTTTATCAAAAATTAGATTGTGTGTTTTTGAATCTGTATTTATCCACTTTATTGTTTCTCCCACATCAATTACCGTAAATCTGGGATTAAAATACTTATGATTGGATTTCCCTATAGAATATGGAATTGTTACAACATGGATCATATTCTTTATTATTTTAAACGTATTACTTATTTCATTCTAAAAATCAAATTTAAAACTATAACTTTATATACTTTCAAAAGACATTTTGCAATTTAATAATACTACACTTGCCACATGAAATTAATAAAATAATTTCACTTAAAAATCCAAACGTGGTAGAAAATCCATATGTACATCTGCTTTTTTATATTTTTTTGGAATTAGATCTTGTGCTATAATTAATATCAAATTTATAATAACAAATCTAATCATGAATGTAAGATTTTCTTTCAGAATGGGGCTTGTAAGGTAATAACTAATAGGTCAAGCAACAACAACTGCAATAAAAATATATATCCATCTTCCACTAATTTTAGATATTGTTTTTCATTCTTCTTACATTATCAGAGCTCATTATAACATAGATATAAAATTACATATAAGGAAATCAATAATAGTTGATACAATATGAGATCTAATGAAATTATGTTATCAATAAATAGAGCTTTATGAATGCTAATATTAATTTCCTTATTATGATAACATGAATTTTACTTCCGTAATTTTCTTTTTCTTGTGAATGGTCTATTTTTTCATTTGACTCTATTTATCATAATTTTCATCATTTTTTGCAAAATTATTATAAGATCCACTTTATTTCAGTTTTTAATGTTCTATATATTAAATTAAATACTAATGTATCAACAACAAAACCTATTTTTGAGATGATAAATGAATTAGATATATTAATTCCCTAACAAAATAAAAATAATAGCTTAAATATACTCTTTCATTACATATTGGAATATATACTTTCAACCTATGAAGTCATTTAAGTAAAAAGATATTAAGGTACTGGGAAATGAAAAATCCATTATAAATGTTATAATTAACGGGTTATGTCAATTTAAAATAAATTTATATTCTTTTAATGAGATATGATTATAAAAATAAGTGTATGAACAACAATTGAATAGAGTTTAAATTTGTATATTAGTTAATTTTAAAACTATCATATAAGCAGTAATCATTTTCTATTGAGTTAACCTAGGTATGTGCAAGCTTAACATAAATAGAAAACTTTTGCTAATTTATATTTCAACAAAAAAGACAGCATAGATATTGATCATGGTCATAATGGTGTGATTTAATATGGTAGATCTATGGATGTTTCGAGAGGAATAAACATCAATAATTTTTTCGTGTCAAATAACTTTATAGATTGATGTTTAATATCATTATATCTATGAATCTAGAAATAAAGTTGTGTAAAACCATACACTGTCACTAAATTTTTTTATATCAAAATATTATCAAAATTCCATAGTTAAATATCAATATTAGCAAACTATAATTATTCAAAAATAATTAAAAATATTTATTAAATAAAAAATCAAAATACAGAAAATTTTTATCAAATCATATTTTCAAAAATATTCTTTTTATGATATACAATTTATTTAAAATATAGATAACAGAAACCTTTATCATCATTTATTCTGCTACTTGTTTTTATGTTTGATAAAGAAAAGATTATTTCACTATTAGTTGTAATTTCTGTTATTCTTGTCTTCATTCAATCTTCTTATAGTTTAACTGGAATTGTTTTAATTATTTTATACATCTTTGATCTTTCTGTAATTTCAATTTTGGCTATTGATTTTTATAAAAGAGTAAACAATTCATCCAATCCAAAAAAATATTTTATATCTCATATTTATGAAATTCCAGCAATGATACCATTATTATTATTTGGAATACTAGAAACTAATACCATTCTCCAAGTGTGGCTTAGAGGTTTACGACTAATACGTCTCTTTCGTGTATTATCCCTTGTAGCAAGAACTGGAAACTGGATAGGAAAAACAAATAGCAGACTATTCTACGTTGCCGTATTTTCTATAACTTCACTAACATTGGGAGCTTTCAGTATTTATTTTGTTGAATACGATATTCCAGATTCAAAGATTACAAATATAGGAGATGCTTTTTGGTGGGCACTAGTTACAGTAACAACTGTAGGATACGGAGATGTATACCCAATAACAACTGAAGGAAGAATAATAGCATCAATTCTCATGGTTGTCGGCATAGCAGTTATTGGTTTACTTATTTCAACACTTGGAGCCGGTCTAATTGAATCAAGAGTTATTGAATCAAGAATAAGAAAGACCAAAGGTAAAAATGACGAAATCAAGTCTAATATTAAGAAAAAGGTTGACAACATTGAAATGTTGCAAAAAGATGAATTATCATCTCTTGTTAATTTAATTAATGAATTACATATTAATTCTAAAAATAAAGGTAAAAATGACAATTCTATATGTAATAATTGTCAAAATATTAATCCAAAAAAAGCAAAATTTTGTAATATGTGTGGAATATCAATGAAATAAATTAGTTTATCTTTGATACAAATTCAAATACAAGACAGTAAGTAAAACAATAAAATAAAACTTAATATTTTACAATATTCTATAGTATAAAAACCTATACAGATAACTTTAATTCTACATTTGATAGTAAATTTACTCTTAGATTAAGTCGTTGTATTTGTAAAAGGGTAACATAATAAAAATAAGAACTGATTTTTATAATAATAAAAATATTGAATTTTATTATTCTTTAGTAAATCATATTCATTTAAATTCTAATTTGAATAAGGATTTAAATAATTGTACTTTTAAATAAAAATAAAATGTATAAATGCGATCAATCTTTAAAAATTAAGATTTTAATAATATTGCCATTATTCGTTTTAGCTTGCAATTTCGTTCTACCAGCCAACTCTGAAGAAAGTGTAAAAACTTCCAACTTTAATTACACTTCTAATTCAACAACTAATTCTAGTATTATAAATACTACAACTCCAATAGAACATCTAATTATAATATTTCAAGAGAATGTTTCATTTGACCATTACTTTGGTACATATCCTAATGCAAAAAACCTGGATGGCGAAATTCCTTTTTATCCATCACTTGATACCCCTTCTGTAGATGGACTAACAAAATCAATTTTATATAATAATACCAATTTAAGTGATCCATTTAGGATGAATATAGATGATGCAAAGATTGTTGCTTCATGTGGTAATAACCATACCTATACTGCTATACAGAAATCATATAATAGTGGATTCATGAATAAATTTGTAGAAGCAAATGGAGAAATAGAAGAAGGATGTACTCCTCATCTGACTATGGGTTATTTTGATGGTAACACTGTTACAGCATTATGGAACTATGCTCAAAATTTTGCAATGAGTGATAATTTCCATAGTACTATTACAGGACCATCATTACCTGGACACATAAATCTAATATCTGGACAAACACATGGAGTTATTCCTGAAAACCTTGATGATAACACGTCTCATGGAACTCTTATTGGTGATGCAGATTCCTTATTTGATGCTTGTTCAAATGGAACAAAATTGTATATGACTGGTAAGAATATTGGGGATCTTTTGAATAAAAAAGAAATAACTTGGGGATGGTTCTCTGGAGGCTTCAAGCCAACTTCTAATGTAACTTCTGATGGCAAAGTTGTCTGCGGTTCTTCACATGTAAACATTTTAGGTAAAAACGTTACTGATTATGTTGTACATCACGAACCATTTCAATATTATGAATCTACAGCTAATCCATTTCATCTTCCACCATCCTCAGTAGAAATGATAGGACATTCAGATCAGGCAAATCACCAGTATGATTTATCTGATTTCTGGGCGGCGGTAGACAATGACAATATTCCTTCTGTAAGTTTCTTGAAAGCTCCTTACTATCAAACTGGTCATACCAAAGCTTCTGATCCAGTCAATGAACAAAAATTTTTAGTGGACACAATTAACAAATTACAAAATATCTCCAATTGGAATAATACCGCAATAATAATTGCATATGATGATACAGGAGGATGGTATGATCATCGAATGCCTCCAATAGTTATGCAATCAAATGATCCAAAGTACGATGCTATCGCAGGACCTGGACTATGTGGCATTCCTGACAAAGATAGTTATTTGGATCGTTGTGGATATGGCGGAAGAGTACCATTTATTATCATATCTCCATGGGCAAAAGTAAATTATATTGATCATCAATTGACCGATCAAACTTCGATTCTTCGATTTATAGAAGATAATTGGGATTTGGGAAGAATTGGGGATAACTCTTTTGATGAAAAAGCAGGACAAATTTTGAATATGTTTAATTTCACAAAAGGACATTATGCTGAAAAATTATTTCTAAATTCTACTGATGGAACAATAATGAACAAGGAATAATTATATAATATACTCTTAAAGTTTAATGAACAATTAGAAAAAAGAAGCACATTTAATCAAAATTAGTGGTGATTGTCTCAATTTTTCTTGTATCATCAAAATAATTTAATTAAATTCTTTTCTTTTTGCTTTTATGTAAATGCTAAATACAAATTGATAGACTCATCCTAGATTAAGACATATCCTCTAAAATAGCAAGAACATTTCCATATCCATTCATTTCATCAAAAAATTAATTATGATTTGATTAACTTAATTTTTTTAGAGAAATTGTATACTATAGAATAAATATCTCAAGATAACAGAAGGATGTTTTGATCAAATGTCAAATTATTATAGGGAAATATTATTTTTCATTCATAACAGTATGATTGTCCAAATCCATGAGATAATTCAATATGTGTTAAGATATCTGAGATCACTTATTTTAACGTCTTTTTATATATTGTAAATAGGATCAAATAACTTGATTAAGCTTTTCTGTTGTACTTGTTGTTTGATACAAAAAAAACGGAATTAGATATATTAACTACAAAACTATTTTCTACAACTTATCAATTTCCAATAAATTCAGTAGTTGTTAGATTTTACAATTCTATCTGGACTACACGAGAATAAAATAATCTTTCTTAAATATTCTTTAACTAGGGAACATACAGTTGAATAAATTTCAGATATTGAACCAAATTATCAATGTTGAATAGTAGAGAATTATCTATTTCTAAGCTTATACTACTTTCTTGTGAATATATTGAAGTTAATGTTGATACATAAGTAAGAATTGACGATATTAAGAAAAATACTATTGTAATATTAAATTATTATTTTTCATAAATTGAATTCACATGTAATACCGTATTTAAATTCGATTTAACTAAAATAATCTCGATTCTATTTTTCAGTTATCAGTATTACTCTACATTTAACAGGATTTTTAAATTCTATTTTATTACCTTAATTCTTTTCAAAAATGAAAAAATATTGATAGGAACTATTTAATATTAATCTATAAATGTATTTAGTCAACAAAAGTATCTATTAACTAAAAGATATTTTAACTACAAAACTATTTTCTACAACTTATCAATTTCCAATAAATTCAGTAGTTGTTAGATTTTACAATTCTATCT
>JBNAIF010000107.1:0-22118 GCA_050043595.1 Nitrososphaeraceae archaeon | reverse complement strand
AACATAACCATAATTTGGATCATCTCTTTTATTTGCAAATCTTCTATTAAATTGAACTCCTTCTTCTGGTTTATGTAATGACCAATCAATAGAAAAAAATCTAAAAGTAATTGAAAAACCAGATGTAGCATCTTTTATTTGCAGATCTGGATGATCAGGTACTATTATCGATTCACCTTCAGTAGCATTAACTGGATCATCTGCAGTGTTAAACGATATAGCGGGAAATGCAGGATCAATATTATTTTGAAGAAAACCCATATCAATTCCAGCTCGTTGCATTGAGGGATGTCCTAGAAGTTTGCCATGATGATTAAATCCAGACAAATCTCTAATTGTAGAACCTAAATGATCCATCATATACCAGAGTTTCAAAGAATCAAAATCTGGTTCCATCGGTAATTCATATCCAGAAGTACCCGATGACTGCAAAGTTGTAGTAAATTTTAATCGTTCATCGTTTATTTTTATTGTAGAATGCATCATCTTACCAGTAGAACGTAAATCCTCAGAATCCAAGCGTACATTCTTTGATTCTTGATCTGCTATACGTTCTGCTAACTCTTTGATACGTTCTGCATGAGGATCTGAACTATGTCTTCGTATTTGAGAGAAATGACTGGACATTTTTCAACTACACCGATAATTGGTAGATAAAATGCGAAACTGCTGGAAATGTGTTATTTGAAGTATGATGAATAACATTATTTGAATCATATACTGTTCTTAAAAGCATGGTACCTGCAACTCCTGAATCAAATATTCCTGATTCTGTAAAAGTATTTGTGGCTAGTGTAGATGGAAAAGCAGTAGCGAATACTATAGAAGATCCTTTAGATTCTGCAAACCCATCTCGAAAAATATCTGAACGCGTCTGCTCAAATCCTAAAGTAGTATCACTTGGTAACACTGGTGTATCATCAACGCCTAAAGCATAATATCGAAATACTTGAGATGATTTTCCTGTTACAAGTTGTGCTATTCTTTCAAGACCTGAAAAAACCACCCTATCATTCTTCCAACCGATTTCAAGAGGTTCAGGAACTGTATCAAAAGAAACTGTTTGGTCGTTGTATATTCTACCTAATGTCGTCTCATAACTATCAAGTAAATTATAATTATTTGATGTAGATCGTATACGTCTATAGAGTGTATCTATTTTTGTTTTATCGTTGGAATCAAAAAGTAAGCAATATGATGTATCATAGTGCAATATTCCTTTTTCTGAATTGTCTGACATAATGTTGATTACTGGTAAAATTAGAGTAGAGAACTAACATAGTGGATATAATTATTTGAGAAATTTAAAACCATGATCAACATGGTAATTCATCTATATGCCAATCTACTAATGCAATGGCTTTTATCTTGCATTTCATAGTACCTACAGATGTATCATTGTTACCACTACCAGAATATCTTGCTTCTGTGACTTCGGCGATTATGTTACGATTTTCTGGATGTCCTCCAACTCCATCTACTATTGTTATATATTGACCAGGAAAGAAGAATTTTTCATTAGGTATTGTTATTTCTGTCGGATTATATTTACGTACTGGTTTGGACATAAAACCTAATATGGCTTGAGATGCTTTAACTACCGATAATGGATCATCTAAAAATGATAAATCGATTATACGTTCTTTAAGTCTAAATTTTGATATTGATCCCGGATCAGAATATTCTTGTAATCGTCTAATTCTTGAAAATACATTAAAATTGTACGTAGGACCATAATTAGATACTCGCCAGTCTATAGGATCTTGAGAGTTTATGATTCTTGCTATTGCAGATATTTGATTTGGTTTAGAGAAATTTGAGTTGTGATGCCATCTAATAGTATTTGATGGTGATGTTCCTACAGGTCTAAGAATTATCCAATATTTAGCAGAAGGGGAAGATACTGTACTATTAATATTAATATTATTAACAAGTATTGTGTCTGATGTTTCTGAAATTCTAGAAGAAGGAACTTTAAATTCTGCTATTACTGGTCCTGGTTGGTTATTAATATCATCATGTACACGTATCTCGCCTTTTACTACTTGATCTGCTATGTCAGTATCAGGAAATGGTTGACCAATCTTTGATAATACTAATGCAATACTAGAAAATCTAGTATCTAATGCTTGAAATTGCTGGCCTAAAATGGTATTATATAAGATTGTCGCACCATTTTGTCCTTCTAAATTAGATGCTACAGTTTTTGTATCTGATGTAGTGGCAACAACTATACGATTAGCAAATCCATCTGATTTAGAAATAGAATCAGTATATGACCACGGACCAACGAAATAAGATGTTGCATTTGCTTTATCATGTGATTCTTTGATGTTTTTGACTATAATTCCTGAATGCTGTAATTGAGGATATTCTAATATTACTCTACCATCTTTTATTTCGAGATTTGCTCCGCTAATCTGTAATAAAAATTTTATAACATTTGTAACTTCAGATAACGGTTTGTTAATTGAAGCAATAAATTCATTAACATTGGCATTTATTCCAGATAAATCTAAGTTTAGATAATCTTTTACTGATCGATTACCAGTGACTCTAATATCAGTATCTTCAAAAATATCTCGTATTAACTCATGAACAGTCATTTGTGAGTCTGGTCTGACTATTAACTCATTTTCTTGTTCTACAGAAGATGATGCTCTTCTAAAATTTATTATAAGATCGTTAAGAGATGCTTTTTCACCAAAACCAGATATTGTATAAATTAAATCGCCGTTAAAATTAACATTAGGTGACCGTGTTTCGGTATATCCGGTAAGTAGATGAGTGAAATTAATTCCATCTTTTGACGCTAGAATTCTTACCTTATTACCTATGCCAATTTTAGTTTGATCTATCATTTTATCATTATCTTCGAATGTTAAAGAGAAAGTAGGTTGAGTGGATGAAAGATTTAGATCATATTCTATAAGATTAATAGTTGCAGAATCAGATTCAAATCCATTATATGATACCAGTAATGTTGAACCTATATTATCATATATTTCTATTTTTGGTAATACTAAGTTATAATATGATGAATCTGAAGTTGTGACATTAGGAGTTGGAGCAAAGATTGTAAAACTAGAGGTGAAGGAATTTCCTGAATATGACAATTTGATTATTATGTTCCTGGTATTTCATTAACTACGATAAGTTTGTCTAGTAAATCTTGTCTTACATTCTCTGCAACAGTTGCATTTGTGGCAGTTGCTATAACTTCAAGAAAATCTCGTGCTCTCTTAATTGATATGATATTTTGACCGTATGTGTTCTGAAGATATTCTATCCCTTTGTCTGAAATACCAGTATGAAAAGTGAAATTATATTGAGGCATAAAAATGAGATTAATAAATAGTAAATAAAGAATTACTATTGCTAGACAGTTGGAACATCGTGTTTGAAACCTATGTAAAATATTCTTAAATCTCTCGTTGTAGAGTCATTTCTTGTTCCTGCTATTATAAGACCCAGAGAAGTATTTTGTGCAGGTATTTCTGAATTTATATACGTAAGATTTGCACCGTCTAAAGAATAACCCCATCGACTGTTGGTTTGATAGCCTACAAATCGAATTTCATGTATATCATCATCTGCTGTTTGTAAAAAGTCTTCATTTTGAGATGAATCACCATCATTATGTGTTATTTTCCAACTTGATGAATCAGATCGTTGATGTAGAACTATGCCAGATTGGCTATCTAACATATCACTATCATCATATGATAATCCGGGATTTGATACTAGACCTATATATAATCGCGGTCCAGTTTGATCACCTTTCTTATCATACTGGAAAAGTACACGTAATTCTGGATTCATATTTCTTGAAGTAAAATTAATTGGTGTATGTAACCCATCTTCAGTAGTAGAAGAATCAATTGACCACTGTCTACCTAAAACCTTGTCGGCAGAACTAAAATAAGATGATCCTGTTCCTATTGCAGTTAAATTACCATCAAATATCCCACTTGCCGCAGTCTCTGCTGATCCAGACCATACACCCCATATAGTGTTACCTGGCGATGGAATTGGAGATTCTCCTCCGCTACTGCCAGATGGTGGGTCCGTCCAAATTGCAGCAGTTCCAGTTGAATTCATTGCAAGATGTTGATTAGCATTACCTCGTGCGAATCTAATAAATTTTGTACCATTATTAACTAAGAGATCACCATTATTGTTTGTTGTAGAATCTTTAATTGTGTTAGAATCAGTCTCTATTGTCATCGAGGTTATTGTTGGGGCAGTTAATGTTTTATTTGTAAGTGTTTGTGTTGCATTTTTAAATACAATCTCATCATCATTAGTTAATAATGGAAGAGTTATGTTTCTGTTTGCAGTAATTGCAGATGTATTTAGAGTGTAGTAAAAAGTATTAGCGGGATTAGCAAATCGTATGAATTGATGATTAAATGTCTGCATGTTATCGCCCCAATCGTTAGCAGTGGTAGCAGAAGATGTTGCTAATTCAGCATCTCCAGTCAATAGTGGAAGGTCTACAATTCTATCTGCAGTAATATTTTTTCCTCTAAAGATGTAATCAAATCCTGATGGAGCCTTGATACGAAATATTTCAGAATTAAATCGTGTTTTTGTGGCTATTTCTGGTTCATCTGTAACATCAGTAGTACCTAAATCTATCGCAGTAAAATAATCAGATATTTTTTCCATATCTTCGCCACCGTATACGGTCGAAGAACCTGGATCAGTGACGCCTATTTTTTTCCAAACCATATAACTTCTACGTATTTTAAAAAGAGATGAGAACTAGTTTATTATATTATACATTGACAAAATAAAGAGATAAGAAAAAGGTATTTTGATCAAATAATTACTAAATATCAACTAGTAAATAGTTAAATCATTAAATATTATATGTACAATTAAAGGCAATTTAATTAATCTGGTTATTTATACTATACAGACTTACTAAAATTCGTTTACTAGTGATTTATTTTGAAATCTGTTTTTGTGCTTGAAAATATAGTTTCTTCAAGCAAAGATATACAAATTTATGTTAATGAATATAGAAGATTATTTTTGAAATAATAAAAGAAAAAAGGAATAATAAATTTATGATTTATTATTGTCTCTTAAATCAGTTATTGTTTCTTTCTTGAGGGACAATACATTGGTGTTATTTGGTTCCAATTCCAATACTTTATCATACAATTGTATTGCCTCTTGATGTTTACCTAAATGACTTAATGCCATCCCTTTATTGGTCAAGGTATTTGCATCATTTGGTTCCAATTCCAATGCTTTATCAAACCAATATATAGCATCTTGAGATTTACCTAAATGACTTAATGCTATTCCTTTATCAAATAGCGCAATAGTAAATTTAGGATCTATCTCTAGCGCTTTATCATACCATTGTATTGCTTCTTCATATTTTCCAGACTCAAATAAAGACATGCCTTTATCATACAATTTGTTAGCATTAGTATCAATATCACTTTGAGAATACGCAGATATAATAGAGAAAAATAGAATAAATACGCTTAGAATAACAAGATACTTCAATTTTCATTTATTATTATAAAATGTCTTTTTTAATAGTTTCTACAAAAACTTAAATATATTTAAAATATTCGTTACTTCTTACATTTAAATTCTTGGCGCTTTAAATTTTCTGGAATTTCTAGATCTATTATGTAATTTGTCTAGCATTGTGTTTTGTTTTCTTTTTGCTTCTGTTTGTTGATGTAATTTTTTTTGTTTGTTATGTGCAAATTTATCGATTGTGTTAATATCTGCAATATGTTCTGGATATATGATTGTCTGACCTTCATCATAAGATGGATGATATTGATTTGGCATTATTCCTTTTTTATACAAGAGCCACATACGAAAGACCTCCAATTCTGAAGGAGTTAAATCTTGTGCTAATAATTCTAGTTGATTGTCTGAAATCGTTTTGTAATTTTTTTCATTGCCTACAACCATCATCACAAATTCTTCGAGGGCTGGCGAAAATAAGCCAAACCGCCTATATTTCTTAATAAAACACCTTCAAGAACACTTTTCAAACCCCAAATATCTTCTTTGATCAAATTTGCATCATTTTCCCATATTGCAGAATCAAATTCCTCGTCTGAATGTATTGAAAGAGAATATTTTGCAATTAATTTATATAGACCGTTATAAAGAACATCAATATTATCGCGATATTCTTTGCCATTGAATATTACGTGTCCATCTTGTTCGTAATATGAAAAATTTGTATATATATTTCGAAGTTTTTCTATTTCTTTATTTTGTTTGGTAGATAAAGGTTTTCGTTCAAATTCTTTTTTAGTACCATCATCAAACTGGATCCAAAAATTATCTTTTTTTGCTAAGTATGATGTTATTTGTTTACTTGCGCTTGCTGCTTCTAAAATATATTCTATTTCTTTCTTTTGAGGAGATTTTTTTTCTTCATTGATTTGATTATTGATATTATTATTAGTAAAGTTATTGTCTTTATTATAATCACTAGTGATATTCACATTATTACTATTACTTCCGATATCGCTCTTACTATTACTCTTGTTATTATCTGACATAAATAAGATGGTGAGTAACCAACTACTAGTGAAGTAAATAAAAAAAAGACATAGAAAATAAAATAATAGATAACTTGACACTATAAAAAATAATGTAATAAATCTAATCTTAAGACTGCGATATGAATATGAAGGTTTTATTATATTTAATTCTTGATTTAAGATTTTTTTATTTTAATAATACGAATTCACAGTATATTCAAATAGAACTACAAAGTATAACATAAATTAGTTTATAAATTATGTATAATAAAATGTATTTAGATTTAAAATAATAGTTTTTTAAAAAATAAAATTTATTATATTCGTTAAGCAGCATATATATTGAAAATCGTATAATATATAATTTTAATACAAATTTAAAATAATAAATTAAATTTGTTACAAATATAATAAATTTAGATACAAACTTAAATTTTAATGTTCATAAAAATTGAATATATAACAAATTAAACAATAAAAAATAAAAATTATTGGATTAGAATTAAAAGTACAATTTAAGTTACAATAATATTCATAAAAAAAATTTTAGGTGTAACTTTCACATACGGCACTGCGAGCAACTCCACTATATGATATAGTCTTGGCTTCAGTACTTGTAGCAGATATCGCTTCGTTGTAACTAGTTATATATGCATCTGTAAACTTTAGTTGGGTATCTGTGGACAATTTGTATATTAGTTCTTTTGGTGTTACACTATCCGCATCTGAAACTAGTGTATTATCTTCATGTATTATATCAAATGAGAAGGTAATATCTCTAATTGTGGGTATTGTAGCAAAGACGTTTGCTTCACCTAGTGGTTGAATTTGATCAGTATTATGGGAAACAGTTGCAGAAAAAGTTCTTGGAGTATATGATGTTCCACCCCATGTTAATGGATCAGAACCTGAAGTTATTCCTGTCCATGGTTCTTGTGTTCCAGGAGTTGCATAAGTTGGAGTAGTTATTGGTTCAGAGGTAGATGGTATTGGAATATCATTAGCAATCCATGTTTGGCTTACATTTACAGCCTCCAAAGACACATCAACAGTAGTAGAATCACATGAACAACCTTTTGCTACTATATAATGTTCAGCCAATGAACCTGCATTATTCATCTCTTGACTAAGTAAAAATGATAACGATTGTTCTCTATTATGTGTAGAATCTTCACTATCTAGATTAACTCCCTTAGACAATAATACTCTGTCGACTGGATTATATGCAAGATCAAATTGAAATCGCTGTCCATTTTGTATAACTTTATACAAATCAGGAGAACCTAATTTTCTATAGTTGACAGAATTAGTGTCTACCGTGTACGAATAGTCTTGTATTGGACCTGCCCATGTAAAGGAAGCAGGATCTGGCATTACACCTCTAGTTGTTTCTAAAACCCATTGGGGTTCTTTGACAACTCTTAAACTTGTAGTTATGGGAAATGACATACAATGATTTGTATGCAAAAAAGACTAAAGAACTACAATCAAAGATAGTTCTTCTTTTGACTTTTGTTTCTATGATATATCATGGCGTCTTTAGGAAATAGAGATTATGTTAGAAGACTAATGGGCAATATTTCTAGTACGGATGTTTCTGATACTGATATTGATAAAGGATTGGATTATGGAACATCAGAAGTTATTGCTTGTACTCTGAAAAATGATTGGGATACAGACACTACTCATGCTTTGTATGATAAAGCAGTTACAATAGTAGAGTATTATGCATCATCTCTTTCATTAGATAGATTTTCAGGAGATGGAGAAAAAGCAACAAGACATCGAGATAGAGCAGTTGCATTATGTACTGAATTAAAAACACAGTTAGTAGATTATGATAATAAATTCCCATAAGAATGATAGGAGATAAATTGTAGACATGACTCAAGTTATATCTGGCACAAGTTCAGATCTTACAACACCCAATGAAGAAGTAGTACTGAATATGTTAGAAACAAATTGGCCTACAACAGCATTTTCACCAACGGCTTCTGAAATACGATTTTCTACTATGGGTTGGACTGATACAAAAACGTACCAAATTACAACAGAACATAATGATACAAAAATAGAAAATCTTTCGATCAATGGAAAATATCAAAAACATGAAGCAAAGGTAAATGTTCATCTATGGATTAGATCGAGTGTAGATCAACGTCCACAATCTGCATATGATATGATAAACAAAACCGAGCAAATAATTAATGAAAATATGACTAACGTATCACACGGAATTACGTCTATAAAAATAACAAGAAATTTTGGAAACATTGAAAGTGCTGCTTCCATGAAAATAGAAAAAGACTTTGATAATATTAAAAGCATTACATTTGCTACAAGCAAGATATCTAGTGAAATTGCACAATCATTATGGCATACTCAAGCAGAAGTGATATTAACGTATTTTAAGGCAATTACATAAATATAGAAACAAAAATAATGATAATATACGTATAGAAGTCATTTTTTATTTTCTATTTAAATAATCTCTTTTTTTCAAATTTTTATTTTAGAAATCAATAATTAAAATATTGTCATCATATTGAATTATATTAATTAACATAAATTCGTATATCTGCATTATGTTGTAATATTTGATTTTTAAGTATAAAAAAAACTGATTTCACAGGTAATCGCTAATAAACTAATTTTAGTTAGCAGATATAGAAATACATATCAGGAAATATTGCTACATATATTAATGAATGGTCATTTACAAATTATATAAAATATAAAACAGAATTTATTAGGAAAAAGAAAATAAGATAGAATTCAATATTATAAAAATAGATACATACAATAAATTTCTACAACCAATTGGATTATTAAATAGTTAAAATCATCAATAAAATTTGATGGGATTGTTTTTACGAATGCTATTAATTAATCTTTTTCAGATATAGCATTTTCGATTATCTTTTCAATATATTTACTACGTTTACCAGGACCTACTATTGAATCAATAGTCATGAGATTTCTAAGTTTCAAAGAAATATTGATAGTGACATGTTTATCATATGGATCTAATCGTTTATTATTTTTTTGTGTCAATTTATTGTAACTTTCCCATAATACATTGAAATAGCAGGTTCATATTGTTTTTAGTAGTGTATATTAAATAAAATATTAAATGCAGAAATGATAAGACTATTTGAATGGAAGAATATTTTGTATTATTAATAAAATGTTGTTTCACAAAAACTTTTTGTACTTTTTGGATCATTTATTATATCCCTTCATTTTATTTTTGAATGTAAATAAATTTAAGATATATTGAAATATTTTTAGTTTTTCGTAGTAACAACAATAATAAATAATTTTTTGATAATAAGTTTATCAAATATTGTTGGAAGAAATGTTTTTGTTATATTATCATTAACTCATAGTTATTACAAATTAGATATTTCTGAAAACAACATAATCAAAAAAATTATAAAATTTTTCTTTTTTCTAAATTATTGTAATAAATAGAATTTCTAGACCTGTTATTTATAGGAAAATGATCATATTTTTTATTGGTTTCTATTAACTTCGATATACATATAATATTCTTGAATTTGGTGTCCTGAAAACACATATTCATCATTTCCCTATAAAGAATAGATTTCAGAACACCTTTGTAGTAATGATCATGGTAGATTTATTTTATAAATCAATTGTAAATGTCCTGAATCATTTGCGACATTTTTTATATTTAAACACATGTTTTTTATATTTAAGATATCCAATATAGAAATATCATATTTATATTTGTGAAAGTGCCAGATCAATAATCTTTGAAAATTACTAGATAAAAATAATTTACATGCTTTTCTCATAATATACATAAAATTCAAAATAACTAGAGAACTAAATTAGTAAGTAACTAACATTTAAATTTATTAGATGGTTAGTTCTTACTTTATTATCTAACTAATTGCTTCTTAAATGCATACACAAAATATACAACCTCTCAAAAATGATGGTATTTTAGATTTAGGAGAACAAGAATATAAAGATTCGACAGAGGCACTTGAATTACTAATAAAATTACACAGCAAAGAATTACAGATATATGGTCGAAATACATCAGAACAGGATAAACAACAATTAGAAAGATTTACAAAATGTAAGGACTATTTAAAAGTCGGACAACAGAAAATTAACAGATCTATAATAAGAGACACTATAAACGGTGTAAATGAACTCATTCGTAAAACAAAGAAAGAAAAAAATACAGAGAAAATATTGAGGCTTAAAAATTTGATGAAAGAATACCAAAAAGTCAAAAAAGAAATAATGTTAGATCGAATTCGTGAAAAAAATATAAAGTAGTAAAAAATGAATTGTTTACAGAAAATATTTTATTATTATTGATTTACAAATAGTTAATAGTTAAGATTTTTATAATTTTCTAAAGAATAACAAATTTAATATACAAACTTTAAGTTTCATCAAAATTTAATTTGTTATATTTACATTATAATATTTATCAAAGTATGAAAAAATACTATATTATTTGATGTTTCGAATATTTAGATAATCTCTTATCCCTACACTACGAATGTCATCACATTTTTTACATAAAAAATATTGTTTATGTTTATATTCTTTATATGGTTTCGCAGGATTGCTTGTACTATGTTTTCCTCTATGTATTATCATATATTGACCAGTTTGTTTACCACAATTTAGACATGATCCAAAAATTGGTTTACCCATATAACAAAACCAAACAGATTTAATTCAGAAGAACTAATTACACGAATACTGCAATTCGCATAATAATTATTATCATATTTGATTAGAGATATTTGTATTATAATATTTTTAAATTAATATAATATAAAATATATTTTTATTTCATCTATAGTACTGTAAAATTATGCTCTATTAGATAATTTTGGTCCTAGTTTTACAGATAGTCCCACAGCATATGGTTTCATTTTTTCTATATACCATTGTTCCATGATATAATAAGTAGGTAAAAATTCTTTGAAAAGATTTCCAAATTTTCTAATAGTTTGAGCTCGGTCTCCAACTTGTTCGCGGGTTAGTTTTCGTGGAGCTCTGACCCATTCACCAGTATCTGGATTTTTGTATATACCTTCTGCTTCATTTTTAGATGCAGATGCATGTTTTCCTTGTATTTTTTCATAATGTGCTATGTCTACCCATTCAGATACAGAGCGTTTATATTTTAAATCTGTTGCCGGTTTAACTACTGCCGCACACATTTGAATAAATTTCGCATTATCTTCGATAATCTTTGCCCATTTTTCTTCTCGTGGATCATATTTATCTAATGGAAATTCGTTTGCTTTTTTACTAGCAGATTCCCATGATTTAGATAGCAAGAAATATGCTTTTGCCAATTTCATCATAGACGATCCTAATGCATTTATTCGAGTTTCTGGTTTGTCAGTTTGTATCTTGTGTCGAAATGGATCTAATGCTATAGAATCAAATGTAGGTTGTTTTTCTAATTCGTCTAGAACTTCATCGTCGAGTTTCTCGTCTTTGACTATTGATGTTTGTTCAACATAGATTTGTTTTGTTTTTGGAACTACATCATAGATCTCTTCTCTTGAAAATATAGACCAATCAGTATATTTTAAGATCTTGAGTGCTTCTTTTCGTTGTTGTTTATATATAGAAAATTCTTCTAGATCTTTGTTATCGTAGATCTCTCCGGTCCGGAATGTTCTACTAGAAGATTGTTCTAGTTTAATCTGCTTATATTTATCTGGTAAAATATCATAAACCCACGATTGAGAAACAGCATAACCATGTTTTTTTGAAAGTCGAATAATAATAGAAGCAATAGAATTTACAAAAACAGAATCATGATTGAATCGATTCTCATATATAGAAGCAATTTCTAAAATAATTGCTTTCTTTTTTATATTATTTTGAGTATTGGTTTCTTCTAGTTTTCCAAATTCTTCCCATAAACTAGATTCACGAGACTTAGAAGTTACCATAAACATAGGATCTTCTTTTGTACGTTTTTCCAAAACAAATAAAAAATATGATAAATAACTTATAAATGTATGGTAACTAATATGATAACGATATTGATTAATTTAATTTGACAAATATATATATTTTTTTAATAACATATTATAGATGTATTATATATAAAAGATTTTGATTTATATGATGCAGAGTTTAATTATTCGTTTTCAATAAAAGATTTTTAATAATTTGCGATCAATTCCAAAATATGTTATTAAGATTTTTTTAGTTTAATTTATAAATTTTCTTTTAAGAATATATAATAAAAACTATTTTCACATAAACAAATTAATTTTTATAAATCAAAGATCATTTTGATTAATATTTTTAGTTATTAATTTTATAAATATTACAATATTTATTAATCGTATTAAGAATTGAGTTTTTAGATAATCTATTTATTTGAAGTATTTTCTTTTCTAATTGACATAATATCACAATATTCTTTATATGTATTTCCTAATTTTGCACCTACTGAAAGTCCATTCCATCCTTTTTCAGTCAAGTAATAATTATTATCTTTATGATTGTGAAAAATTATCTTTTTTTTTGCAATTTGAGATAATTTTTTAGATACATCGATACATATCTTTTCTTCTTCGAAAACAGGACCAACATCTATTCCAAATATCTTATTTGAAGATTTTTTTTGAAGATTTTTTTCGATTTACTTCAATTTATATCTATAAGTGTAAAAAGAGCTATATATGTTTCTAAATACGTGAGATTAAATTAATTTTTAAATTTCATAATTATACAATTTCATATAATATAGAATACATACACACAATCATACTACATAATAATATAAACTAGGAATAATGTTAATCTAAATTTTAAATTAATATAAATTCAGTGTCATTTCAATACAAAAATGCCAAGTTGATTCGTTAATTTTAGTATTAAAAATATTAATTAATCATATAATAATATAAATTTGCTAATCTTCATCTGAGAATGGATCTAAATGTCTTTGATTTTGTCGATATTCTTTTATTGTAAGTCTCATTTGACGATTAGGACAATCACATTTATTTTTCTCTTCGGTTAGTTTTTGATATGCTGAGTCAATATCATCAATAAACGTCCAGATCGGTCTAAAAGCATGATATACGCCATTTATCTCTTCAACCACTTGATAAACTATGATATTATTACTAGTCATAAAAAAAATTTGTTTATAGATTAAAATAAGAAGTAAAAATGAATTAGAACCTAAATAGTATTGCTTCATCATCGTCTACATAGAGATTTTCATCATCTATTTCACCTTCATGATATTCTTCATCACTAAACATTCGTTATTCTTTTTTCATATAATTTTAAATATATGAGTTACTGTATTTTTAGACAATTTTTAGTAAAGTTTCTTATAATCTTGTTTGTAAATATATTTTGTAAATAAAATTTTATTTTAATTAGATTTACGTATTTTTTCTTAATATAATTATAGCTGTATTTATAATTGAATGTTTGTAGTTTATCAAAAAAATGTATAATATTTTAATCTTTAACATATATCCAAATATAAATTGAATTTTTATCTCGTATAATTATTGTTAATACTTATGTATATTTGTAGGATATTTGTTTCTTAATCATAATAATTATAATATAGACAAATATGAGATAAAATCATCATTATGTTTGATTGTTATTTATTGGATTTTATAATATTTTAGATTCTTCTCCATCGTTCTTTTGCTGATTTTGCTTTTTTCCAGATTTTGTTAGACCATATCATGATATTTACTAAATCTTTCCTTTCACAACTATCAAGATATTCATCCCATTTGTTAAGTTTTGCAGAAAGTGATGGCATTACCTTAAAGTTTGGTTCATCATTCCAATTATCTAGAGTAAAAGTACTGTTACCAGCACTATGATTTTTAACATATTCCTCCACTGCTCTACGTACTATTTCAGATTTAGATACATGTTCCCTCCAGCGTATTTGATCTATTGCTTGATCAAGCTCAACATCCATATAGAAGGAAAAGTTTGATCCTCTTCTACCACTTTTCATCTTGATAGGCTGTCCAGCCTCAGATCCAATACCCAATTTTTTTAATAGAATAATATAATACAGTATTATAATATAGTATTATATTATTATATAGAAAAAGCCATCTGGAATATTCTAGTGGAAATATAGGTTTAGTAATATTATTTTTTATTGTTAGTGTTTTTATCATTTTTTATACTTAACCTTTTTTGACTCACATAATTTGTTTATGTTTTCTGTATATCATACTTCTGAAAAAAAATAAAATCTTAAAGTATACATGATTTTCCTATGCTGATTTGTGATAATTTGTTTTATTTTGTATTTTTATATATTCACTTAAGTACTAATTCTCTATAGTATGTAAATTGTTTAGTATAATATAAGGGTAACATATTATTTTTCCAAATCTCATTGATAAAGATATCTAAAATTTAATGTATATGTTTGTCTTAATGTACATAGACTATAGAACAACAGATGATCAGAATTCTTAAATTTCATTTCTAGTTTTTATTTTGTTACTCTAAGATCGGATTTTCGCTAACGATATTTTTTCGTTTTGTTTGTAATTCTTTGACAGTTGATAAATTTTCTATTTGTGATTGTACTGATAATGACGTTATTTTATTAATGTTTTTTAAATTAGTTGTTAGGAAGTGATCAATAGTATCTATTGTTTCTATATTTTTATGGGTATTTTTGCTTATTTGTTGTAATAATAATTCTAATTGATTTATTTTTCTTTCAATATTTTCCAATGTTTGCAAGAATTGAGGAATGAATTTAGTTATATCATTTTCTTTTAATTTTGATGATTGTTGAGCAGGTGATTGATGATTGACTACATTATCTCGCTTATAATTGCTTTTTGGACAGTTATGTAAACCTATTATTTGATCATTATTTAAATCATAAACAAAAGGTTTCCATTTTCCAGCATCTATTTGAACTACAATATCTACACCACAACCATTACGACACTTTTGTATCTTCATGATCTTGTGTTTTCACTCCCGATAACGGTCAAAGTCTTTTTGTGTTTTTTCTTATTGATAGTATTTCCATTATCAATTTTATACAAATTATTTGAACATGTAATTTGATCTATCTTTTTCAAACATTTTTGCCATTCTTTGTTAGATATTTCTTTATGAGGAATAACTCCAAATACAATATTGCCGCCAGTTTTGATTTCATAACCATCAGATGTTTTGTTGTCTTTTTCTTTTACTTTTAGACGTTTAATTTTTGATGATGAATTCTTGTCTAATTTTTGTAATCTATTTGATGAATATATAATCAATTTTTATTCTCCATTTTTTGTTCATCGAATTGTTTACAAAGTTGGTCAATCAAACGTTCAAATCTTAATACGTCTTTTTCTTTTAGAACATTTTTTTCAACCAATATTAATATGAGTTCTTGTACAACCTGTAATACAATATGGGTTCCAGTTAATTTTCTAGTATTATTCATTATTTATTCTCCTTCTACTGACAGAGTTTGTTATAGGATAATTCGTTCAACAATGGTTGAAAAGAATTGTCCTTATATTTGTTACAATCAACAATTTTAGTATATATTATTTCCTCAGATTCTGAAAATATTTTTTCGAAAATATATTGATTCGACTTTGCTAATGATAAACCAACTAATGAAGGTACAATAGTCATAAAGAGTAATGTAGAAATTTCTTTTTGTCTATTCATCTTTGATTTATCACTCTCTGAAGTTTTTCAATATGACTATCTTTTACACTAAGTTTGTAGTCTTTTGGAGTGTAAGGATTATTCCATATGTGTATGGGAAGTTCTTCATGTAATCCTATATCTAATATTGTATCGTCACTCCAGGGTTGTAACAGTGATTTTAGATATTTGATTTCTTTTTCCAATGTTATTTTATCTTGTGTTAATTCTTCTACTTTTGTTTCTAGAGAATCTATTTGTTGTTTATTATTATTTGTAATGTTTTCATAACGTAATCTTAATTTCTCATATTCAATATCAGATTCTGATTCATTAAAATTATTTTGGTTTGAATTTATATTACGTATTGATTCTGTTTTTGAAAGTTTATCGTTTTCGTTAGATGGTTCATAAACTGTTGGTTTTGACGCTATATTTTCATTGTAATTATCTTCTTGTTTTCTTTCATTTTCATTTCTATCATCTTGAGAAAATTTACTGGATTTTTTAAGTTTGGAATTATAGTCACGCTTAAATTCTGGAGGTAAATGTCTATACACAGATGCTTGTGAAAACCCTTTTAGATCTTTGTGATCTCCGATAATTTGTTTAATTGCTTCTGGTTTTTTATATCCATTCTGAATTAAAGCTGTAACCATATTTGTCATAGCAATTGTAGCATCTTTGGCCGCTTCTATCCCACGTGTCCATGCATCGCGAAAATTAGATGAAGCGTAATTGTATTCTCCAGATAGTATTATATTTTCATTGTTCATTTAGAAAAATCCACTAATATAGAAGAGTGAATACTGGTTTCGTTTTCTGTTACTGCTTGTGTTATAGTATTTCTTATCTCAAATATAGTATATGACATATACAAAACAAATGATTTATAGCTCAACATCTACAACCTCTATCTAATTTGTAATTTACATCTTCAAATTGCAATCTTTTAAACTCGTGTTCTTTTTCTATCTGTAACCAAACAGGTGATCTATCTATTTGCAATTATATCAACTTCCTTAGGGTACTATTGAAGACTAAGACGCACCATTGTATATAATGAAATATTGTATCTTTATATTTACAAACTTTTTCTAATTTTGCATTATCACAAGTTGTATATTTATAATAACAAATTGAATCATTTGATTTCAGTTAGAATTATCATCTCCTTTATATCTGACTTTACTTATCTCTAAAGTAAGATATTTACAATATTCACATTCTATGTCTCTATTGGAGGTATTTGGTTGGGATGTCCGTTCATTTCGCAGATGTATTGGCACTAAACTAATACCTCCTTAATTATTTCACCACATTCTTTACATTTGGATTGACCAGACAGAATTTCAAGCCCTTGTTTTATCAAGGTTCTTGCTATGTATGCAACTGGTCGGTCTTGCTTTTTTGCCTCGGTTTCAAGATTCCTGTATAATTGTCCGCATTTTTTGAAACCTATGTACTTATATCCTTCTACCATAATGTACAATAAATTATAGTAAATTCTAATAAATAAGTTTTATTATATAATATAAAAATTTATAATAAAATATAATATAATCATATCACAATACTTTATAGTATCTTACTATAATATATAATAAGATAAATTGGTAAAAGGATGGACTGCAATAAGTATTAAAAATACAGTATACGAAAGATTAGAACAAATCTACAAAAGAGACAATAAAAAACCACAAAATCAAAAGTTTACACCATGGTTTGAAGACTTTTTATTAACATTTACTACATATAATGAAAAACTAGAACGTTATGGACCTTTCCTAGAACTTTCCAATATTGAAGGTAATGAAATAGAAATAATAGATCGAAGAGGAAAAGACAAAAGAATGATTACTGTTTATGTTAGTGGAGAAAATAAAAAATTATATTGTTACCAAGATGATAGCAATAATTGTACGCACATAGGATTTTGTTTTGCAGTTCCAAAAATATATAATGCTTTAATAAATAGAGGATTCAAACCTCCAAAATAGTTAGTTAGAAGTAGAAGGAGAATAACCAGGATGTTTTTCTATAAAATCTGCGTCTAATTTATCTAAATCTAACCCTATTTGAGTTGCCATGGTTCTTAGACCTTGTTTCATCATTGCTATTTCTCTATCCGTAAAATCTATATCTTTCTTTAATTTTATATTTTCTTCTCTTAATCTATGTTCTTCATTTACAGTAAGAAAATTAATTGCTTTAAGATAATCTTTTAAAACTTCTGTTTCTCTTGGTTTGTAATAACTAGAAGACACTCCTATATTATGTCCCATCAATATTTCAATATTAATAGAACGCATTTCTGATTGTTCACATGTAGTTTTAAAGAATTTGCGGAATCCATGCATTGTTTTAAATTCATGTCTTTTTCCTTCTTTTTTTGGATCTAATTTATCAATTATACTTTGTGATCGTAATGCTCTATAAATTATGTTTTTTATAGCAGAACATGATATCTTTCTAGGATTTCGACCAAATCCAACTGAACGACCATGTCTTTTCGGTAAATCAATTATTTGCCATAAATCACGCATAAGCGGAGATTCATCATTAATTTTTTCTCCATGATTTGCTCTAAAATTTATCCAGTCTTTTAATGCATTATAGGCTTCAGAAGTGATAAATGTATAGTATTCTTCTTTATCTCCTGGATAAATCAATAATTTTGCTGCAACTATAATTTTATGATCATCATCATAGATAGGAGTTACATGTTTCCATAATAGATAATCCCATGCTCCAACTCTAATACCAGAAGATAACATAACTAAAACTATGGGTTTAACACGTGGATCTGATGCTCTCAGCAATTTATGAATTTCTTCGATAGTTGGAGGTCTATCTTTTGCTGCTTGACTTGCTTTAGGTATCCCTCTTCCTATTAATTTCCAATTAACTAAAATATTGTTCATATAACAAAATGTCTTAACTGGCTTTATGTAATTGGGAATAGTAGATTCAGATATTTCTCCATTTGTAACTCTTTCTTTTTGACCTTCAATAAATTCTAGTAATTGATTTTGTAACCATTCTACTCCTTCTTTTTTAATGTGTCTAAAAAGTTGATTTGTTCTTTCTTCTATCGTTTTTCCATCTAATTCTAAAAATGTTAAAAATACATCAAGTCTTGTGGGCCATTGTCGCTTAGTTTCAGGTGCCTTTAATCCAAACACGAAAGAATTGTATGGAGATATCTTGGATAACTGTCTAACCACACTTTTATTTATATACGGGCCTTAATAAAGTTACATATGTGTATTGGGCCCAGAGGGATTTGAACCCACGACCAGCTGCTCCGCAGGCAGCCATTCTATCCAAACTGAACTATGAGCCCATTGCTTTAGTATTTTAAAATGAATCTATAAATGTTTAGGAGTTCAATTAATATCAGAATGATTTTAATTAAGGGATTTATTCCTATTGTCCCAACATTCTCGACATAATTGACCTTTTATTTTCCAAGAAGGTTTTGGATTATATCGAATAAACTTCATTTTCTTATTGCAAATTGAACAAAAATTTCTTTCTATTTCAAATTCTTTTTCTTTTTTGTCAAAACACTTTTTACATAAAATTACCCCACTTTCCAAATTCCATTGCCATCTAGGTTTTAGTCTTTCTTCAACTGATTTTACATATTTGTTACAGCTACTGCATGAATTTATTTCTCGTTCATCTTTTTCTTGTTGTTCTTGTTCCTTTAAAAAATACTCCTTCATCTTTTGGGCATGACAATCACCACATAACAACCCTTTCATCTTCCATTTTTTTTGTGGTTTATATTTATGTTTTAACTCAGTTTTACATAAACTACAATATTCTTTCTTACCCCATAATTGGAAAATACTATATCACCTTTCTTTATATATTACTGTTAACATATTATTATATTAATTTAATTATTATTTTTTTTATTAAACTCAATAACCTAGTTTATTATATTAAATTCAAATTCGCAGTTAAGAAATACAATTCATTAATAGTAAGTTTTGCTTTTAAGTATGATAAATATCGATTGAAATTTTAATATTTAATTTTCAAGTGCATCTAAAAGTTAATTAACTATCCATAGTTTTCTACATTTAATTGTCACAAGGTCATATAATAGTCATAGAAGGTATCGATAAAGCTGGAAAAGGTACTCAATGTAGTTTATTAAAAGAATATTTTGTTAACCAAAATAGAGAAACTATTGTTTTAGATTTTCCAGATTACTCTACATATATTGGTAAAGAGATCAGAGCGTTTTTGGACGGTAGGAGAAATTTTCCATTTGATGTACAACATATGTTATTGGCTGCAAATAGATTGGAAAAAAAAGAACAGATTAATGAGTTATTGGAAAGAGGATATATAATTATTATGGATAGATATTATCAATCTAATTTAATTTATGGATTTTCGCGCGGATTAGATCTAAAATGGTTGGAAAATCTGGACATAACATTACCAAAAGAGGATATTGTAATTGTAATAGATATCCCTCCAGAAACATCTTATGCTAGGATACAAATTAATCGAGATATTTTTGAAACTGACAGAATATTTTTGAATCAGGTGTATTCAAACTATAAAAAATTTGCAAGTGAAAAAAATTGGAGTATAGTTAAAGGTGATATTAATAAAAATAAAGTACATGAAAATATTATCCGGATATTAAAAAATAGTAACTTAATTTAATATATATAATATTATTAAGTATTTTTTAATATTTTTATTCTTATTAAGCTACTTTTTGTTAACCGCAGTGATTATTAATATTTCCCATGGAAAAACTATTACATTATTTTTTAAATACTGTTTTATGTTTTCTCTTGCATTATTTTTTATTTTTATATACTTTCTTGTATCTTTCTTTATAATTTCTTTGATTGAATTAGCAGTACAATTTATGTAGTTGTTCCAATATTCTGAAAATTTACCAGCGGTATATTGAAATACATATCGTGTTATTTGAATATCTTCAAATTTGGCATTTTTTAGTAGATTTATCAATTTTTTACCATCTCCGAACGAATGTACTGTAGGTGAATCTTTTGAAATAATGCTAGGATAATATCTTTGAATTTCATTCATAATACAACTAAAGTATGGAACGTTTTTGGATATTCCATGTACAGCGATTACTATTCTGCTGTTTCTCATCATGTGATTTTTTATTGATAATAATGATGAACTAGGTTTTGTCAAGAACATGAATCCATATTGGCATAAAACTTTCGAAAATTTAATTGAAAATGCAATATTTTCCATATCCATTTCTATAAAGCAAGAGTTTTGAAATTGTACATTTCCTTTAGCTAAAGATAATGCATTTCTTGATAGATCTATTCCTATAATTTTACCATTATTTTGAATAATCTTACTAATATCTATTGATAAAGCTCCAGTACCGCATGCAAGATCTAAAATTACATCATCTTTTTTAATATCTGCTAGTTCTATTACTTTTTTTGTTGATCCAAATGGTCCTACACCCAATCCAACCCAATTATTGTGATAAAGTTTAGCAACTTTATTCCAATTCATTGCAGATTTTTTCTTATAATCTAGAGGATTAAAATCAATCATTTAAATTATTTAAATATGATTTATTCTAAATTTTTTTCTTTGTAAGAAATGTTCTATAATAATGTTTTAATAGATTTAAACTAAAATAAAAATTCAACGAAGACTATATGTTTAATGTTATATGATGAAGCAGTTAATGAAAGATCCATATCTGGAGTTTCTACTCTAACGTATGTTGCTCCAATTTGTCAGGAATAGACCATCTATGATCATTTCAATGTAATCTTTGTATTTGTATTTGCTTTGTATGTTTATGTATACTTAAAGCATTGAAATCATTAGCAAGTAATAGTAGACGTTCTATAT
>JBNAIF010000106.1:0-4229 GCA_050043595.1 Nitrososphaeraceae archaeon | reverse complement strand
TTATTTAACTACAAGTACTGGACAATGTGCATAAGTTACTACTCCTTGGGCAGTACTTCCTATAAGCAATTTCTTAAATCCAGTATTTCCACGAGTTCCTACAATTATTAAATCTACATCTTCACGATCTGCAAATTCCACTAATTCTCCTACTGTAGATAACCCTGAAATGATTTTTGTTTGTATGCTAATCTTATCATTTTCGTTACGTTTCTCAATTTTATTTAGCCATTCTTGAGCATCTTTTTTAATTCCTTCGATTATATTTTTATGTACTAAAGGCATCCCTGCATAAAAAAAAGTTGGATTTGAATAGATGGTATTTGATGGAATTACATAAAGTGCAATTATGCTAACAGATTCTTCTTTTTTAGCAATTTTGATAGCATAGTCCAATGCATCCATAGAACATTTTGAACCATCGACACCAACCAATATTTTTGAAATATTTTCAGTCCTCACGATACATTAACTTTTACTGAACCTTTTTTATCTTTTGGAACTTTCTTTGGAACTAGGATGTTTAATATTCCATTTTTCATTGATGCATCAATATCATTTGGTTTAATTTCTTCATCAAATGGGATAGTCCTATGAATCGATCTGTATGATCTTTCATTGTATACATAATTTTCATCTTTTTCTTCTGTTTTTTCAGATTGTTCTCCTGATAGTTCTATTGAGTTTTCTGTTGCTTTTATGTCAATTTTTTCTTTATCAATTCCCGGAACTTCTAATTGTAATTCATATTTGTCACCTTTATCAACCATATTGCACAATGGTACTTTACTTTCCAAGTCTTCAAAGTAACGAGGAAAACTAACAGATGGTAATCTCCAATCTAATATGGACTGTTGAAATGGAACAAACGTATTTTCTAAATCTTTTTTAAAATTTTCGAAAATATCGTCTAGCTTGTTTGATAATGGTGAATCTCTTCTCTCTATGTTGCTTTTTCTTTTTACATTATGAGATGTCATATCTTGTAATATCTAAAATTAGTATTTATCTAGTATGTATTCACAATGTTGCAATGAATTATTATTATATTATATTATATTAGAATATAATATAATAACATCAATTTTAAATTTTATAAATCCTATTTTTAAGAAATAAGAATTGATAAACACAAAATATAAGTAAAAAAATATCTACATTAAATAATTATAGCGCGTACAAACAATAACATTTAAGAATTCTTATATTAACTATTTAAAACCCTGCATAATAATTGTCTTGTAATACTTTATAATATTAATAGTAAAAAATATTATTAATTTCAGTGCATTAATCTGAATACTGCAGAATTAAATAATATAAATAGGCTATATTATTTACATGATATTTCATATCGAAGTTGACAAAAAAGATAAAATTAAAAAGTCGATTCTTGATCAATCAGATGATGACATATATCTAAATATTTTAACACCTTTTTATGATGTAGTAGAAAGCGATATAACTTATGAACTTTTATTTATGATTCCTGGAATTAACAAAAAAAATCTGAAAATCATCGTCTCAAATAGATTTATCCGATTAATTGGAAAACAATCCTACATTAAAGAAAATTTAAAAGGACTATATCAGGTTTCAAGAAAATTTCAAATGACTATCTCAATTCCTAAAACTAACATAAATTGCATAGGTGCAGAAATTAATAATGGTGTATTGATAATTTCATTACCTAAATGGATCGACGACTTTGAAAATCAAGGTAAAGTAATACAATTAAATGTTGATTGATACTATCTAAAAGGCATGACAAAGATATTAGTTTGTTTCGATGGTTCAAAATGTTCTATGGATGCATTGGACTATGCTATTGAGATTGCTCAAAAAGAACATAATCCTGAATTAATAATAATTCACGTTATGCAAGATTTGAAGTTGACATCTAATCAAATGTATTATCTTACGTTTTCTAAAGGTAAACTAGTAGATGAAATAGTAGAAAAAGCTAAACAAGAATCTTCACAAATATTAGAAAAAATTAATAAAAAAGTAGACAAATATAAAGAAAAGTTTAAAATAGAAACGAAAATCTTTGAAACTGGTTCCTCAGTTGTTGGAGGAGTAATAGAATATGCAGATAAGGAGGAAATTGATTTAATTGTAATAGGTACTCGTGGAAATACTGGATTTAAGAAATTGCTTATAGGAAGTACTGCCCAAGGAGTAGTAACTTATGCACATTGTCCAGTACTTGTAGTTAAATAAAATATAATAAGAGATTGACAGGGTTTAAAATTCTTGTTCCACATGATGGATCAGAGGAGTCAGATAAAGCATTGTTTAAATGTCAACAGTTTGCAATTGCCTTAAAAGCTGAAGTTATAGTGTTATATGTTATAGATCATGAATTCGCTTCAAGTACGATATTAGGATTTATAGATAATAAAACATCCCTAGAACAAGCAAAAAAACAACTCAAAGGTCTTTTAAAGAAAGGGATGGAAGTAATGTTAGAAAACAGAATTAAGGAATTAAAAGAAAATAAAATAATTGCGCGATTTGATGTTATTAGTGGATCTCCTAGTAGTAAAATTATTAATTATGCGAAAGAGAATAAAATCGATTTAATTATTATGGCTAGTAAAAGACTTGAGAGATTTAACAAGATATATGGTATTGGAAGCGTTGCAAGAAAAGTCTCCGAAGCAGCACCTTGCCCAGTCATGATCATTCATTAAGTCGGTAAAAGAACTAACATTATATTAATTCATAGATGAGATATTAAATAAGGTGAATTTATACAGAACTTAATTGTTATTACAGCAAATTTAAAATATAGAAAGAATTTTAAAAAAAAGTAAATTATAATTAAAAAACTGAGTTCACTGCACTACAATAAAACCAAAATAATTAAAAATAGCAAAGATAAAACTTTAGTTAAGTTTGATTAATAAAAAACCATTATTACTTGGTATAGATAAAAAAATAGCTCGGAATATATTACAATTATCAGGAGATGCAGGAACAACAAAAAATCAATTATTAAAAAAATTAGGATTGTCTCATTCCCAAATTCGAAGATATACTGCAGAAATGATAGATATTGGATTATTGAAATGTGATTTTAACACAGGAATATATACTAGAACAGATAAAGGAGAAATTTTATTAAAAAAACAGCAAAATCAAAATATAGACAATTTATTGTTGAATGCATATGATGTAGGAAGATCAATCATCTCTATAGATCATAAACAAAGTTTGATGGATGCAAGAAATATAATGTTACAATATAATTTAAGCAGAATTGTAATAACTAAAAATAAGAAACCATGCGGAATAATTACTGAAAAAGATATTGCCAGATTTTTATATAAATCTGCTAGTAATAGAAGACGCCTTAGTGAAATTCCATTAAAAAAAATAATAGAGGAAAAATTAATTACGGTAAATAGAAATTCATCACTTAATGAATGTGCCAAAGTCATGTTAAATAATAAGATTAGTTCGATAGTTATAACAAATTATGAAGGAAAAAGAACAGAAATAATTACAAAAACTGATTTATTAGAAGTTTATGCACATCATTATTCAAATTACTTTAAAGTCAACGAATTTATGACAAAAAAAGTTCACGTAGCAGATCCTGATGAAGTAATTGATATTATACCCATGTTAATGGAAACTTATGATATATCTAGAGTAATTGTTGCAAAAAATAATATGCCGATAGGTATCATAAGCATAAGAGATTTTTTACCAGTAGGAATGCTAGTAAGAACAAGAACATTAGGAGCCAAAATAAAAGAAACTTCAAAAAATAACAAGGTTAGAGAGAAATTTATTCCGACAGGTATAAAATATCTTATTTTAGTACGTGATATAATGACTTCAGATCCTATAACTATTGATGAGAATAGTGACTTGTCTGAAGCTGCCAAGATAATGATAAGGAATAGAATAAGTGGGATTCCAGTAATTAATTCAACTGGAAAACTTGAAGGAATAATCACTAAAACAGACATAATTAGAGCATTTTCAGAAATAAAAAACTAATTAAAAAACATAGATAAATATGACAATTATGTTTATGATTTAGTTCTCGATTTTATTTATTATATAAATAGTCCTTATTTTGGATACTTGAAGTTAATATATAAAATAAATATATTATAAGAATAATTTAAGAATATCATTATGATAATTTATCTGAGGATTGTAAATTGATTTTTATGCACTAAAGTTCATTGTACTCAAAGATTTATTATAAC
>JBNAIF010000105.1:0-2795 GCA_050043595.1 Nitrososphaeraceae archaeon | reverse complement strand
AGATGTGACTCAAGTCGGAGATACAATAAGTAACCTAATAAGTCAAATTAATTCAATGAAAAATAACGCAGTAGGAGGAAAATAACTTGAAATTGCTATTTTTGATAAATACATAAGTTTATTTTTTATTACTTTACTAATTTAGTAAATTGCAAAAAATGAATATGGTATATCAAATTATTAAGATCAATCTTTGTGGAATAGTGCCTGGTCTAGTATACTAGTTAAACAAGAATAAGACAATCAACACAACTGAGATTCTCTTCATCTAGTAATATCACTAAATATACAAGTCATTAAATCAAACAATCAATATACAAATATACAATCGATATAACTATTACCATTAAGTGACTACCATAAAAAAGATCTTAATTTTAGGTGCAGGTTTTGGAGGATTGGTATCAGCTAACTTATTGCGAAGAAATCTACAAAATGAAGAGTGTCAAATTACTGTCATTGACAAAAATCAGTATTTTATGATGGGTCTTGTAAACTTATGGATACTAAGTGGAACTAGAGGATTGAAGGATTCTCAAGTCGCTTTGAACAAGCTAGAATCTAAAGGAATTAAATTTTTGAATGATGAAATAATAAGAATAGATCCATCTAAAAATAGTGTTACTACTAAAACTGACCATAACAAATTAGAATATGATTATCTTATAATAGCGTTGGGAGCAGAACTTGCATCAAAACGAATTGATGGATTTGAAGATTATGAAAATTGTTTTAATATATATGATCCTCAACAAGTTCCAGGTTTGCGATAAAAACTACTTTCTCTAACAAGCGGCAGTATAGCAATTTGTATAGCAGATGTTCCATATAAATGCCCACCGGCACCTTATGAAGTATCATTATTGATCAATGATATATTGATAAAAAATAAAACAAGAGATTCTATCAATTTGGATATATATGTACCAACACCAATTTCATTACCGGTAGCTGGAACAAAGATGAGTCAGGATGTTGTCAACTTGCTTAATGATAACCACATAAATTTCCACCCTCTACATAAAATAAAAAAAGTAATAGATAGAAAAACAATAGAATTTGAAAATGGTAATAAGACAATCTATGATGTCTTGGTAATGATCCCTCCACATCAAGTTCCTCAAATCATCAAGAATTCGGATTTGTTAGAAGAAGATAATCAAAATTGGATTAAAGTCGACAAATTTACCCTTAGGACAAAACACAAGAATGTTTTTGCAATAGGCGATGTAACAGAGATCAGACTTGATAAGACTACAACCATACCCAAAGCTGGAATATTTGCAGAAGGAGAAGCAAAGGTAGTCTGCCAGCAAATCATAAATGAAATTAAAAATAAGAACAATAAAACACATGCCAAGTTTGATGGAAAAGGATTTTGCTTTATGGAAATAGGTAATAAAAAAGCAGGATACATAGATGCAGATTTCTATAATGAAGGAGGTCCTACTACAAGACTTGATCCTCCCTCAGATGATTTCTATCGAAAGAAACTTGATTTTGAAAGAGATAGAGTAAATGAGTGGTTAATGTGATAATAATATATGAACCATTAATTCTAACATTCTCTTTCATTTAAGTTCTGTAATTAAATCAATAAATATCTGATTTTCGAAATCACGAAGAAAATGAGTTTTCTTCTTTTATTTTGATCTTTTTTAATAATCACTATTATAAATAACAATTGGACTAAATTATTTTTTTATTTTTAATTACTTTATCTTTAAGATATATTGAATTGAATCAACCAATCTTTAAATACGCAATTTACAATATATTATTTAAATCTAAATGACTAATACTGATATTTGTAGCTCACATGGAACTGAATATAAAAAAAGTAAAACATTTGAACAATGTAAAGAAATAGCTGCATCCAATTCAAACTCATTGTCTAAAGAAATAGTTGAAAAAGGAGAGGTATCTTGGGATAGAGTACTTCAAGTTGCGAACAATGATGAATTAGTATTCAAATTAACCTTGAAATATCTTAGAGAAAAAGGATATGATATTGGTAATAACAAAATTCCTAGAATTAAATAATATTTAAAACAATAAAAAATTTAACAAAATATAAATAATAAAAGATACAAAAAAAGACAATAAAAAATTACCAATATAAAAATGGTAGTAATTTTCTCAAAAATAATACAGTGTACCTGCAGAAAGCAATTTACATCTATGTCAGGTAACATAAACTGAGTAAATAGATGAGCTTTAAATCTTGTCATTTCTTTTATGAAAAAATTTTTTTATGCATGTATAACCGAACACAAAGATCTAAATACTTTAAAAATGATATTGAAAGCATCATTATATACTTTGACTATATCCATAAAATAATGGATCACTACCAATAATGAAAAAAGTAAATTATTAAATCATATGACAAATAAAGTCCCATAATAGTAAAATTATTATTCTAGTAAATTATTAGAGAACTATGCGTAATCAGTATATTGCTTTTTATATGATAATATTTTACGCTTTTTTACTTGCGATTGTGCATCCCGTGTCTAGCAACGCCGAAACATCTACAGAAACAATTAGTAACTACAATATAACTAAAATTGAAAACAGCCCACCATTCTATGATGCAACAGTATTTGGACAATGCCCAGATTCTAAGATATTAACATCTGAACCATATCTTGTGTTCCAAAATAATTGTATAGAAGAGGCAATAATAACAGGTGTTGGTCCAGTAACAAATAATCTAACATTTACCAACATAGTTATAGATAATAAAACAATCTTTGGAAAAGGAAATGGAACAATATTCACTCCAGAAGGTC
>JBNAIF010000104.1:0-10007 GCA_050043595.1 Nitrososphaeraceae archaeon | reverse complement strand
TTATTATAATTATAATTCTTAAATAATATATTTTAAATAGTAAACTGTTGTCGCTTAAAAAATGGTATCCTGTATTGTTTTTACAATTTTTAATATCTATGTCTATACTAAATTTCTCTCCAGTATACGCTCAAATCAATTCTAATGTACCAACCACAATTTTTGTAGATACTACATACAACATAGAAGGAGAAAACAAGGATAGATTAGACCAAACTATTAAAGCAATAAGAGACAGCATACTCAAATTAGTAAAAGAATCTATTGATGATAGAATTGGTCCAAATAATACTGATTTTGCCAAAGTAGGATTTTTTGATGAATTTACAGAGACACGCAATGATGGTCATAGTTATTGGAATTTAAAACCGCTTATAGTCGATGCATTAGATGTTAGAGTAGATTCACTAGATTCAACCGCAAATGAAATGATAATACCAACAACGCTTGAAATTACATGTGAAGACTTTTATAATCCAACTAGTGAGAGTTGTTCATATATCCTTATAATTAAATATTGACGTTCATATTATTTTTGTATAATAATTTGATTAGGTGGTTTGGCGGTTAGATAAAGTAATTTTGAATATGAATGATAGAACATAGTTTTAGTAGTTAATAAACTAGATGTACAACAAAATAATGTAATATTAGAATTGTTTAATCCTGTTTATGAGTCTAATAAAAAGATATTAAAATATAATATAATCCTATATGATTTACCATAAATAAGATTATTGAGTTTGAATAAACTACAATAACAATAAATTATAGTTAAATAGATTTTGTCTACGTTGTACAATTTTATATTATCCAAGATGAATATTTAACTATCAAATAAAATAACTTTCATATTATATAAAATCTTAATTGGATAAATATTTCGAATACAATAATTCAATATTGGTAAACTCAAATCTAATATCCGTGTAGACTTAAATAGACATAATTTCCTTGTTAAATTGTGTTTCAATTATCAGTATCATTATTTATTAATCATCAACCATAATTCAAATACTATAATTATTTTCATGTACTATTTTATATGATAAAATAAATAAACATTCTTAACCAAAATATAATATTAAAAAACTTATGAGATATAATTAGGTATTTTTATATTTAAAAATATTATCTAAAAAAGAGGTGTATTTCATATAAAGTATGAGATTTATTAATTTTTCAATATGCTTAGAGATAATTCTATAACTATTGTTAGCATTTTTGTTACAATAGCAATGTTTTCTTTAGTTTCTGTATCTTCTATTAGTTTTTTGTTATTGCCAAACATAGACAATAATGTCAATGCACAAATAGAATATGATGATAATGAAAATTATTACAAAGACGATAGAGATTACTATAAAGATGATTCATATTATTATGATAAATATAATGATGACTATTACTATCCAGCAAAAGATAATGAACAAGCAAGAGAACCTCCAACGTTGCTTGTAGACAAAGAAGTATTGTTTTGTGATGTGATAACAAAAAGATCTGGTAATGCATGTATTGAACCAGAATCTATTCTATTTTCTGGACCAGAAAGCGGTAGATATGTGCAAGAGTGTTCTTCTGAAAAATGCGAAGGAATTAATCCATCAATATTTGATATTAAAATAACAGAAGATATAGAATTTCAAGGATCTGAAGAAGATACTAAACTAAACTATGGAGAAAGATTTACTGTTATCCAAAAGGTTAAACTTGAATCATCTTCAGAAGATATTGATCGTATCTGTCAACTTTCAGGGTTTGATAATGGTTTTGTTGATTCTTTTGACAATGGAGAACGAGAATTTATAAGTTGTATACTGTTTGAAGGTGATTGTAATGGATTTGTACAAGATGATCTAAATGGATGTACTGTTAAAAATTTTATAATAGCAGTAGAAGAAAATAATGATATAGTTGTTGTGTGGGAAGAGGATCTTCCTGAAAGTAATGACAAAACCTTTGCCGCGATGAGCATGGATGATGGTAGTACGTTTGACACTGGTTTCAATGTTAGTAATACTCTTACAGACTCATTTAGTCCTCAAGTAGCAATGTCAGGTGATAATGTAGTTGTTGTTTCAAAAAAACAAATTTCAGGTGTCTCTGAAATCTTTGCTACAATGAGTATGGATGGTGGTAGTACGTTTGACACTGGTTTCAATGTTAGTAATACTCTTACAGACTCATTTAGTCCTCAAGTAGCAATGTCAGGTGATAATGTAGTTGTTGTGTGGGTAGAACAACTTTCAGGTAACACTGAAGCATTCGCCGCTGTAAGTAATGACGGTGGCGCTACGTTTGGACCTAGTTTCAATGTTAGTGACACTACTAAAAATTCATTTGATCCTCAAGTAGCAATGTCAGATGATAATGTTGTTGTTGTGTGGGAAGAGAAACTTTCAGGGAATAATGATCAAATCTTCGCATCAGTGAGTATAGACGGTGGCGCTACGTTTGGACCCAACTTTGATGTAAGTGACACTACTACAGACTCGTTTGATCCTCAAGTAGCAATGTCAGATGATAATGTTGTTGTTGTGTGGGAAGAGAAACTTTCAGGGAATAACACTGAAGCATTCTCTGCTGTAAGTACTGATGGTGGTGCTACGTTTGGACCTAGTTTCAATGTTAGTGACACTACTACGAACTCGTTTGATCCTCAATTAGTAATGTCAGGTAATAATGTATTTGTTGTGTGGGAAGAGAGACTTTCAGGTAATAATGGTGAAGCATTCTCTGCTGTAAGTACTGATGGTGGTGCTACGTTTGGACCTAGTTTCAATGTTAGTGACACTACTACGAACTCGTTTGATCCTCAATTAGTAATTAACTAAAATAAAATCATTTATGACATGGAAGCATCAATAACTGCATGTAGAGAATTACGATGTTCAAAACTATAACATGAGATATAACAGGATCATATTGGCAAGAAATATGTATGATGAATTCGTTAATGAAATTACAAAATAATTAGAAAAAAATAGTAAGTTCTAGAAATGTGAGTTGTATTGCAACTATAACTAAAATTCTAAATTCAAACGATCTTGAGTAAAAATATCAACTTCTATTGTATTGATTATTAACAAAACATGATGAAAATAGCAAAAACAAGATTCAAGTATTTTGTTCGATCAGATGTGAAATCATTACTGCTTCGAGACAATGTCTTTGATATTGTATTTGTTTATAATACATTACATCATTTTCCATTTGTGAATATTATACGAGAATTTAAAAGGATATTGAAATCTAAAGAAGAAATACGAATAATTCGAGAACTATAAATTTAGACTTGTACGTTGTTATTAAGAACGCTCATTTGTTGTCTGTAAAAATGGAACACAAACATACAAAGATTTATCTCATCTAGATTCATCTCTAAGTGAAATAATGCTCCATTATCAACTGATAAATGGATATCAGAAATAGAAGAATTTGGTTTTAGTATTTCAAATAGAAAATATACGTATTATGCATATAGAAAGGTGGTAAGATTAGATAGTTTAATGTTATCATTTATTGAAAAAGTATTAGACAAATATTATATAAGAAAGTATAAAGATTGATATCTATTTTTTGTTGAAGTCAAAGTTTAATAGCATTATGTTTTAGTATTTTAATCTAGTGCATCGTTTACTATGTCAGAATGATTCATTGTTTGTCCTGTAGAATATTCCACAAAAGTAGGATTATCTTTATTACTATGGAAAGACGATTCTTAGTCTATTCTAATCTCTTGCTTTCTCCAATGTTAAAACATCTAACTGTTTTCAAATTCTTAGAATATTTGTTATTATTTTATAAAACAAAAGAATCTAGTTTTATCTTTGCTTCGGTAAATGATTAAGAATCAACTAGAGATTTAACTTCTTGCAATGCTTGTCTAGACCTGTAAAAATATGAAAATAAAATAATGTTATTCAAGTGTAAATTTCACATGAACAGTAATTGTACCAGTATTTCCACTTACTTCTTGTCTTAGTATTATTATTCCTTCTGCATTTGGTTGTGGTCTTAATTATATTACGCATGAATTCCCACTAGCTTAAAGATCATATTATCGATAACTGTATAATGATACTCCATTTCTTCCTAGTATTACTCCTGCTATAGGGTTTGTTGATGATTCTATTTTTGAAATTATATAAGGAGTCTGAAGATCATTATCAAAATCTATTGCAAATATTTCTATAGATTATACCTCCAAGAGTAAAAAATTTTGATCTATTGCTAATTACTTTACTAAAAAATCAGTATAATCATTATAATCACTACTCTCATAGATATATAGATTATACAAAATATTTCTGCAACATGATATAAATATAGACAGTTAAAGAAAAACTCCAACTAAAAATGTAATCGTTTTGAAAATCTATTTAAATCTTTTGCTCAAAAATATGATAAAAATTGGATATTTTGAGTAATAATTAAACAGTAATGGTTGTGTAGACGACTACACCAATACCATGGACCATTACTGTGCAGAACTATGTTTTCAGGTATACTTTATAGAAGAATATTATAAATAAATTGAATGGATTGCATTGAACTCTAGTGCAATTACTGATTTTCTTATTAGACTATAATGTAATTTTAGTATAAAGAGAGAAAAAGTTGAATTTAAATAACCAGTAATGGTTGTAAAGGAATAGAACTCTAACTTAATGTTACAACCATAATTGAGATGATGCATGAACTAAATTAGCAAATTACAATTATTACATAGTGCTAATAAGATTTGTGGAATATTCATGAAATGTTTCATTTGATTGATCTTTATGGTTAATATTCCCAGTAGTGGTTGTAAACGGATGTCAACTTAACAGATACAACCACTGCTGAGATGATGCGATATTATCTGATTGTCGTAATCCAATACATGGTGTAAGTAATAGATAAGACTTGAGTAACAATGTTAACAGAAAGAAAAAGAAAGTGGACTTACCCTTCTAATTCTCCTACTTCTCTGAAGATCATATCCTTGACTACGAGTATGTCTACCCGTTATTGCTAACACAATGGTGATTCATCTTCCATAGATATGGACCATTCATTACACCTGAATCTTTAGTGCCACTTGAAACACCTTATTCATTTTATTATGTTTATTTTCTGTTTTTTTATAATGTAAATATCATCAAAGTTAGATATTATGAATTAAAATGTGGACCTATTTGGTCCACCGAAAATGACTTGTCTGGTCTTGTTTGATATAGCAATCGTGCATGATTGTATAAAATGCAACTAGAGGTCATGCATAAACAATAATTCTATATAATGTCTAAAAGGCTTGTGAAACATTCGTAGAATGAATTAAACATAGATAAAAAAAAATAGTAATGGTCGTCGTATTATTTGCAGCATGTTAGGATGTACAACCATTACTAGCGAATACACTGCAACAAGATAATATGTTTTTTTAACTAAATAAAATTTGTAGAACATTCGTAGGATAAATTAGTTGTCATGCATAGTCTAAAAATTCAGACCAAGAATATACTGAACGACAAATATTCTTTTTGACCTGGTGGATGACTATGCAAGTTATCCTAAGAGTTGGCAGCATTACAATAGTTTTTTTGAATATTTAGTATTGTTGACATAAAAGATATAGAAATGAATAGAAAATAGACAATAAATTTGGTAATAGTTGTAATAATACGTAGTATAAATGGTTACAACCATTGCCGAGAGTAGTAATGCTGACTAGGTATGTATCTATATCAAGATCAAATAATTAAATTTTTTAGAGCATATCGAATAGATGAATAATCAGTAATGGCTGTATGTTACCCACTTTTTTTAGAACAACCATTACTGAGTATGGAGATTGTTGTAATTACACTTGAACATTTTAAACATTCTCAATGGAATTTGTATAGAAACACATAGAAAATAGATTTCTAAATTATCAGTAATGACCCTATCAATATGACGTCCATCAAAACATGAACAACCACTACTGATTTGAGTTAGTTGCAATATTTATTATCCAAATTATATTAATAAAAATATAGACCAAGTCTGCAATAGATTCATTAAAATATAAAATAGTTACAGTCACTTATAAACAAAAATGAAGACCATCCTTTAATGCTTCTGGTGGAGGTACTATTGTTGATGGAGTAACAAAAGTGGGAAATGCTATTTTCGTTAAAGCATGACCCGAAGACCTTTTTGGATTCCACTAGACAAAGGCAGAAGATTGAGCAGTCTAATAGATTTAGGTCGTGGATGTTCAGTGGTTACCGAAATACATGTTCACACACATTTAGACGGTAGTGAAGTAGCGTGAAATCAAGTAAGATATATCACGAATAGGTTTAATAATCAACTTAATTGTCTATTCCATCCAAGTCTTTATCTAATGCAGTTTCACATAACTTAATTTCTTCTAAAGTAACTTCATGAATATTTTCTTCCGAAAATTGATCTAATTCTTCCAATTTTTGACATATTTCTATCGTTTCTCCAATTTTCTCATATCTCTCAGATAAAAAACCTTGTCCATATCCCAATCCCACAAAACTAGGAGCAACAAAAAATAAACTTACAAATGCACTTGTCAAAAAGATATTCTTCATATCTGAAACAATAATATTCTAATATAATATTTTATCTATGAATTCCTTATTTTGTAAAAATAGATCAGTCATAACTTGATTGTACTGTTTTTGGAATTCCATGCATTGTCTAAAAGAATCGTAATCTTCAATACTTAAATAATTTGTACATTGGTCTGTAATATCTGCAAGTCTATCCATGTGTTCTGTATTCTTTTCTACGATTGATATTGCTTCTTCTTCTGTAATTCCTATTAAACTTTCCCAGTTTTGTCCATAAACAGAACCTACAGAAAACATCACCAACACCACTGGTAAAAGTATCAAAATAGATTTCATGATTATTAGAGTGATATCTTACTGTTTTTTAACGGTTTTGTTATGTTCTTTTAATAATTCAGTATATTCTCTTAATTTTTCTGTTGATTTAGAAAAGTTCAAAAATATTTATGTGATGATATGTCACTAATGACTTATTCTAACAAGATAACTTCAATGTTTATCATGGCTCTAGTCTTACTTGTAGGATATTCTTTAGGCGGAATATCAGGTATGAATTTTCAAGATAGAATGACATATGCAGAACGTGACGCTGGTATTACATCAGATGAAGGTGACGCAGATATCATATTAGATAATCAACAATCAAGTCAAAAATTTACACTCCAAATGTATACAAAGGAGCATTTTAATATACATGGTTCCGTACCGGAAACAATAGAACCTGGACAACATCTCACGGTTAAAGGAGATACTACTAATATGATACATGATGGAATTGTACATCTTTATTATACTTATGGGAAAAATTATACTGCATAATTTAGTGCATGGTTTCAGCCACTTAATGTAGCAACAAAGTGTTCTTATGAAGCAGGTTCATCTGAGATACATATTTCTTGTTCAGACACGGCTAATGATGGTAATGGTAATAAATTTACTATTACAAACACAGATTCATAAAATCGAACCGATTTCAATTTTTTAAAGTTATCATTTTTTTTCTTAATTCGTTAGATAGTATTTTAAGAGTTCATTAAAGATTAATCAAGAAAAGTTTCTAATAATTTTTTCTTCACAATGAAAAATAATTATTTGGATTCATTATTGCAAACCTTCAAATGCATTAAAACCAGAATTTTCACCCTTCCATGTTATTGCAATGTCAAAAGATCCTACATCATCAATATCATTTTCTAATAAATGCATTTCAAATGGTACTTTCATTTTAGAAAATACAATATCGGTATCTATATTTGTAGATTCACTTCCAATAATTTCTCCATTTTCATTGAAAAATGTGGCAATAACTTTTACAAAGGCTATATCTTTTTCTAACATATTTTGTATTTGTCCAATCAATTTGCCAAAGTTCTTATCTTTTTGGAATTTATATTTTAAAAGTTCTATTGACTTCTGATTATCTTCTTGTGCATAACTGGAATTTGAAATCATTAGCATGGGAAACAAACCAAAAACGATTATGATAACTAAATTCTTGTTCATCAATATTGAAGAATCATTTAGTTATTTTAACACTTTTGTAATCAACTAATAATAATTAGTAATGTAACTAATTTAGATGATAAGAGTAATAAGAAATTAATATATTCCGGAGCAGTTTAATGCTCAGACTTGATTGTCTATTGCATCAATGTTTCTATCTAACGGAATTTCACAATTTTTTATGTGTTCTGGATCAAAATCTTCTATTGTGGTTGGATCTTTTTTTAATAAAGTCTTCTATTTGTTTACATGTTCATTTTTCTTACTCAACTTGATTTACTAGTAATTGCATCATTTTGTTTCCTAATTCACCAAATGTTTGTCCATATCCAAAATATAACAAAAGAAGACGAAGCAACAAAAAATAAACATAAAGCAGACGCACTTTACAAAAATAAACTCTGATTCATAATTACTGAACAACACCAGACTGTTCTTTTTTAAAATTTTCTTCCAATTCTTTCTTGAACCGTGCATTGTTGTTTATTTTACTGAATATAATTTGTCGATATTCTTCATGTTTAAAGAAAAAGTTGATAATTTGTTTTTTTAGATCTCTGTTTGCATTAAAGAAGATTTCATCTAGATTAATTGGAACTTCAACATTTATTATATCATCCATAAGCATAATATTATTACTCTAAGTTTAAAATACTTCTTTGTACTCTTATTTTCAAAAATAAAAGTGTCAATATGTATGATGGGACGAAGAGAATAAAAGTTGACAGTTACCTAGTTAGGTCTCAAAGAGAAAGGCGAAATCCACCAATATACTTACCGCCATACACTTCTTAACATTTTTCATTTGTTTACAATACGTAAAAATATTTTGCAGAAAATTCCAATACAATCTGTATGAAAAAACATTCGTTTGATTATAACTAGAAAAAGAAATTATTAAATAAATAATACTTTCTTCATTTTCATCATTTCTTGTTTTTCTAAAATTATTCTGTAAAAGTTTCTAATATTATTTTCTGCGAGAATAAATAAAAAAAGTTATGTGTTTATTGCTTTGCTGCTTGCCATAAACCAATAATGTTTCCTTCAGTATCAGAAACTCTAGCGTATGATCCAATTTGTCCAACATCCATTTTAGGCATTACAACTTTGCCACCAGAATTTTCTACTTTGTTGGTATACTCGTCGATTGAATCTACACCAATAACTAAAATTGGATAATTACCTGTGGGATCCTTTTTGAACATACCTCCATTTATTGCACCCGGAGTTTTTGGCTGCATTGTTTTTGGATCAGATTCTGTAGTAACTGACGTGAAATAATCCATGTCTGGAACCTTATCAATTTGCCAACCAAACGTGTCTTGATAGAACTTTTTGGCACGTCCTGAATCATCAAATGGTACTTCAAACCATACTACACTATTCATTGCAAATTGATTATCTTTATTATAATTAAGTTATACGGTAATCAACTATATAGAATGAAAGAAATTACGGATATTGTGTTCTCAATATTTTCAAATATCTAGATGTCGAAAATATTGTTCCGATTACGTAGATATATGTTCATCTTGTTTCTTCTTTTTCTTTCTCAATTGTGTAAATTTACGCTTTATTTTATCAATAGAAATAACCACAAAAAATATACTAATTTTGAATATTTAAGATTAAAGTTTAGATGTTGAAAAAGTCAAGATGCTAATAATTTTATTGCTTCTTTTGATTCAAGAATGGTATCTATGGCCTCTTTGGGTGTAGGTGTTGAAAATATTATCTCCAACCTATTGCTTTTCCATGTTCAGACACATTACTGTGACATAACTATTACTCTTTTTTTCCTAAATTCGCAAGACCTATAACATTCATAGTAAAAGATCAGGATGTGTATCAAATAGACCAAGACATTGGTAGTATAAAATTTGATCTTGATAAAATAGCAAAGAAACTAAAAGAAGTTGACAGTATTTC
>JBNAIF010000103.1:0-5406 GCA_050043595.1 Nitrososphaeraceae archaeon | reverse complement strand
AAGACTTGGATGGAATAGACAATTAAGTTTGATTATTGAACCTATCTGAGATATATCTTACCTGATTTCTTGCAACTTCTCCACCATCTAAATGTGTGTGAACATGTATTTCGAATTCTAACATCACACATAATGAAAGTGTAGCAGTAGAAATTACTAAATTAAGTGAATCGTATTTAAATAAAATCTGATATACATATGTATTAAAAGACCAAAATTGTCAACATCATACACTAATTAATGAATTATTAAATAAACATAAAATGCAAGTTGACAAATTTATGGAAAACAAGACAGCCCAGAAATTTTAGCAGATTTTATTAGATCAAGATGTTGGCAATTTCTTAATTCATAGATATTAATTTTAGACCAATCGTAAGTTCATTTTTGACCTATGAAATGTATATTATGAGTTAGAACCAAAAAATAAGATTCGAACTGAGCATGGAAGTACAGATCAGTCCATAGTATTTTAAAACATTTTGGTATTATCTGTATCAAAACTTGTGAACATGTTTCTCAATTTCATTCAATTACAAATAACATCATTTTTTGAAAATAGATCATGATATAATAAATCTACATTGTATTTAAATTTTCCTTGAAACGAGGATTAGTAACGTATCCGTTAGCAATTCCTCAAAGAAATGGTAAAAGTTGATTTTAACCAAAAATAGATCAATAAATTAGTAACATAAAAATTAATAATTCATTCATAAAATGAATTAAATTTGATTATAATCAATAGGAGAAATAAATATTTTGTGTACTGAACTCTTCTCATCAATGAGATTTAGTAGATATGAATCCATCGATTTAAAATTTTTCGGTGTAGAAAAAAATGTGAAATAATCTTAAATAGACGCACAGATCTAATTATTTGATGATAAATCTATTATCAAAATTAGAAAACGGAGATTATCCTTGTTCTGCAATACTGAAAATTCGAGATGGAAAAGCAACGGTAGTCTTGGGAGATGGATTTGGGTTAAAAGATGGAACTGAAATTCCATTAAAAAATCAACCTAAAGACAGTAGAATCAAGATAGGTTATGGTGATTCTATTAACTTATTTAATGGACATGCAATTGTATAGAATAAATAACTTATATTCTTTTTATTTTATTCTCATAGGTAAAAATATTATTATTAGTCTGATTAATTTGTACTGAAAAAAATTTTGTATTTGTTATAGTGTTGTGAGTAGCAATAATTGTACTTTTCACTTCTATTTCTATTATAGACAGGAAAATATCATTCTATTGCTAATCAGAATATTCGTCTGGTTGGCAGGCTATTGGTGAGAAAATCAAAGGTCTGTAATACTTATTTATAGTCAGAATAAATCAGAAAGAATATTTCCTTTGTATTTAATAAGTTATAGGCACTACGGTCATTCCTTTCTGCAACAGTTCCAAAGTAGTTGATTTCATATCTAAGACATCTGATAAATCCATTTCATCCACATGAGGAAGAATTTCCTAATCTACATCAACATAAATATTTACACCTTTCGTTCCATGTAAGTTGTAAACAGGTAGTTCCATCGCAGGTAGAATCAATATTCTCTGTTTCCCATATATTTAACAAACCATATCAATCATAATCATTACAATAATCAATATTAGATGGATAACATATCACAATCCAATTGTCTGTAAATATGTTTTTCATTACAAGAGGCTTTTCCATTAATTCAGGTGTACGTTGAAATAACGTTAACAAATTCATAATTCCTGATGATTGACATTCTTTTGTACGTTATTTGAATAGTTCAAACAATTCTACTTTTTTATTCATATTAATTTGAGTTATTGATATCTTTTTTAATATCGTCTTGTTTAGATCTGATTCAATGCCAAAAATTTCTTTGAATAGTTTATAATTTATATCATCGTATTTAGAGATTTTTTATATCTAATTTCAATAATACTGCAAAAACCTCATTTGGAGCCATAATATTTCCTACTAAAAAATTGCTGGAAATGATAGAAAAATGATTTTTTATTAATCATTAAATGTAACCTATTAATGGATTATTTAACCTTTATCTACTGCTTCTATCGTATTGCAAAGAATAAATAACTATGTTTTCATAGATTTATACACAATACGCAATTGTACATTTTTACAACTTATTTAGATTTATCTTGAATATGTTGAAATATATGTATACTCATTTATGATTAATACTATCATTATTTTTCGGCAACATAGAATAAAATATAATTTTTCATATTAAAAAGAATTTAAAATTTTATAATTTAAAATAAGATTTAAATTAGAGAATGATAATAAAATAAGTATATTTATCGTTTTATTTATCTTTAATAAGAACATAAAGAATTAATTATGGAAACAAATGAATAAATAATTTATTTTTTCTTGAAATCTTGGATTAGTAACGTATCAGTTAGTAATTCCTTAGAGCAATGACGAAATTTGATTTTAATTAACATAAAAAAATATGGTATAATTTATATTCTATTTTTCGATGTCGCAAAATTTAACAATTAGAATAATCAGATCTGATATCTTTAGTCCAGTGTTTTTTATAAAAATACTTGTTTATAAAAAAACAAGATTATTATTAAATTTATTCATAAAAATCATCAGACCCATCTAATTGCCACGATACATATATAGGTATCCAATTTGGCTTAATTTTAAATTTGTTTTGACCTCCTAATAAAACTCGATTTGATACTTTTTCTAGTGTTTCAAATGCTTGCACAAATTCATTGAAATCATCTTGATTTATTTTAACACCAATTTTCTCAAATTCTTTTCTAGCTAGGTTGTAATCTTTCAAGATTTTTCTTGTGTATTCCGGGTTATCATTCTGTTTTTGGAAAAATTCTTTCACATCTTGATTTAATTTATCCATGTTAATTAAGAATATTTTAAATATTTATGCTTTTTTGAAGACAGTTTAGGTAAACAATAGATCACTAAATTTATTATTACGTTCTTAAAATAATACATGAATGACAAAAGATATTTCTATTTGTATAATGCCTTTCTGTCCATATGAATCCCCACATTTAGGATCTAGTCTTCTCAAATCTAAATTAGAAACTAAAGGATATTATACAAATGTCTTATATTTCAATTTAAAATTTCTTAAAGAACTTGGACTTGATGTTTATGATCAGATTAGTGGTAATAATAATACTTTGCATTACATTGTAGGTGATCTTGTTTTTTCTGAATATCTATTTAACAAAAAATTGGATATTGAATCTACCATACAATATTTTCTAAGAACTAAAAAGGAGTTAGTAAATATGGAAAAAATTATCGAGAATTTCCAAAATGCCATAAATATCGTACCATCTTTTCTAGAACGATGTTTAGAAAATATTATGGAATTTAAACCCAAATTGATAGGTTTTTCAAATTCATATTATCAAACGTGTGCATCAGTTTCACTCGCCAAAAAAATCAAAGAGGAATCAAACATTCCAATAATCTTCGGAGGTGCAAATTGTGAAGGTATTATGGGCTTCACTATGCTTCAGTGTTTTCCGTATATCGACTATATTTGTTCTGGAGATGCAGACATTTCATTTATTGAATTTGTAGATTCTTTACTCAATAAAAAAAAAATATCACATATCAATGGAATATTATCTAGAAAATCATCGATCTTAGAAATACATTTAACTAAACCCGTAATGGAAATGAATAATTTACCATTTCCAAATTTTAAAGATTATTTTGATTCAATTAATGATGATATTGTTAATCTAAATCAGATAAAAATTGGATTCGAGACATCTCGAGGTTGTTGGTGGGGTGAAAATAATCACTGCACGTTCTGTGGATTGAATGGTTTTACAATGAAATATCGTAGCAAATCATCTGATCGTGTATTTAAGGAAATTAAATACATAGTAGATAAATATGAAATAAACTCTTTTCATTTCACCGATAATATTTTGGATACTACATATTTCAAAAAATTGTTTCCTAAAATAATGAAAGAAAAGATGGATCTAAATATGTTCTATGAAACAAAATCTAATCTTTCAAAACGACAATTACATCTAATGAAAAGATCTGGAGTAAATGCTATACAACCAGGTTTAGAGAGTTTAAGTGATAGTATTTTGAAGATAATGAACAAAGGAACTACAACATTGCATAATATTTTTCTTTTAAAGATGTGTCAGGAAATAGATTTAAATGTTTATTGGAATATACTGACTGGATTTCCGTATGAATCAATTTCTGATTATCAGAAAATGTTAGAAATCATACCTTTGATATCACATTTACAACCACCTCAATATGTTGGTCAATTTCAATTATCTCGATATAGCCCTTATTTTTACGAGCCAAAAAAATACGGAATTTATAACATAAGACCTCTAAAAATGTACCCATTAATTTATCCTTTTGATAATGATACACTAAGTAGGTTAGTATATTTTTTCGATTATGATGTTGATGTATCTGCTGATTTACATTCTGAACATAAAAAATTGGATAAATTAGTACATAAATGGAGATTATTATGGTCTCAAAAGCCACCGGAATTGAAGATGAAACATTCTGAAAAAATAATCTTAATAAAAGATACTCGTCCTATTAGTACACAAAACTTGTATTTATTAAAAAACGAAAATTTACTTATTTATCACATATGTGAATCTCCACAAAGTTTTGATAATATCTATGAATATGTGCAAAGAAATTTTCCATTAAATCGTTGTGAGTTAGAATCGAAATTAAGTATCTTATGTGATAAAAAACTGTTATTAGAAATAGATGATCAGTATTTATCGCTAGCGATTAAAATTTAAATTACGTTTCAATCTATTTTAAATAAGATTATTTCTATATTATTTCATTTCTTATTTACTGCCCAAAGTTATTTAAGTGATTTATTAGAGGATTTATTTTATGTTCTAGAAAATAAGATGTTTTGGTAAAAAAAATTCTTTGAAAATAGATGTTAGGTTTGGATATTATATCAAAAATATAGTTGGAGGTGCTTTGTAATCTTCAAATACTTGTTAGTTCATTATTATCTTAAAACGAAAACAATACTTCTATATATGATGATTATATCGATAACATATATAATAGAAAACTTTTACTGTAATGGGTTTTGATTCATCTCAATATCTTAAGTTTAAGAGATAAAAATGTTGATCATTACATCTTTGATCAAATAACTACTAATCTTGTACATTTATCATCTTCTCAAAAATAAGATGAAGTTGATGATAGAGATCAGCATCATCTTTCTGCTTTAGTCCTGCTAACAGTCCTCTTCAATTCTTTATAATATTCTGTTGGTGAAACTAATTGATCTGTAATTAAATGTCCATGTACGCTTATAGTATCTTCTATCAAACCTACAAAAACCGGTACAACCATTCTATTCTCGAAAATATC
>JBNAIF010000102.1:0-3345 GCA_050043595.1 Nitrososphaeraceae archaeon | reverse complement strand
CCTCTGGTCAATCCACCATATCTTGCAGTTTCACTGACTCGTGTATACATTCCAGTTAACCCATATTTTTGAACAAGATCAACTATCAATTTTAGCTCGTGTAAACATTCAAAGTAAGCTACTTCTGGTTGATATCCTGCTTCAACAAGTGTTTCAAACGATTTTATTACAAGGGAATGTGTTCCACCGCATAAATCAACTTGTTCTCCAAACCAGTCAGTTTCAACTTCTTCTTTGAATGTAGTCTGAATTACACCTGGTTTAGTACTGCCTATTCCTTTTGCTAAAGCCAAAACTCTGTCCAATGCGGTTTTTGTAAAATCTTGATGGACCGCAACTAAAGACGGATTTCCAAAACCATCCAGATACAATTCTCTGACTCTTTGTCCAGGCCCTTTTGGTGCAACCATTATTACATCTACATTCTCTGGAGGTTCAATCCATTTCCAATGGATTGCAGCACCATGAGAAAAACATAAAGCTTTATTTTCAGTAACATGTTGGCTAATATCTTTCTCATAATTTCTAGCTTGTTCCATATCAGGAATTAAAATATGGATAATATCTGATTTTTCTGCAGCTTTATCAACTTCCAATACTTCTTGTCCATCATTTTTTGCAATATCCCATGATTTTCCATCTTTTCTTAAACCAACTACAACATTTAAGCCTGAATCTTTAAGATTTTGTGCTTGTGCTCTTCCCTGTATACCATATCCAATAACACCAATAGTTTGATTCTTGATAGGATCAAGCGTTACATCGTCGTCATTCCATTTTTTTAGAACCATGAATTAAATAATTATGTGGTGTTATATATGCTATTTTTGCTTAAATGCATATAAAAATTATAATTTATATAAATCAAAAAAAGTATCAATTTAATAATTAGAAATAATTGATATCAAATTAAAGATCAACAAAATTAGAATTTAACACCTAAATTTGATTATATTTGATATTGAAAGAATCAAATAAATAAAATATTTAAGCAATTTACACATTCTATTTTTACTAGTTTATCACGTTTATCTATTACCTTAAATTTTTTTGATCCACATTTATTACAAATGGGACATTTCCTTTTACCCACTGTAACGGAGTTATTCATCTTTTACCATTTATGCGGTAGAGAGTCAGAATTTGCAACTACTTTAATTCGTTCTATCCCTTCTATTTCCAAGATTATTTTCTTTACTGCAGATGGAACCAGATGTTCCCATTTACCATTGTTAATTATCAGTTTTCTTATATTTTCACCGTTGTATTTTTTTTTATTTTTAAAATTAGGCTTCTTTACTTGTATATTTTCTTTTTTTAATAAATTAATTACAAATTCATTGCCAGAATATAATGTATTAAAATGAGGAACCCATGATCTAAGGTTAGAAAACCAACAGGAATTATTCTCGATGTTTGAGATAGGAATTATATGAAATTTTGAAATATCAAGATCTTTTGTTTCCAATATTGTTTCGTGAATCATTCTAATTCTTTCGCCAGCCGTAAAAGGATCTTTATAAATATAATTAAATTGTGCACTTCCAATAACTATTATTACTTTTTTATTTTCTTTATATATTTGAGAGGCTAATTCCAAATGACCTTTATGAAATGGTTGAAATCTTCCTATCATTAAACCACAATTTGAAGATTCAATGTTCTTTTTTCTAATCAATTTACTCTATAGATATAGTATATATGAATAATATTTTTATTTATTTACCTGTTTTATTTCTCCTAATTTTTCTTTCTGTGCTTGAATTTCTTGTTTTTCTATTTTTTTAAACAATGGTCTAATCTTTTTTTGTATTGTATGATTTCCTTTGACATTTAATTCAGAAATAGAACTCCATTCTTGTTGATGAACATTTCCTTCCAGATTTAATTGTGTCCATATCTTTTCAGCTGAGTTTGGTATAAAAGGCTCTAACAATATTGCCAAAGACCTAACAGCATTGATAGATATAAAAATAGTAGATTTTTTTGATTCTTCTGTGTTTTTCCATGGTTGTTTTTTCTGGAAATATTCATTGAAATAATTTGAAAATCTTAAAATCTCTTTAAGTCCTTTATCCATTTCAAGGCTTTCTAGATACTTTCCTACAACAAGATGTATATTTTTAATTTTTTTAATGCTCTCTTTATCATAATCATCAAATAAAGAATCATCGGATGTTGGAACAGTGTTGTGAAATGTTTTAGCAGTAAATGATAAAGTTCTGTTTATAAAATTTCCAATGTTGTCAATAAGTCCACTATTAATTTTTTCAGAAAAAGAATCCCAATCAAAATTAATATCATCTTGATTAAATGTACTAATAGAAGTAATATAAAATCTTAAATAATCTTGATCAAAATAAGATATAAATTCCTTTATGCCTATATACCAATTTCTACTTTTTGAAATCTTTTCGTTATGTAGCATAAGGTGTCCCCTAACAGGTATATAATCCGGTAATTTATATTCAAGATCAATTCCAATTCGGATTGCAGGTAAAAACAAATAATGATGATATACTATGTCTTTCCCAATAAAATGATATATTAACGATTCATTCCACACTTTTTTTCCATTGTCTATATTATATTCGTGCATCAATTTTTCGAATGTAGAGATATAACATAGATGATTATCAAACCAACCATAGAAAACTTTTTCATTGTCTTCTCTTTCGGTTCCTTTTCTTTCGTTCTTTATTGGAATAGGAATTCCCCATGATAGATCTCGAGTTATGTCCCAGTCTTGTAATCCTTCTTCAATCCAATTTAACACATAATTTTTTATATCTAATTTTAGATTTTTATTTGATACCAACCATGCTTTAATTTTTTCAGAAAAATTTGAAAGTTTGAAAAAATAATGTATGCTTTCTTTTTTTATAGGTTCTCTTTTACAAATCCAACATTTAGGATCGATTATATTATCAGGCACTTTACCACATTTTTCACATAAATCCGAGTATTGATTATTAGCTTTACAATTAGGACATGTACCAACTACATAGCGATCTGGAAGAAATTTGTTATCAAATTCACAAAAAAATTGTATTACATTTTTTTCATAAATATGACCGTTATTATAGAGTTTATTAAAAACATGTTGCACTAATTCTTTATTTTCCTTTGATGAAGTCATATAAAATTTATCAAATATAATATTAAGTGAGTATAGATCTTCAAAATCTCTTTGATTCCAGTATTTAACAAAATCTTTTGGAGATTTTTTTTCTTGCTCAGATTTTATTAATATTGGAGTGCCATAGTCATCAGATGCACATATATGAACTACCTTTTTACCAGAAAGTTTTAAAAATCTTCTAAAAATATCTGCTGGAAGGTATG
>JBNAIF010000101.1:0-9319 GCA_050043595.1 Nitrososphaeraceae archaeon | reverse complement strand
ACTTTTACTATATCAAGGACAAAATGAGTTTTTAGAGAAGGTATAGATATTTTATTATAATCGAAATCATTGTGTTTTTATAATTGCAGCAGTTTAAGGTTTGGATAATATTAATTTCAGTATGGATCATTATTGCTTCCTCATATCCAGCTATCAAAATTGCGGTTGAGACCATTCCCCCTATTTTGATGGAAGGAATTAAGTCCACTTTTGGTGGATTGATTCTATTTTTAATTTTTAAAATATCTTTGTTTAAATTCTTTAAAAATACTGGAATGACAAAAGATGAATGTCTATTACAAGAAAACGGACAAGAAAAAAATATTAGTCAAATAATTAGTAAAAACCAATGGAAAACAGCAATAATAATTAGTATTGCATTGGTTGTTTGTGGACGTGGGTTGATAGCGTTTGGTGAACAATATCTTTCGTCTGATCTTTCAGTACTTGTGTACTCTACTCTTCCTATATGGACAATTTTACTTGGAAACATTTTCTATGGTTTAAAATTAAATAAATTTACTTTACTTGGTGCTTTTATAGGAATGATAGGTCTTGTAATTCTTTTATTTCCTACAATTGAAACAATTTATCTTGGAACTCAAAATTCAACTGTAAGGTTTGAAATCTTTGGTATATTCTCTTTATTAATTGCTGCAATTAGCTGGTCTATTGGTTCATTATATTCAAATAAAACAGAATTACCAAGCAGTATTTTACTTTCAACAGGTATGTGGTTATTTGCAGGAGGATTACTTTCAATAGTAATTAGTATAATAATTGGGGAGCTTAATACCTTTGAATTATCAGAAATTTCTTTCAGTTCTTTAGTTGCATTCTTGTATCTTAGTACGATAAATACTGGAGGTATCGTTGGATTTTTTTGGATCTTGAGAAAAACTACTGCTACATTGGCAAATACATATGCTTATGTGGCTCCAGCTATAGCAGTTTTTTTAGGTTGGGCAATACTTGATGAAAATATTAATTTTAGAATGATTATAGCCGCAATAATAATTCTTATAGGAGTAATAATGATAGCAAATAAGGATAAAATTCGTAGAAGTAGAAGAGTGGATACTAATCATAATGACAATTAAATTATGTAACTAACTATAAGTTACAATATCAATTACTGGTCTGTCTGGAGTAATACCGATAGCGGTGCTAAAAGTATGGTCATTTGTTCGAGTCTTATTTTATTAGTAACATTTTTGCAATGTGTCCTTCGGGTTGCGGTGCATTTTTACAGCGGGTCTAATTATCTAATTATAAGATTATAATCATGGAATTTAAATAATCTGATACATAGATTTGATTGATGAAAAATAATTTAACTGTATTGATGTTATTTTCAATACTATCTATTATTGCAATTACAACATTATTTAATTCAACATATGCGCAAGAAGAAAATGCAACAGATTTAAAAGAACCTAAATTCTTTGCAATACAACATGCTCAATCTGGATCACTATCTGCAATTAATGAAACTGCATACTCTTTAGAATTAAATGATGTTTCTGATAAGACAATTTTATTTTCAGACAGACCTGATATGATTGTTACTTCTGTAAGTACATCTGATTTTATAGATAATTGGTCTTCAGAAGATAGTTTCGCAATCGACGCACCTAATGCAGTATTGGTAGTAGATGAACAAGAAGGACAACAAGATACTGCCATTATTGAATTATTCAGTCCTGTTTATGATTCTAATGCAAAGACATTAAAATATTAAATAACTCCAGACAATGCTACTTCTATTGATTTACCGAGTGAGTTTGGACAGACTACTTTCGTAATAGATGAGGCTATAAACGCTTGTGCATGGACAGGAATGAAAAATACAGGACACTGTGATTAAGATTAACTTTCTAATTTCATGCTTATTCACAATTGGACCTGTTAACTTAACGTAAATCCACCTCCTTTCATAAACGAAATTATATTTTTATTTTATCATTGTAAAAATATACAAATAGTTTAATCCAATTGTATAAATGTATTAGATTATATTCAAAATAGATGAACCCGAGAAAACTACTGACTCTTTGGGAGTAACACTAATAGCGATGCTAAAATGGAGTCTAATTATTGTTTTATTAAAATAGATTTCATATAATAGAATTTTAATTTCCATTATATGAAAAATAATAATTTAATTTTAGTAACTTTACTTTCGGCACTTTCAATTCTTGTTGCTGTAAATTCATTGCATTCAGTTTATGCACAAGAGAATATGACAGATTTAGAAGAACCAAAGTTCTTTGCTATTCAACATGCTCAATCTGGCTCTATTTCAGAGATAAATTCAACTGCTTATTCTTTAGAATTAAATGATGTATCAGATAAAACTATTTTGTTCTCAGACAGACCTGATAGAATTGTTACTTCTGTAAGTACAGCAGATTTTGTAGGCAATTGGTCAGTTGGAGAAAATAATTATGCAATTGATGTACCAAACACTGTATTAGTAGTAGATGAACAAGAAGGAAAGCAAGATGTCGTAATTGTTGAATTGTTTAATCCTGTTTATGATGTAGATAAAAATGTATTAAAGTATGATATAACTCCAGATAATGCAACATCTATTGAATTGCCAATAGAGATAGAACAAAGTACATTAGTTATAGATGGATTACGTGTATACAAAGACTCTTTCAGTGCGTATTAACATTTTATGGAATATATGACGGTACTAATCCTAATTAGAGATTTTTCAACAGTAGGTATTAACATTTTATATTTAGTGACTAAATTATATTAGTTTAACAATATTTCTTTTGCAAAATTGTATTCTTCTTGTCCCAATAAATTTGTATGACCATTATCTGTAATACCAAGATTTATAAAATTAGGATCTTGCGGTGTAGCAGCACTTGATAAAGGCACTAATCCATCATCATCTCCAGACATATAAGATCCCCATGCAAGAACATAATAAAAATAATCATCACAATTATAAAACATTGTAAAAGGATTCTAATCTCCTGCAATAGTATAATAGTTTGTATGTGGATTATTTGGTACTTTAGTAGCTTCAGAATATGTTGTTAAATCATATACTGCTGGGAAACAAAATAAATTTCGATAAATTGGAGGTATATTTTGTGCCATATCTGCAAGTGGAGATCCATCATTCGGAGTTCCTATCATGATTAAATTAGCAACATCATCATTTGTAAGATCATTGGCAAGATATACTCTTGCATCTAATCCTCCTTTGCTATGTGCAATGATGTTTATTTATCAGAATTTGATTCACTTTTAAAATCATCTACTATTTGTATAAGCTGATCTGCATGAGATGCAGAACTCCCACATACATCATCTATGGGAAATGTAACTGCTTTAGAATATATTCCATCTGCTTCAAGAAGATCAAGCATTTCCGTCCATACCAAGGAATTAGAATTATAACCATGAATTAAAAGTACAGGTAAATGATTTTCATTTTGACCAAATATTGGAAATAATGAAATTAATGGCAATAATAATAACAATAATCCAAATATCAGTGGATTAATTTTTATTCTCATTAAATATCAAATTTGACAATTATATTTATTATTATTTGACAAGTACCATTATTGAGATTTGATATATTCTAACTAAAGTTTGTTTATTAGCGATTAAGTATGGAACCTGTGTTTATACTTAAAAATCAAGTATTATTACATAATGTAGATATACTAATTTATGTTAATCAGTATAATATAATTTTTCAACATCGAAAAATCATAAAAATCATGAATTTACTCTTTTAGTAGGGTTCACTTACAATTATAGATAGATGGTCGGGAGTAGGTTCCTCCATGTAGTAGGGTTCTATTATATTGTATTTAGCTTTTATTATTAGAAACTTATTATATCAAATATAGACAAAATCTTCAATTTTAGAGAAATATTTCAAGGATGGAGTAACAACAATAGCGATGCGAAAAAAAGTCTTTTTTATTTGAATCTTGTTTGATTAGTAACATTTATGCGATTTGTCTTTAAGGAGTAGCAGAGATGGATTTACAAGACTATTTTATTTGAATATTTACAAAATGAATATTTGAATATATACGTCTCTTTATACAGAAAAATTAGAATTTGAATCTTCTATCTTTTTTGATTCATCTTCTCTAATCCAGAATTCCAATTATCGATAACATCAAAATCAAGCAATATTTCATCGCTTCTAAAGATTCTTGTATTGATTCCAACTTATTACATAATATGACTATAATGAGTTAGCTAAATGTGTTAAGGATAGTGAGTTGTGCAAAACAAGGTAAAAATAGAATTCGCAAAATAATGTCATTTTTATCACCAATTAGTTCTAATTTTGATTAATTGTTTAACTAAAATATATGAAATTTTCTTTTTTTCGTAACCAAATATTTGTTAAATATTGAACCAACATTAATTTTTAATGTTAGTTACTTGTTAATGAACTAACATTACAGGACATGAAACTGTCTCAGAAACATTTCTTGCAACACTTCCAATAGTCATAATTTTTGACATTCCTTTTCTTCTAGCAGTTCCAATAACCACTAAATCAATTTGTTGTTGATTAATATATTTGATAATCTCTTCTTTTGGACTTCCTTTTATTATTTTAATTTTACAAAGTACCTCTTCTTTTTCACATTTTTGTTTTTTATTTTCAAGTTTTTTTAATGCCTCCAAACGCATTTCGTGAAATATTTCTTTTGTGTATGCAGATGGTGTTATTTCTTCTCCTGTTTTTGATGAATATAATGGCTTTGAATAACTTCCACTCATCAAAGGAAAGTGTATTTCTTGTAGTATATACAAAATTGTTATTTTTGAGTCTTTAATAAGTTTTGCAATTTTTAATGCATTATCTAATGCGTTCTCTGCAATAACTTCAAAATCATAAGGAACTAAAATATTTTTAAATGACATCTAATTTATTGGATATCTATAATATTTAAATTTCATGAAATATTCTAATGTTTGTTGTTTAACATGATAAGTTATTTTAAACTAAAAAAATGAATCGATTTAATTAGTTGGTCTAAAATATAATTAAGTAGTTTAGTTTTACTGGATTATAGTTTTTTCTGTTGTTGTGACTTGATTTTAATGACATTTATATCAACATTATCTATTATTGTTGTTGTATCAACAATAACTTCTGTTTCTTCGCAGATACCGGATAATATATTAACTGAAATATTAGAATATGAAGATAAAATTCTTGATAAACAAAATACTAAAGTATACCCAACAGATCACGTACATAAATTCTTTGCAATACATTATACACAATCAGGTGTATTAATCTGAAATAAATTAATAAATATTAATTCGGGGATCAACGAGTTCGGTATGTTAGGTGAAAAACAATAATCGAACTCGTTAGTGACTACTCGTATCCCCAAACTCGCTGGAATAGATATAATACTATGGACAAGAATTCAGTATATTAGAAACTGGAGTACTTTAGAAACAGCAACAACGATAGTATTTTGTAAGGAGCCAAACAAAATACCTTAGAGAGTAGTAAGATACTCCGATACTGAATTATTTATTCCAGCGATATAATATATTCACATATCTTTCAAATAAATATTTAGATATTATCCTATACATTCATAATTTATTAACGCAAGATCCTAAAAATGTCGATTTCATAATACTTATTACATGATAATACGAAAATAAAATACATTCTTTCAATGATCGTGTTTACATAGGCTAGATCTGGAAATATATTGAATACCAGCAGGGTTTGTAAATAGCCTCATTGATGCCTATGTAATAATTTTCTTTTACCTTATTCCTGCTGTTATTACGAATAGAATATTTATAAAATATGGTAAATACTGAAAACTTGCAAGATAATCATTCCAAGTAGTTATCCAACGCTTGTCTGGATTTTCCTCTATGCTTCTTACTTTAGTGTCTAAGAATAAGATAATTTGATTTTTATTTTCTATTTTATCTAAAGAGGTTTTAGGTCCGATAAACTTGCTATAGATAACTATTGCTTTCAGGTTATTGTTTTGATATCTTTCTGATGTCCCATTTCTTTTCATGAATTCATAGAATTGCAAAATAATTTTTACATTCTCTTTATTTGGTACATTCCTATGTACATTTTCTAAAGTTGTAGATAGTTTAACTGGCATTTTTCTTTACCTCCTCTTTTTGTCTATATATTATATCATTGTCACTAGTATAAGAACCCAAATACATAGCAGGCCCGTCGGGAGTAATACCGATAGCGGTGCGAAAAGTAGAGTCCAATTACGGTTGTAGTAAAATAGATTTTAAATAATACCGACTTAATTGACAAATAATGAAAAATAATGGCTTGATTGTAATGACATTGATAGCAACATTATCTATTATTGTTGTTGTATCAACAATAACTTCTGTTTCTTCGCAGCGCCCTGATGTTGCAATAACTGCATTAGAATATGAGGATAAACTTATTGATGAAAAATCTAAAGAAAATCAAACTAATTCATATATACCAAAGTTTTTTGCTATTCAACATGCACAATCAGGTTCTATATCTGAAATTAATACAACTTCATATTCTTTGCAATTAAATGATGTTTCAGACAAGACAATATTATTTTCAGATAGACCAGATAGGATTGTTACTTCTGTAAGTACAGCAGATTTTGTAGGCAATTGGTCAGTTGGGACAGATAGTTTTGCAGTAGATCTTCCTAATGCTGTTTTAGTAATTGAGGAAATAGAAGGACACCAAGATACTGCAATAATAGAAGTGTTTAATCCTGTTTATGATGTAGATAAAAAGGTATTAAAGTATGAAGCAATACCAGATAATGCAACATCTATTGATTTGCCAAGTGAATTTGGACAGAATACTTTAATAATAGATAAAAAACCAAAAAGCTTACTTGGTTAAACTTATACATGACTGTTATTTAATTAGCAAAAAATAAAATAACTTTATTTTTTCCTTTAAAATTACAATTGTATCAGTATTTAAAATACAACAATTCAAAATAGATGAATTCTAGAAAACTACAATCCCGTATGGAGGAACACACCTATAGTGGTACAAAAAGCAGAGTCCAATTATTGTTTTATTAAAATGGAGTTTAAATAGGATAACTATATTCTCACTTTATGAAAAATAATTTTGTTTTGACAATATTATTTTTAACGCTATCAATTCTTTTGGTTGGAACTTCATTAAATTCTATTTATGCACAAGAAAATATGACAGATGTAGAAGAGCCTAAATTCTTTGCAATACAACATGCTCAATCTGGTTCAATATCCGAGATTAATGAAACTGCTTATTCTTTACAATTAAATGATGTTTCAGACAAAACTATTTTATTTTCGGATAGACCAGATAGAATTGTAACTTCTGTAAGTACATCTGATTTTATAGGAAATTGGGCTACAGGAGAGGATAGTTATTCAACAGATGCACCAAATGCAGCCTTGATTATAGATGAATTAGAAAGACAAGACATTGCAATATTAGAGTTGTTTAATCCTGTTTATGATTCTGAAAAAAAGTCACTGACGTATGAAGTAACCCCAGTTAATACAATATCTATGAAATTGACTGGTGAGTTTGAACACACTACTTTGGTAATAGATCCCCAAAGTGATGGTGATGCAAGTGGATAAATTTGAGTTTAGACAGATTATTTTAGCAACAGAACTAATCTACTGACCTATTGGAAGTAATACCGATAAAGGTACGAAAAGTAGAGTCTTTTTGTTCGAGGCTTATTTGATTAGTAACATTTATGCAATGTGTCCGTCGGGTTGCGGTGCATTTTTGCAGCGAGTCCAATATATAATTTAAATATTATAATGTTTATTTCATTTTATGAAAAATATTTTGACTTTGGTAATGTTACCTTCTACACTTTCAGTTCTCGGTGTTGGAACATAATTGACTACATTAGTATATGGACAAGAAGAAGGAAATGTCATAGAACATGTACCTAAATTTTTGATTGTTCAACATGCTAATTCTGGTTCACTATCTACGATTAATGAAACCTTTAGTCATAGATGCATGTTGTAATTCAGGTTGGTGTGGATCTTCGTGCTATTATTAATTCATATTTCTTCTTTTATAAGTATCATATTTGAATGGAGTTAATATATCTAAAAATCCTCTGATCTGTCGGTAGTAGATTACTCCATGTAGTAGGGTTCTATTATATTGTATTTAGCTTTTATTATTAGAAACTTATTATTTTTGTATTTTCTTTTATTCCAATATTAAAAAGATTGGATATATATTAAATAATCAGAAGCAAATCCCAAAAAAAATATGATCAATAGTTATAAATTCTAGATATAAACTAAAATAATTATTTGATATGGATTATGATGGAGAGTTTAAACGAAAGTCAAAGATCAGATGGGCTTCAGGTTCTTATGCTGATGAAGTAGCTATACTTTTTCCACCTATGTCGTCTCACCTGATACGAGCTGCAAAAGTCAAATCAGGGGATTTAGTCTTAGATGTCGCATGTGGTTCAGGAAATACTGCAATAACAGCAAGTAGGACAGGAGCTAAAGTTGTTGGACTTGATATTACACCAGAATTATTGGATCGTGCAAAAAAAGAGGCAGATATAGCTGAGGCAAATAATATAGAATGGAAAGAAGGTGACGCTGAGAATCTTCCTTTTGAAAATAATTCATTTGATATTGTTTTATCAAGTGTTGGTCACATGTTTGCCCCTAGTCCTGAAATAGTCACAAAAGAACTCATACGTGTTACAAAGCCAGATGGTAGTATTTCTTTTACAACATGGCCACCAGAACACGCTATAGGAAGAATCTATGATACAATAGAAAAATATAGTCCTCCATTATCTGAATATCCTCCCTCCCCAATAAATTGGGGAATTCCAGACATTATTAACAAATATTTTGAAAATAATATTAAAAGTATTCATTTTGAACGAGGAGTTATTAATATTCCTATGCTAAGTCCAAATCATTATTGGCATCAAATGAGTACTCGGTATCCTGTACTTGGTGTTGTACAATCTCTTAACAGTAAGAAAGTAGAAGACATGCGAATAGATTTTATAAAAGCAATAGAACCTTTCATTTATGATAACATATTGAAACTAGATTATCTTCTTACAATGGCAGTAAAAAAAGAAGTGTTTTACAAATAGGATAATTAAAGTTTGCCTTTCTCTTTGCAACATGAATAGGTGACTGTCACCTCTTATTCTCTTCGCCCCACCATATCTCTTGACATCTATTGTTATTTTGTAGAAAATATTATTAGAAACTTTTCTTGATGATATTATAATAGAATATGAAATCA
>JBNAIF010000100.1:0-10394 GCA_050043595.1 Nitrososphaeraceae archaeon | reverse complement strand
CAGAATTTTCATTATCATTAATAATTGTGGTAGTAAGAGTGATTTTTTCTTTACACCTAGAATCTATTATTTCTAACTTTTTGGTATTTTGTAATTCATTCTTTTTCATCAAATATTCATTTAAATATTCTTTCCCAAAATTATCACGTAAATTTTTAAATTCTTCTGATAGAAACCACTTAAAATCTCCTTTTAATTGAATTTGTATTGGTGCATTCTCTTCATCACCTAACGTAATCTTATGTACTAATTCTAAAGCAGTGAATTCTGTCATAGTTCTTAGTGCAGTAGGTTTGGAGATGTTCAAATGTTTACTAACTTCTTCAGTGCTGACTATACCATTATGTCTTAGTAAACAATCGAAAATAATCACTCTTTCTTTAGATGCAGTAGATAAGACAATTTGTATAACTAGTGGTATATCGTCAATAGTAATGTAATTTCTTCCTTGAGATAATGCATGACCTCTAGCAATATTTCGTAGTTGTATACTGGCCCTTTCAGGTTCTTCTTTAGTTGAAAAAGTATATGCATAATCCGAACCTTGAGTATCTCTAGTTTCCCAAGTAGATACTACTCCACGTAAATGCGCTAAAAGTTTTGCAAGTCTAATTATGTATCGTAATGCTTGTTCATTATCTTTTTCATCATTCCATTGAATTTTAATCGGTTTATGACTATTGTTTTCATCATCTAATTTTTCTGAAATAGGACAACTTTCAAAAGTAATCATGTATTCAATCAATAGTTTTTTTATTTCATTTTTGATAGTTTTGAACTTGTCTGAATTTCTTAATCTCTCTAAATCATCATCTTCCATATTGTGTTCTTTCTTTGGTAATCTAAAAAAATATAATTTTGGTCCAAGTGTTCCCAGTAATTTGTGAACTTTTCTTGGAATATCAACTCCAGCACCAAGCCAAGCAAACATATACTCTCCACTATATCCTCTATGTCCTTGTGCACCTGAATCACTCTCATAACCATGTCCATCTGCGATTCGTGTAATTATTCCTAGAATTTCGTTAAGTTCATCATCTCTCTTGGAAAATGTAGGAGATAATTCAGGTGTTAGAAAGAATTTATTTTTTATTTTTGGAAGCAAATCTATTTCCTTTAATTGTTCTCTTTTTACAGAAGTGTTATGTGAAACAAATGATTTAGCACTAAAATTATCTGTATAAAATACCAGATAATAACTTCTAAACAATTCAATAGTGAGAGTTTTAACTGCTCCTGGTGGACCTAAAATTATCCCAATAAATGGCAAAGTACAATCTTTAATATTTAGTATTGATTTGACAGATAATGCAAATTCAAGTGGTTCCCACAATCCCGGTATAAGTTCATTAACTTTATTTTGTAATTTTTGATATCTTTCTCCAAGTTTTATTTGCCAATTTTCAAAAGATGTAAATTTTTCTAGTTTATATTCTTCTATATCTTTAGGTAACTTATCTGTATTGTTATATGTTGGTTCTAAACAAGATATAATTTTATAATTATTGTCTAAAACATCTACAATTAAATTGATATGATTTGTTTCTATTCTTTTTCTTTCAAGTCTTTTTTCTGAACGGTCAATAAACTTGTTCCAATCATCATAACATGTAGAAAGTATTACTAATTTATTTTGATACGTGTCGTTAAATTCTAAAATAACATTTTTTGAATTGAAAACAAATTTTCTGATAATGTTTTGTGATTCCAAATGTTTTGAAATCTTTAATGATATTTCTTTTAATCCCATATCTGAACTATTGTTAATAGTTGTACCTCTATCGTAACAATGAATTGAATTAGTTGATTTCATGTTTTTCCACAAACTTACTACTACAACTCTCACAAGTTGAAAGAATAATTTCTCCAAATTTACCAACATTTATTCTAATTTTTTTAGTCGATTTTCTATAACAATTTAGTGCTTCACAGATAGATTTATTTACTTCTTTTTCATCCTTATTCAAGATATTCATCACAACCTTTCTTTTTTATTATTTCAACTCCTTAAAATTAGTCACTTGTACTTTTTTTAATAAATTCGAAACAATTGTATCCATAGTGTCTGAATATTTTCCATATTTTACCAATTCTTTAAATGTCGTTTCTTTTAAACGAATTAGTTTCGTCATGTAGTATACACAATTAACTTTATTAACTAGTTTTATCGTAGTTACTACGTTTTGAGATGTTATGATACTATTATAGATAAGAATATCATTCAAGTATTATGGCATCATCACGTTTTATCAAGTTCCAAGTTAAAATCTATCATACAAAGAAAAAATTATTGCAATAGAATAATTTCTCCAGATACATTCAGCAGCCATTTAAATAATCTAATTAACAATGGTAAAATCATAAGAAAAGAAGAATTTCCAAGAAAAGGTCTTGAATATGTCTTCTATTCCCTTAGTGATAAAACTAAAATTGAATATGTACTTGAAATAATCAATTTTGACAATATTAATAAAAAAGCAGCCATTAAAAATCTTAATCCAGAACTAAGAATTTATTATTTCATATTTAGAGTAGGTGTTTCAGGAGGGATATGTTATGAATTAAAATCAGATACTGCATTGATGAAATTCTTTGAACAATTTAGAATTTCCATGGATTCATTTAAAATACAAGATGAATCTCTTAGAACTTCTATGAGCTCTATTGAATTTTCAAATGATATTCAGTATTGGGTTCAAGATATTATGTGTAATGCTTACGAAAAAATTACACCTCCCTATAGAATTTTCGTAACTGATTATTTGTCAAATATAAATGGTTTACGACTATGGAAAGAAAGATATGAATATTATGATTATGATGAACCTACTCCACGAAATGAATTATTCAAAAAATTAAAAGCAGTTTACATACCAAAAGATTTTAAATTATCTATAAGCTTATGGAGATATTTCTTAGAAGGATTTTCTATTTCCGATTTAATTGAAAAAAGTACACAATATCCAAATATTTCAGAAGAAAATATCAAGGAAGTATTAAAAAAACTTAAAAATATTGGAATAATACGACGCTTAAACACAAGATGGAAAGAAACCAGGTATGTTATTTCGGATACGAAATTGAAGGAAGCGTTATATGATTATTTGTATTTATTTAATATGATTGAAGAATATCAAGTTGATACTTGGTTATATGTTAAAAAACCTTCCTTGAAAGATACTGAATTATTATTTTTCTTTTATGGTGAAAATAAGACTAAAGAAATATTTTTGAAATATTATAATTTTAGAAAATCATGGAAACAAAAAAATAAAAATTCCATAAAGACAATACAAAAAGAACTTAAGGAAAAGAAGAAAAAATGTATATCTTTTTATAATGAAATAAAAACTAGCCATAAAAATACGATAGAAAAATATATCTTTCCATTCGAGTACATGATACCAAAATTATATCCATCTTTTTTTGATGAAAAGACTGTTTGATTGGACATTCTGTTGAACCTACTATCGATATTATATTGTAAAATGTATTACTATTTTTTAGTTAACTCTTTTAATAACAAAACTCTTGGCTTAATATTAGTTAGTTTTGGATTTTGTTGAATCATCTCAAAAACCATATCAAATTTTTCATTCATCTCTTTAATTTGTTCTTTCATTAATTTCATTTCTTTCTCATCATTTTCTTTTATTTCGTCATATGCTTCCGGTTTCAATGGATATGCACATTTTGAACAATATTTATTTTCTAATTGATTAACAAGTTGACATCGAGGACAGTCTATAATTACAGATTTGATTTTCTTTGATTCTATAGAAATACCATTTTGTTCGAGAATTTTTTCCTTTAATTCATTTCCCATTCTATTTTTAATATATCTAGAACCTTGTCTAGAATTCATGGACCATCTAACTTTTTTCTTTAACGCATATTCTGGTAAATAGTCAGAATCTGCAGTAATAGAAGAATGTCTTATACAATATGGATTCCATTTTTTTGTATTAATTAAATATTCAAGTTTCTCTCGTTCTTTTAAATCTATAATTTCATTATTTTCTAAAAGTCTTTTAATTCTATTTTTTAACTTTTTCATTATATCCCATATTGCACTAGGTTTTACTGATGCACCAGTGGTAATATTACACATCAATTTTGAATCTTGTTCATTTCTAAATGGATGTTCATTCAACCAATCTCTAACATAAGGAAACGAGAATGTTAAGAGAATAGGACCACTACCAGTTTTACATTCATTTGGAACTTGTCCTTCTCCATATTTTTCTCTTAATCTTATATTTTTGATTCGCATAGATGTTATTTCATGAGGTCTTGCATTGAAATCCCACAACAAAGTTAGAATTGCTTTATTCCTCTTTAGTGGTTCATACTTTACAACTGATAATAATTCTTCTTTGTCCCAAATATCTGATTCATTATAAGGACTATGTCTTTTAGTCTTCTTTTTGCTGATATTTACAATATCGGGAGTTATCCAATTATTTATATCAGAAGAACTTTGATTATTCCATGTTAATTTTGCATTATGTAACCATCTATAAAACATCTTTATTCTCCACAAATAATCAGTCCATGTTGTAATCCATTTCTGTTCTGGGTCATCTTCTTTACTTTTTCTTTTCCTATCAAGAAATTCCAGAATAGTTTCTCTATTTTTAATATCAAAAAATATTGTAGATTTTCCCAAAAACTTCGCAAACATGTAAATCAATTTGATATTGTCTTTTTGATAGTTTGTGCTTGTATCTCTAGAAACCAAATATCTATGATACTCTAATAGTATCTTCTTGTTTTCACTATTTTCAATATCTTCAACCTTTGCCAGAATTGTTTCAAGTTTTTGGGGCATTTTAGACCTTTCTCCCTTCTATCTTTATCTTACAACAAACTTGTATATGAACCCCGATACAATATGGGCTCGGAGGATAGTAAACTGTTTTTGACACAAATTTGTAGTTCTACATAATATAATATCAACAATTAAACATTTTATGATAATAAATGGACAATAATAATATATTGATCAATTCAGATAACTTTAAAAAATTAAAGTGATTGTGGTATTTAATTTTAAAAGATGAAAAAATATAGATTAATTAGTTTAGTTCATTGCTATTTGTGGATTATCTGAGTCTGTAGTTGTATCACTTACATTAACAGGAATTCCAAAAGTAGCACCAGAGTCACTGCTCATCGCAGCAAAGGTTTCATCATTTCCTGGAAATCTCTCTCTCCAAGTAATAACTACATTTTCACCTGACATTGCTATTTGTTGCTGAAATGAGTCTGTAGTTGTATCACTTACATTAACAGGAGTTCCAAAAGTAGCACCAGAGTCACTGCTCATCGCTGCAAAGGTTTCCCTGTTATTTCCTGGAAGTATCTCTTCCCAAGTAATAACAACATTTTCACCTGACATGGCTATTTTTGGATTATCTGAGCTTGTAGTTGTATCACTCACATTAACAGGAGTTCCAAAAGTAGTACCGGAGTCACTGCTCATCGCAGCAAAGGTTTCCTCGTTACCTCCTGGAAGTTCCTCTCTCCAAGTAATAACAACATTTTCACCTGACATTGCTATTTGTGGAGTAAATGAGTTTGTAGTTGTATCACTCACATTAACAGGAGTTCCAAAAGTAGCACCGGAGTCACTGCTCATCGCTGCAAAGACTTCGTTATTTCCTGAAAGTATCTCTTCCCAAGTAATAACCACATTTTCACCTGACATTGCTATTTGTGGAGTAAATGAGTTTGTAGTTGTATCACTCACATTAACAGGAGTTCCAAAAGTAGCACCGGAGTCACTGCTCATCGCAGCAAAGGTTTCCTCGTTACCTCCTAGAAGCCTCTCTTGCCAAGTACTAACTACATTTTCACCTGACATTGCTATTTGTGAAAAAAATGAGTTTGTAGTTGTATCACTCACATTAACAGGAGTTCCAAAAGTAGCACCGGAGTCACTGCTCATCGCTGCAAAGACTTCATTGTTACCTCCTGGAAGTGCCTCACCCCAAGTAATAACCACATTTTCACCTGACATTGCTACTTTCGGACTAAATGAGTCTGTATCAGTATCACTCACATTAAAACTAAGTCCAAACATAGCCCCACCATCCATACTCATCGCAGCAAAGGTTTCACCGTTAAATCCTGGAAGTCTCTCTGTCCAAGTAATAACTACATTTTTAACATCTTCTTCTTCTATTGCTACTACATAATTCTCAACAGTACATTCTTTTAGTTCTTTATTTTGGACAATATCTGAACATTCTCCTTCAAAAAGTACGCAACTTGCAAATTCTTTCAGTTCATTATTAGTTTCATCATTAAATGAATTGATAATAATTCCCCCTTCATCAAATCCTGAATCTTGGCATATTTTTTTAATATCATCAGATAATTCAGTTTTAATAAATTCCTCAGTAACTGTGAATTTTTCTCCGTTAAAGTTTAATTTTGTACCTTGTTCGGAACCTGGAAATTCTATATTGTCAGTTATTTTAATATTAAAAAGTGATGGATTGATTCCTTCACACTGCATATCAGTACAATCTTGTACGTATCTATTGCTATTTGGTGTTGGAACAAAAATATTATTGCTATTATTTAATTCTTCAATACAGGATATACTAGTTCCATTTGCTATTGTATCACAAAATAGTATCTCTTTATTTACCAAAAGCATTGGTGGTTCTTTATTTTCTTTTTTGTCTTTATGTGCTGGTGGATAATAATAATCATCTTTTTCATCAGATACATATTGATTATAATCTTCATAATAATATATGTCGTCTTCATAATGGTATCTGTCATCATATTGTTGTGCATTAGCAATTGAAGTTGCTGAAATTAATAAAATCATAACACTGAGTACTAATACTGAAAACATTCCAAATTTGAAATTCATGTTCATAAAAAAAAAGAAAATATTCTATTTATGGAGTAGGTAGCAACAATCTATTCAATGTATCATTAAAAATCATTAGCAAAATTTAACAAGATAAATTTTGTACAAAAGAAGTTAAAACAATTCAAAATAATAGTTTTCTATAATATTATGTCTTTCAATATTATTTTCAGATTATTTTATTTGATGGGCTCGGAGGATAGTGAATTGTTTTTGACACAAATTTGTAGTACGAAAGAAACATGTTGACAGGATTTCAATAAATTGTATCCTGTGACATTTAAATAATAAAATCATTGACATTCAAAAATAAGATTTGTAATAGGAAAAAATAATTTAGATAGTTAATTTATTTTCTTTCATATAACTAATTTTAAATATTTTCCCATCTCCAAATGATAGAACATATAAATTTCCATCTGGACCAGTTTCAAGATCAGTTATTCCATTAAATCCCGAAATTAAAATATTTGATGACGCCTCTTCATCATTATCAGCAACTAAATCTTTCGTATTTTCGGTGTTTATTTTTATTGCATTTCTGTCTGCATTTAACTCGAAGAAATATATGTTTCCATTATTAATATCACTAACAAACATTCCATGATTGTATTTTTCCCCAAATTTATCTGAATTTAAAAATTCTATATCCGTAACACCTATCGGATCTTTCCAACTATATTCTGGATCTGAGTATTTAGATCCTTTAAAATTAACCAGAATATCTTCTAATTCTTGCTTATCTTGTTTACTTGCAGGACCTATAATTTCCATCCATCCACTATTAAATCCTGGTTCAACCAAGTTAATTTCATCAAAATGCGTTGGACCGTTTTCTGTCATCCATAATTTTTTACTAATATGATCAAATCCTATTCCAAAACTACTCCTTATTCCATAGGCAAAATATTTATCTAAAGATATGTCTTCATGATTTTTATCTATAAATGGATTGTCATATGCTGGACTTCCAGTTATCGGATCAATTCTGAGTATTACACTTGTATCATCAGGAACATTTCCATTCTTGTAATTCTGGAGGTTTCCTATATGATATAAGTCTCCTATCACTGCATATAAGTAATTATCTGGACCAATCTTTATCTTTCCACCATTATGATCGAGTCCAGGATTTCCCGCAGGTAATTCTATGACCTTATTCTTGTCTACAAGTGTTCTTCCATCCCATTTGAACTTATAGATCACGTTTTTGACATTATTAATTTGATCTTCTGTATAGTACAAATAAATTGAAGTCTCATCGTGATGAATCAATTTTGTAATTCCTAATAAACCTCTTTCACTTATATTGTTGACTTTTACTTGATAAATCGGATCATTTTCAAGTTGTCCATTTTTGACTAATTTAACAAATCCTGTATCTTTTTCTAAAACAATAATGTTATTTTCATCTATGAATAACATACTTGTAGGTAAATCAAGCCCATCTACAATCTCTTCTATTATGATATTTTCATCATAACTTTCAATCTCTGCAAATGTGTCAGTATATTGGTTTATATTAAATAGCAAGATAATTATTAAACATGCAATAAATATTGGTTTTATAATCTGAATAGATATATATTTATACATGATGACCTAGTAAAGGTAGAACATTCTATTTATGAAATTGGTTAGAACTTTCTCTACTATATCTTACTATGAAAAATCTTGTACAAGAATCTGGATAAAATTTCAGAATAATCTTTTTCTATCCTATAATGATTTTATTTTGTTATTTTTTTCGAAAAGGTTTTTGTAATCAATACAGTAATTAATTTATTGAAATTTTATCTAGGTTGTTCTGGATGGAGTTATGAAGGATGGAAAGGAACGTTTTATCCAAACAATTTAGATAATAAATATTGGCTTTCTTATTATTCAAATATTTTCAAATTCGTAGAAGTCGATTCTACATTTTATAGAATTCCATCTCATATTATGGTTCAAAATTGGTTTAAAAGAACTCCAGATAATTTTAAATTTGCAGTTAAATTTCCAAAGGAAATAACACATGATAAGAGAAATCTATCCAGCCTTTCAGAAAAATTAAATTCATTTTATAAAGTTATGAAACCTCTACAAAAAAAGATAGTTGCATTTTTGATACAACTACCTCCATGGTTGAATATAGTAAAAGGTTTGGAATTTCTAGAAAGTATGGAATATCAATTAGATAACTCGTACAGATATGCAATAGAAACAAGACATACTAGTTGGTTTAATGAACTTGCATACAACTATTTTAAGAAAAATAATTATTGTCTAGTATGGAGTCAAAGAGATAAACTTGTTACACCACCAATTGTTACGACGGATTTTGTTTACCTAAGGTTGATTGGAAATAGAAGTATAGACGAAAAGAACTTTGGAAAAATAATGGTAGACAGAACAGATGAGATGCAATTGTGGTCCAAGATGTTGTTAGATATTCAAAGAAAAGAAACCAATGTAAACATGGCGATAGTATCTGCAAATAACCATTATGCTGGTTTTGGTCCAGAATCAGCAAAATTACTTTCAGAAATGCTAAATCAAGAAGATAAAATAAACAAATTTCCTCTTCATGATTATAAAATTCCTAATCATTTATTCGAAAATACAAAATTTGGTAATAATTATAAAATCAATAAAGAATTAAATTCCAAAAGAAAAAGACAGACAGAAATTTCTGAATTTTTCAAGTGATAAATTAAATTAGTACAAAATTAAAAATACTCGGTATTCATTATCATGATTCTAATTTTCAAATAATTGAAAATAGCAGAAATAATTTTATTTTAAAAATTATTCTCTGAATTATTATACCAAGTATTTCGCTGGGAGTTGTGAGAAATTTCACATGAATCTGTTTCAAAAGAATTTAGAAAATTCAATAGATTTTTTGATAGACAGTAATTTAATTCAAGTTGATGTATATTTTATGACAAGATTAGAATAAATTTATCAGCTAATTATATTTAAATCAGTAGAAATAGTTTGACCTAAAAATTAATAATTTTAATTTATGTTTTAATTATTAAGTCAAAATAAAAGATAATTAATAGGTAGAATACAGATTAAGAACTAAATTATTTGTATATGTAGATTTATCTGACTATGAAAATAGTAGAAACAAAAAGATAATGTTTTATCCAATAGCAACTTTAGGGAAAGTTGAATCTACATCAGTATTGCTTACATTAAAAGCAGTTCCAAATGTAGAACCAGCATTAGTACTTGTTGCTGCAAAGACTTCAAAGTTTAATGATGAAATGCCCTCCATCCAAGTGATAACTACATTATCATCCGACATTGCTATTTCTGGGAAAGATGAGCTTGTATCAGTATTGCTTACATTAAAAGCAGTTCCAAATGTAGACCCAGCATTAGTACTTGTTGCTGCAAAGATTTCATCGCCTACTGGAATATTCTCCTCCCAAGTGATAACTACATTATCACCAGACATTGCTATCTTTGGAAGTGATGATGGGGTATCAGTATTGCTTACATTAAAAGCAGT
>JBNAIF010000099.1:0-3458 GCA_050043595.1 Nitrososphaeraceae archaeon | reverse complement strand
GAAATAGTCTAATTTAATATTCAAAATATTTTCTTTTGTATCTTTAACATGTAATATATTTGATTTTTTATCTAGAGAAAGAGCATTTTTAATTAAAATTCCAGGATCAACAGATTTTAGAGCAAATTCTAATGTACTTATGGACGTCTTAAAAAGATCAATATCATTAGGAAATTTTTCTAGTTTTTCTATATTTTTTATATGATTCAAAAAATTCAATATTATGTGTTAGTATATATTGTTATAGAATAAATGCCTCTTCTTTCTATCTTAAATCAGAGAAGTCATCAAAATTTTCAAAACCATTTTGAGGTATTGGTTTTCTTCCGGTAAATCCTTCATCTTTTCCATGCCAAAATCCTACCTCTTCTTCTCCAAATTTCCAGCACAACCAAATCTCTTGCTTTGATTTTATAGATGGAAAGTCTAAAAGTCCTTCATCAACGCTTTTTATCATTACTCCCATATCTTCTAATTCTTCAATAGATTTGTAAAGCAATGAAACCATCTTATTTAATTCCTGTTTTTTTTCTAGGAATTTCTTGAAGAAATTATTCGAATCAGGAACTTGTTGTATTTGTTCTTGAATTGAAAGAACTTGTTCTTTATAGTTTAAAACCTCTTTAAATTTTTTTTTGACTTCTGGTAATATTTCATTAGCTTGATTAATAGTAAAAAGTTTAAACATAAAACATCATTTTTTTTTAAAATAATAGATAATTTATATATTATCGCAAACATTTAAAAAAGACTATTAAATTGCATTATTTTTAGATATTCTCTTATTACAATATAAAATATTAACTATATGTCTTTTTTTATTGTAATATTTGTTATTATCAATAGATATTTTTTATCAATGTTTAAAGTCAGTTAAATCTTATTGAATGATAATAAAAAATAAAATTTATTTTTTATTAAAAGGGTTCAATCCATATTTTTTATTTTAGTGAATATGGAATTTTTGATTAGATTTATTAAAAAGTATGAAGATTTGTCTGTTAATTATAACAAAGAATAACAATGTTTTCTGTATGGCTTCGAATAATTAGGATAAAATTTCTACTAGCTTCGGTAATTGGAATTACTGTTGGATTAACCTACGCTTATTATAATTACATGATTTTTGATTTTTTTGCAGCTTTACTTACATACATAGGAGTTATATTCCTCCACGCTAGTGTGGATGTTTTCAATGATTATTGGGATTTTAAAAGAGGGATAGATACTAGCACAAAAAGAACTAAATATAGTGGTGGAACTGGGGTTTTGCCAGAAAATAAAATATCACCAAAAATGGCATATAGAATGGGTTTAATTTTTTTAATTTTAGGGATTACAATAGGAATATATTTTGTAATGCAAAGTGGATTTTTTATTGCTATAATTCTTGCAATAGCTGTAGTTTCAATTTACTTTTATTCTACTACTATTGTAAACGTAGGATTAGGTGAACTTTTAGTTGCGATAAAAGGTGCAATGATAGTGATAGGTACTGTGTATGTGCAAGTCCAAACTATTGATCTATCTTTATTGCCAATTTCGATAATCATAGGTTCTTTATCTTCCATCGTTTTATTTGTTGCTTCATTTCCAGATTATGAAGCAGATAGATCAAAAGGAAGAAGAACATTAGTTATATTGTTAGGAAAGAAGAAAGGATCTTCATATTTTCCATTTTTTATCATTGTTATTTATTCTTTAATTATTTTTTCTATATTTCTAGAATATTTATCACTTTATGCATTTTTGTCATTTTTAGGTATATTTTTTGCCTATAAAGCAGTCAAAAGATTGAGAGAAGATTTTGAAAATCATGATAAATTAGTAGATGCAATTAAAAATACAATAGTTTTCTCAAGGATTGTAGGAATTTCAATATTTCTTAGTTTTATTATATCTATAATCCTTAATATTGTAAAATAAATTTCAATACTTCAAATAACTAACTACCAAAATGATTAAATAATTTCTAATCCAAAGTTTCAAATGAATTATTTTATTAATTATCTCTTTTGAATCTTTGAAATGATAAAAGTATCTTTTTTCCATATTTAATATTAAATTAATATTATGTTTTGGTAGGGTTATTTGATCTCAAATATTAATCCAAATATATTTTTCTGTCAAATTTATTTATAATGAAATATTATTTTTTTTAATAGATATTTGTGATTTTTCTTTTATTCTTGAGTTAATTCTTTGATTTATCTAGATAAAAATTTTAATTATTTTAGAATTAATTTTTTGAAAAAAATGAGGTAATATTGTCATGTTAATCAACTATTGTTTTATTGCATCGATTGTAAAATCTGATGGATTTAAAGATACTCCACATTTGTTACATCTCGCACTAAAAGGTCTAATGCTGTCTTTAACTGATTTCAGATTGATCATTTTATTGATCTTCGTACCACATTTACCGCAAATAATTTCTATTGATGGGTAAGACATGAAAATATACTTAGATTAGTATTTAATAAGATCTTTGTTGTTAAGTATTGTTTACTTTTTAAATAATAAATCTTTCAGTATAATTATTCAAATTGTTTTATTTAAAGCCAAACAAATATCAAAAAATAAATAGAAATAGGATATTAATATTTTTGAATATATGCCGGTAGATCCTGTATGTGGAATTGAAATGGACGAAGAAATGGCCGTAAAATTAGAATATGAAGGAGGAATATATCATTTTTGTTGTGAAGGGTGTAAACGAATTTTTTTACGAAAGCCAAACAAGTACCTTGAAAATTAATTAACTTGAATGTAAGTTAGACTTAAAAACAAGAAAAAAAATTTTAACGATATCAATAATTAATATTTATGCTACTACTACAATCTCAATAGAAAGATGAATACTAGCGTAAAGACGGCACAGATAACATCAAATGGAAAAGTACACATCATTGATAACATGATTCAGACTTCTTCTGATGGTGATATAGTTGTCAAAATGCGGGCTTGTGGTATTTGTGGTTCTGATTTGGAAAAAGTTTTTGGAAGTTACGGAATGTCTTCATCTAGACTTGGACATGAACCTTCTGGCGATATAATTTTTGTTGGTAAAAATGTATCTTCTAATTTCAAGATTGGTGATAGAGTTTTTGTTCATCATCACGTTAGTTGTAATTCATGTCATTATTGTAGACACGGTGATTTTACAATGTGTTCATATTATCAAAAAAGTAATTTAAATCCATGTGGACTATCAGAAAAATTTATAGTTCCAAGATGGAATGTTGAAAGAGGTGGAGTATTGAAAATCCCCGACAATTTATCTTTTGAAAATGCAGCATTAATAGAACCTGTAGCTTGTTGTATAAGAGCATTAAATAAAATCAATATTGATAAGGGTGATGATGTGGCCGTTTTTGGTGCAGGTCCTGTAGGTATTATGCTTGTTTGTTTATTAAAAATATATGGCGCTGGACACATCTTTCTTATAGATATCAATG
>JBNAIF010000098.1:0-16070 GCA_050043595.1 Nitrososphaeraceae archaeon | reverse complement strand
CTACAAGATTTTGTTATTGTATCTATCTTCTTTGATTCTTCTTTTGTTGTAATATATGCCAATTATGTTCTATTATTTGCCAATCTAGATTAAATAATTATTGTTGGAACCCTCATGTGAAAGAGTTGTGTGCTAGTAGTAACCCTCCTTTTGTTTTAAGCAAGATTTCGCTGAGCGGCCAACCTAGGCAAGTACAGGAACTTTTATACCATATTCGGCCTTGCTCCACCCAGGTCGTAAGTTTCATTCTAGTACAAAAATCTCAGGTTATCAACCATCATAGATAGAAACTCTCATACTAGATATCTTTTCTGTTACGTAGCCAGTTGTCTCCAACTAATTATCGCTAATTTGGGCGCCTGTTTTGAGTGAGGAGTTTCCTCTCATTTAGAGTAACTTGCACGCTAGCTCACAATATATTATTAAATTGTGCTAGTATATATTTGGAAAATATTCTTTTTCAATTTTAATTATTTCGTCACAACTTCTTGCAGAATTATAGTCTTTGAATAATTCTCGATTTAGCTCGTTGAATGTATGGCCCCATTTGAATTTGTTTAATAATGAATCAGCAATATCATTAAAACCCATGATATAGAGCGAACCAGAAAGCGCTTCAACAGTAGATAATTTTCCTATTTTAGCATAATTTACTGGATTTCCTGCCAATAATAATGGCAATTTTCTAGAAAAAACCTTATTCTTTATTATAGGTAATTTCTGCATAGCAGATGAAATACAATTCCAGGAACAATCAATAGCACAAATAGAATTATAGATAGATGCATCTTTTTTAGATAATACAATATCAGAATATGGATTCAAAACTATGCTAGATCTTGGAATATAGTTAACAGGAATGATAAGACCGAACTTTGCTAGCTTAGCAGCAGTACATTTATTTGGATCATCTTGTTTAAGCATAAAAGCAAAAAGTTTCAATAAAATGTGATAACTATCACGAAAATATATTTGAATATTTTATTTTATTTAATCAATTTTCCAAATTTTATTCTATGTAGATTTATATTTTATAAAGATAAAATTGTTTTATTTGTCTTTAATTTCTAATTTACATTTTCCTTTCAAATTAAAAAAAGATCAAGAAGAAGCAGTAAAATCATGGATAGACAATAATTACAAAGGTTCAATAATATTTAGTACAGGAACAGGTAAAACAGAAATTGCTTTAGAATGCGCAAAAAAAGCCAGTGAAATTCTGTCGCAAAAGAAGATATTCAATATTCTATTTTTAGTTCCTAGAATTATTTTAATCGAACAAAATATAAAAAGATTAGAAAACTATGGAATAAAAAAAGAACTTGTAGGTACTTATTACGGTGAACATAAAAAAATTAAAGAGATTACGATAAGTACATACCAAAGTTTAGTAAAAAATTTGGAGATTATACGTAATTTTGATATGATTATTTTAGACGAAGTACATTTAGTTAGTCAGACAGCTATAAAATATAGTAAAATTTTTGATGTAATTGTAGAACATCCAAGTTTAGCTATTTTGTGTCTAACAGCAACAATTGACGAACAAGATCCAAAATATTCGAAGATACTATCTTTAGCACCTCCGGTAAAGAAATATTCCATTGATGAAGCAGTAAATGATGGAAGGTTAACAAAGCCAAGAATAATCGTACAACCTGTTAATTTTACTAATGATGAAAAAATTCAATATGATCAAGTATCTATAAAAATAAAAAATATTTCATTTATGTTGAGATCTTCTGATCCATCGAAAATTTCCAAATTATTAAGATTTGGTGGGAACAAATCAAGGTTAGCAAAACAATGGTTTGAAAACGTTAGAATAAGAAAAAAATTACTTGTAGAATCAAAATATAAAATTGATGCTACTGTTGATATTATACAAAAGCATAAAAATGAAAAAATAATGATTTTTAGTGAAACGATAGAATCATTAGAAAAAATAAGTAATGTTTTAAATAAAAAGAAAATTTTATCAAAAATAATAACTAACAAAATAAGAAAAAAAGAAAGACAAGATATTTTGGATATGTGGGGTAAAAATTTTTCCATATTGCTATCAGTGCATACATTGGAAATAGGATTTGATATTCCATCTGTAAGAATTGCAATAATAATGTCAAATACATATAATATTAATCAATTAGTACAAAGAATAGGAAGGGTATTAAGAAAATCAGATAACAAAGAGGAAGCATTAGTATATGTAGTGTACATTAAACAAACTAAAGATACTAAAATTGTAAATATGTTAGGAAATACATTTAAAAAAAATGTAAATGAGAAAAAAGTACAAAACAGGATTTCTTCATATTTTCAATAAAATCATAAAATAATCAAAACATCTAGTACAATGACAAAAGTTTGTACATCTTTTTTACTTTGTTTGGCAAATTACATTTACATAATAGTACTAAAAATCCATGATATTGATATTATTATCAAAGGGAAATGATTTTAGCTCCACAAGAATTAGAAAATAATGCTAGTAAATTCGCTGCAGAAGCTATAAGATTGGATTCACAGGGATCCAGGTTTAAAGCTATTCAACTTTATCAAAGAGCGATAGAATCGTTAAATAAATTAATTCAGATTTATCCGGAATACAAGTTAAATAAAATCTATATAGAAAGATCTAATGCTTATTTAAATAGAATAAAATCTTTAAAGACATCTCCCATAATATATGAAGAAAAAACTGAATCTATAGACGATAGTAACGCTAATGTAAAACCAGAGGAAAGAAAAAATGAACAAATTAAGAAAAAAGTAGAACAATCATCATCAGAAGAAATTGAAAATTTAATCATGAAAGAAAAACCCGAGTTATCATGGGAAGAAGTTGTTGGATTAGATGATGCAAAAAGAGCAATGAAAGAATCGATTGTATATCCTACTAAAAGATCAGATTTATTTCCGCTTGGATGGCCAAGAGGTATATTATTGCATGGTCCACCAGGCTGTGGAAAGACATTATTAGCAGCAGCAGCAGCAGCAGAAATTGATGGATATTTTATTAATGTGGATGCTGCATCTATGATGAGCAAGTGGTTAGGCGAAGCTGAAAAAAACATATCAAAATTATTCAAGATGGCTAATAACCTATATGAAAATGAAAATATTCCTATATTACTTTTTGTAGATGAAATAGATTCATTATTAGGAACAAGAAATAGCGAAGTGGGTGGAGAAGTAAGAGTCAAAAATCAATTTTTAACTGAAATGGATGGAATAAATGCCAAATCAAAAGAATCAAAATTATATGTAATTGGTGCAACCAACAAACCTTGGAGCTTAGAAGCTGGTTTTTTAAGAAGGTTTCAAAAAAGAATCTATGTTACACTCCCAGATAAAAGGTCCAGAAATTATCTATTTAAACAATATACTAATCCTTTGAAGAAAGAAAAAAATCTTAAAATTGACGAGATATCAAAATTAACTGAAGGTTATAGTGCGAGTGATATTAAAGATATATGCCAAGCTGCACAGCTTAGAGTAGTAAATGAATTATTTGAAAGTGGAAAAGCATTGGAATTGAAATCTTATCCTCGTCTTATTTCTATGAATGATTTTAAAGAAATCATAAAAATTAGAAAACCAAGTGTGAGTATAGAAATGATCGATGCATACAAGAAATGGAGTGACCAGTTTAGGGCATTATAAAAATTGAATTCTACATGTTATTTTTTTTAAATCTTGTTATAGAATCAGAAATTTTTTTAATTGCTTCTTCTTTATTCCCCCAACCAGAAATTTTAACATATTTGCCACCTTCTAATTCTTTATAATGTTCAAAGAAATGTGCAATCTGTTTTTTAATATTATCAGGGATATCTTCTATTCGTTGTATTTCAGAGTAAGTTGGATCAATTTTTTTAATCGGAATTGCTATTATCTTAGAATCTTGACCTTCTTCATCCTCAGTCAACAAAACTCCTATAGGAATAGATTTGAGTACAGATAATGGGAAGGCAGAAAAGTCACTTAAAACTAGAACATCAACAGGATCACCATCATCTTCTAGGGTAGAAGGTATAAATCCATAATTAAAAGGATAAAACATAGCTGTAAATAATTTTCGATCAATAGATAATACACCAGTTTCTTTATCTACTTCATATTTAACATTACTTGCCTTTGGAATTTCAATAACTACATTAATTTCATCTAAATTTCCACTAGGTAGTTTATCAATAAATTTTGTATCGATATTATTATTCATATCCCAGATTAATTATTACCCTTTTATAACTCAACATGTAATTTGGTTAATAGAAAAATAAGAATATACTCTAAAATTACAAGAAATTAAACTCAGCAAATAATATTTTAGGTTAAAATATCATGATTTAAGTCTTTTTTAAAGTACCATATTTACCGATGTTGAGATTAGTTTCTCCTCTAAATGCATGAGTATAACCATTTTCAACTGACACCATATCACCTTCACTTACAGCATTTATTTGATCGTCCCACAATGATAATTTTATAGTTCCTGTTTCATCAGATACTTGTGCATCTGCTACTTGGGCAGTACCTCCATTACGCAAATTCACTGTACGTGGTTCAGAAATACTATCTACCTTTGCTTGAACGTTAACACCTCTCATACCTGGTTTTAATTGATTGATTTTTGTTTCGTTTTGACTCATTTAATAATACATAATATTAGGAATTATAAAAATGATTAATTATCATAAGATCAAAATAGAAAACTATGGAAATTGATTACATAATTGAAAAATATTAATAATGATTGTAAAAAAATCAAAATTAAACACTAAAATATGAATAAAATGATGAAAAAAGGATTTCCATTTAGTGAATTCGTAAACTCAAAAGTTTGAGTGATAGGTTTTGCTATTGCATTCATAATTGGAAAAACATTTTCAAAATTAGTAACTGTATTAGTAGATTACATAATAACTCTTGATAGAATTATTTTTACCTACAAATAATATAAAAGCAAGAGAACCCACAATCAGAAATTCTATCTTTATGTTGGGAGATTTAATTGCGAATATATTAACTTTGTAATAATGGCAATAATCGTTTTTATATCGTATAATCAATTGTCTAGATTTTGAATAGTTGAAGACAAAACAAAAACTCGCTAGAAAAAATAGAAATTCATCATAAATCTTTTTTATAATCATTCAATATATCACTATATCTTGCATCTTTATATGCAATATATCGTACATATTCACCATATGTCATATCAAAAGAACAATATTCGCACTTTACGAAAGAAAAATCATCCGATAATAATGCTATCTTCTCGCAATCAGGACACTTAACTTTCATATTATCACTATGTATAATACAACATATAACAAATATTTAGATGATTCGTTATAATTAAAAGATAAATTGATGATATTAAAAATTAGTTAAATTATATAGCCTTTATTTGTTTTACTACGGGTTGTCTTGCCTTACGAAAAACTCTGAATCCACATATACATTTGATTTCTGGTAATGTAGATAATTCTTCAATACTTACACTAGTGCCACATCTCATACAATCATATGAAACACTTCCTATAACACTATCTGACATATATTTAATAATTAAAATAGAGCATTTATATGTTCTGAAATTAATTTGGAAGATTAAAATACTTGAAAGTTGATTTTAAAAAATATTGAAGAGAAAAAAAATAGTAATTGTGGCAATTTCTCTAATGGTTATAATGTTTGCAGGTACATTGGTGGGATCAGTGAATCTTTTTGGTCCAAATAATAGTATGAGTAATAATCCTGAAAATGTTGAGGAAATTATCAATATGTTAGTAACTCCAATTACTCAAAATATATCTGCAATAGGACAAGATGATGCAAAAATAACAGTAATTGAATTTGGAGATTATCAATGTCCATTTTGTAAGAGATTCCATGATGAAACCAGAGATAAATTTATAGAAAATTTTGTGGATACAGGTCAGGCTAAATTAATCTTTAAAGATTTAGTTGTAAATGATCTTCCTTCAGATAGAGTATCAACATTGGCAGCAGAAGCATCATATTGTGCGGCAGAACAAGGAAAGTATTGGGATTACCACGACGAATTATATAATAATGCAGAAGGTGAAAATACAGGATGGATCACCAAAGAAAGTCTCAAGCAATTTGCAAATAACATCAGAGTTCCAGATTTAGTACAATTTTCTCAATGTGTAGAAGATCACAAATATAGTGAGGTAGTAAATGAGAACAATAATTTAGCTAGAATGATAGGATTAACTGCAACACCGTCCTTTATACTATACAATGGTACTATTCCAGTAGCAATACAAGGAGCTTATCCATATGATGTATTTGAACAAATTATTCAAGATATAAGTTAGGATACAAAAGTAAAATATTATTTAGATGACATCAATTTCTTTATAGATAAAACTAAAATAAATAAAAAGATAGATGTCATAACTATTGCTCCACTAGGAGCCAAGTTAATAAAATAAGACAATGTGATACCCAAAAAAACAGAAGAATTGGATAGTAGTAACGAAATCACAATTGTTTGCTTAAAACCACGTTTAAAAAGTAATGCAGTAATATTTGGAAGCACGAGTAAAGAAGATATCAATAATATTCCTACTAATTTCATAGAAGCTATTACTGTGATTGCAGATAAAGAAGCAAAAAGATAATTAAAATAGTTAATATTAATACCGTTAAGTTTAGCTTGCTTTTCATCAAAAATAATATATACAAATTTATGGTAAAATAATATAATAATTAATATTACAATTGTGGAAACAAATAGAATTAATAATATTTCTTCAAAATTAATTAATAAAATACTTCCAAATAAAAAACTAAAAAGATCCAGGGTAAATCCATCCGACATGCTTATCAAAAGAACACCAATTCCTAATCCGGAAGATAACATAACCGCAATCAATGATTCTGGTGGAAGACGTGAAATTCGTTGTAATTTACTTAATGATATTGCAGAACAAATTGATATAACAATTGCAGTCCAAATCGGATAGACATTAATATATGAACCAAGTGCTATACCGCCGAATGCCATATGAGATAATGCATCACCGAACAAAGATTGACGTTTTAACACTAAAAATAAACCTAATACCGAACATACACTAGCTACTGCAAGACCAGACAAAATTGCCCTTTGCATAAAACCATAAGATAAAAATTCGAATAAATCTAACATAATTTGGTTAAAAATGTGAATTATGAAAATGCATATGTTTTTGCATGCTATACTCAGAATAATTTTTAAGATTATCTGGATCGTCGAAGAAATCATCAGAGTTGCCATGGAAAAACATTTTTCTATTTATGCAAGCAACTTTATTGGCAAATTTATTTACAGCATCTAAGTCATGAGAAGACCATATGATAGTAATATTATCTCGTTCATTTATTTCACTTAATAAAGAATAAAAGATATGCTGACTTTCATGATCTAATTCGTTAGTAGGTTCATCTAAAATTAGAATTTTCGGTTTAGTTGCAAGTGCTATTGATATACGTAATCTTTGTTGCTCACCACCTGATAATTGTCCAATTTGTGTATTTTTATACTTATCCAGGCGAGTTTGTTTTAGAATAGAATCTATTGTTTCATTCTTGTTTGGAATTTTAGTCATAGGCAATGATATTAATTCCTTCACAGTAATAGGAAAATTAGAAGGGATAGATTTCTCTTGTTGTATATAACCTATCTCTTTGATATATTTGATCTTACGAATATTTTGGCCAAAAAATATGATGTTTCCAGAATAATCACTAAGAAATCCCAACATACAATTAAAAAGAGTAGTTTTACCAGCTCCATTAGGACCAATAATTCCTAAAAAATCGCCTTGATAAACAGAAAATGAAATATCGTTTAATATATAACTATCTGAATATTTATAGGAAAGATTTTCTACTTTTAATATCTCCAATTCGATTCCCCCAAAATATTTAAAATAAAATTAAGATTTGAGAACTTTAAAAAATATTCATAATATAACAACATCAAAAATGTAAATAATATTAACTATATATATGTTTATTAATAAATATTAGTCATAAGTAACGATATATTTAATAAATATAGAACAGTATAACTAACTTTTTATGATTATTAAATTAAAAATATTCTACTCAACATATTAATAATTAAAAATTAGAATAAAGAAAAAATTATATCAATAGAATGATAAAAATGATAATCAAAGAAAGTAATCAAAAATTTTATGAAATGAGTAAAAAAAGATGGACAGTACGATATATAATATTGATAACGATATCTTCAGTATTATTAGCTAAGATATATTTTATGATTTTTGTTGTAGATTTTGTTGTTGGTTTATATAGTTTTTTGACTACTTTGATATTATTTAATATGTTTTTCTTTGCATTTCTAAAGTATAAAGATCCGTATAAAGAAATAAAAAATGAAAATGTTATCATAGATTATAAAAATAATCTTGTTTCCATAATAATTCCTGTAAAAAATGAGAAAGAAAATATAGAAAATTGTGTTATGTCATGTATCAATTCCATATACCCCAATAAGGAAATTATTGTTGTAAATGATGCTAGTACAGATGATACTCCACAAAAATTAGACAAGATACAAAGTAATTATCCAAGCTTAAAAATAATACATTTGAAAGAAAACGTAGGAAAAAAGAAAGCTATAGAAGTAGCCACAAAAATTGCGCAAGGTAAATTCTATGTTTTTATGGACAGTGATTGTAACATGGCAGAAGATGCAATAGATAACGCAGTGAAGATTTTCTTTTCTGATAAAGAAATAGGAGCAGTTACAGCACATGGAAAAGTTAGAGATGCTGAAAATGGAAACATATTAGAAAAAATTCAAGATGTTTGGTTTGATGGTCAATTCAGAATTCTGAAAGGGATGGAAAGTTCATTTTCATCTTTAACTTGTTGTTCTGGAGCATTGTCTATTTTCAGAAGAGAAGCAATTCAACATCATATGTATGATTGGGCACATGATAAATTTCTTGGAACAGAATTTAAATTCGCAACAGATAGACGACTTACAGCATTTATTTTGGGAGAATCAAATAGAAATAAAAGAAATAATAAAGATAATAATGCTAAAAAATATGAAAACGACAAAGAAATAAAAGAAATTTATTCAAAAAAATATACATGGAAAATTAAATATTCACCTAGCATCAAAGTTGAAATTGGAGTTCCACGTACAATGCTAAGTCTTATAAAACAACAGATTAGGTGGAGAAAAAGTTTTATTAGAAGTATTTTTGCAACTGGTAGTATATATTGGAAACGACCATTACCGGCTGCAATATTATATTATTTAACAATTGGAATAAGAATATTTAGACCGTATATAGTTATAAAATCATTAATTTTGTTACCTACAATAGGAGATTTTTATACTGGTATCTTGTATGTAAGTGGAGCTATTTTTACTGGAATGATGTATGGAATAGATGTCAAGTTAAGAAATCCCGGATATACTAGATGGAAATATAGACCTTTAATGACAATGATTTCTACTTTTATTCTAAGCTGGTTAATAATCTATGCAGCAATTACAATAAAGAATAAAACATGGAGATGAAAATTTAAAATAGCAATAATAAATATGGAAAAAAAATAACCGATTATAACAAAGATTAAGAAGAAATAACAATTTCTTCAAAGTATCTCAAGATGGTAATCTCTTTTATTTTAGGAATAATAGGAGTATTACCTTGAACTATATCTAAGATCATGGATGGAAAGTTCACCCCTGCTAGAGTAGTAAAAATAGTACCACCACCTAATCTTGGGTTTATTTCAATAATTTTAAGATCATTATTTTTGGATTTTTTTAGTTGCATACAACATGGTCCTTTAATTCCCAAATATTTCGTAATATCCATACACATATTTTCGATATAACTATCTCGAATAACCTTACCTTTAGTAGATATCCCAGCTTTAGTTTGAAGTCTAATTCTAGGAACTGCAATTAAAGGATTTGCATCTAGGTCAGAGAGAACATCAACTGTATATTCTAATCCGGGCAAATATTCTTGATATAACATATCTGTATATTTTTGAGTAATATATTGTAGATCAATTTCATTGTTAATTAGGAAAATATTTTTACTGCCTTTACCATATCTAGGTTTTGCGAGTATAGGAAATTGATGATTATTTATATCTGTATATGTTTCTGTAAATGGAAATTTCTTATTTAAATATTTAAATGTCATTAATTTATCTCTGCATATTTCCAAAACATCTCTGCTACTGACTACTGCTTCGGCACCGAAATCTGAAAGTAGTTTTTTATTATCGCTGTATGGATATATATCATATCCAGAAGAAGGAAATAATACACTAATTTTATGCTTTGTTATTACATTTAACAATATTTTTATAAATGAAGTATCATTTGCTTTAGGAAGTACCCTATGTTTATCACTAAGAAAAAATCCCGGAGCCAAATTATCTGAATCGGTAGCTAATATTATTCCGCTAAAATTCGATAAGCGGAGTGATTTTATAGTATTTATTCCTGCTGCTCCACCTGCACCTGGAACCAGAACATTATACTTATTCATTAATAAATGATCATTATTATGATATATTTTATATAATTTCAATTATATGTTGGTTAGACGATATATAAACACAGTTCAAGAAAAAATTGAGCCAAAAAGAAAAAATTATGAGTTTGAAACCCATATTCTTCGATACTCCAACCCAATATCATAGGCTCTTTGTATAAATCCAAAGATCTTGTCTGCATTTTTCGCATCCATATGTCGCATTTGTCTTATACAATTGTCAATATCTAATAGATCTACATCGTCACTAGAGAACATTCTACGAAATTTATAGATTCTATGACAAAATCCTAACCTGTATAAACATGCTTTGTCTATTTTCTTTTATTCCTAGTTCCTTTCCTAGTTCTAGTACTGCATGTTCACGTTTTCGGATAATTTAATTTAAACAACAATTTGCTAGGTGCTGCTGCAGTTCAGGTCAAAGGAACGCTTGGAAAATTGTTAGGTCTTGCACGAACTGCTATCACAACAATGCTAGCCAAATCTATATTATCAAAAGGTAGACAATTAACACGATCCTTTTTTGAAGGGTTTAGTGCTCCAGTATTTGAATTAATAGGCCCTATTGATACTACAACACAAGTAACAAATAATCAGCCTATAGTAATGTGGCGAACTGCTGAAGATGAAATGGTCTGTCCTATTTGCTTTCCATTAGAAGGTCAAAAATGGCTAATTAATGATCCTAATATTCCACTACCTGGTGAATTATCTCGTAATGGCAGGATAGGAACACATCCACGTTGTAGATGTATATTGCTTTATGTTTGAAAACCTTAATTACCGAAACCTTATTTACTAGTATCTTGTAATTTGGTTGCTCGCACTTTACACGAGCGATTCACAACATAGGCAGGTACTACATAGGCTAGATCTGGAAATATATTGAATACCAGCGAGGCTCGAACCTTCCAATTGTATCGCTATGCCTTTTTGACGCCTATGTAGTTCTCTACTTATTTTATTTTAAACTAAATTTGAGTGTTATTATACCTCAAATAGTGCAATTTAGCGAAGGTGAAATTATTACAATTGAAAATTTATTGATAAAATTAAGACAAATGATACCTAATGATAATGGTGAAAATACAGATATCTTGGAAGAAATAATTAATGCAGAAAATATAGTCAGTGCAAAACTAGACCCTACAGCAACAGGTATGGCTCAAAGTTCTACCTAATTAATCGAATTATTATTTTTCTCATTATATAATTTCAAAATAAATTCATCTTTGTGTTTATCACAAAGGTTAAGATACTCTTTATCTGTATAATAGCAACCGCAACCTTTGACTGTTATTGTATTCTCCTCTGGTAATTCATCATTAAATGCAAAAGGTTCATCTTGTCCCATCCTTCCTTGAACTTGATAATTATCCATTATTTAGTTCTCTACATTTTTTTATTTAAATTTATAATATAAAATGTCATTTATTGAACATACCGCAGACAAAAATGGAGATTTATATTTGAAATATTTTCTAGCAGATGAATCATTAACACAAATACAAGTAGATAACTTTAACCTTGATACTTCAGATCATAAAATAAAAAATATAGAAAAAACAGAAAATAATAATTAAGAGGGTTTAGGATTTTAGTTATGATGTTCTTCTATAAATTTTGTGTCTAATTTTTCTAAATCTAAACCCATTTTCGTTGCTACAGTTCTTAATCCATGTTTCATCATTGCTATTTCTCTGTCTGTGAAATCAAGTTCTTTCTTTAGTTTAGTATTTTCTCTTCGTAGTTTATTTTCTTCATTTATTGTTAAATCATCGACAATTGAAAGATATTCTGGTATTTTGTCATTACCTTCCAAGTCTTTCCAAGTTGGTTTAAAATATGAATCTTATAAACCTGATTTTTGTCCTAAAAGTCTACGGACGTAAATAACAGACATTCCATTGTTAAATGCAGTAGTTTCATAGAATTTTCTAAATCCATGGTTTAGTGGAACTTCTCTTTTCTTGTTTGTACCTTTTTCTCGAACTCCAGAATCAATTTCAAATGCTTTTTTTGTCATGTTCATTATACTTTTGTCAGTTAAAAATCGAGGTTTTGCTGTTTTGATATTTTTTTTCTTATTGAATATTTCACGTATTAAAGGAGATGATGGTTTCAGAGTTTCACCATTTCTTTTTCTATAATCTAGATATTTATCAATTTCTAGTCTACATTCATGAGTGCAAAAAGTAAAGTATTCATCATTTCCTTCACCTTCATATACAATAATTTTATAGATGTTATGCTCACCAATTGGTTCAAGATTTCTTAATCTAAGATATAGAAATGCACCTACTCTTATTCCTGTGGAAGTCAATATAGAAATGATAACTCTTCCTCTAAGATCTTCTGAGCCATTAAATGCTTGTCTTATTTCTTCCATTATGTATGCTCTATCTTTTTTATCGGTATCATTATCATCATTATTATTTTTTGTGTCTATTTTCATATTTTTGAATTTATTTAGTTTTTTTGTCCATTTAATTTCTATATCATTCATTTCAAAAAAGTGTTTTATTGCTGCACAATCAATATTGATACTTTGTTGTGATCTTCCTTTCTCTTTTGCATCTATTACATAATCTTTAATCATAGTTGCAATTGTATTTATATCAAATTCTACAAGTTTTTTATACTTATCTTGACCATCAAGTTTTATAAATTTAATAAATTTATTTAAAACATGATAAGTTCGTTTAGCATATGTTGAACTGAGTGACATGATAAAATTTTGATATGCTTCAGAATTTTTGTCTGTTGATTTTTTATATCTCAGTTCCATGTTCAAAAATACGTAATTATGTTATTTATATGTAGTATACAATTTATATAATTTCAATTATATGAAATATAAACATGATTGACTTTAAATCTGATTATCATATTCATGCAAATTATAATGATCATTCTGAAAAAAATCTAACTATTCCAAATATTATTAAAACTGCAGAAAGGAAAAATCTTGAAAATATAGCTATAACAGAACATGTACGTAAGACATCTGATTGGATTGATAAATATATTAATGAAATTTTAACATACTCAAAAAAAACCAATGTGAAAATAACTATCGGTTTTGAAGCGAAAATTCTTTCAAATGGCGATATAGATTGTCTAGATATCATAAAAAAATATTTTATAGTTGCGAGCTTTCATACTAAATATAACAATAAAAAAGTATGGTTAAATGCTTTAAAATCTGTAATATGTAATCCAAAAGTGAATGTTATTGGTCATTTATATCCAGAACAATCATTCAAAATAGAGGATGAAGAAATTAGAGAATTAGGAAAATTAATCTTGGATAATAATAAAATAATTGAAATTAATGCAAAGTATCATGCACCTCCGATCAAGTGGTTATATATTTTTAAAACTGAAGGTATTAAATTTCATCTAGCAAGTGATGCACACAAACTAAAAGATATAGGGGAATTTAACAATATATTAGACTTGATAAAGACTGTAGAATAAAAGTGAATAAGCATATTATTATAAATTATTTTTTTATTATATTGAATAAATAAGATAAAATTTATAGAACTTGTTATTAAAATAATTCGTTGCCCATAGTAAGCATTTCTCTAAATGATGATATTATAGATGACATTAATAAATTGCAGAAAAATTTAGGTTTTTCTGGAAGATCAGAGATTGTTAGAGCAGGAATTAGAAATATACTAGCTGAACACAAGGAGAGACAGGATCTAATAGGAGAACAAAGCGCACTACTATTAGTAATACATCAGGAAAGAGATGATGATCAAGTTACTAGTATGAGACATGAATATGAAGAAATTATTACTACACATTTACATAGTAAAATAGATAATGACAGATGTGTTGAAGTGTTTTTATTGAGAGGTAATTCTACAAGTATAAAAAATATGACCGGAATTTTCCAGACAAATAAGAAGTTAGAACATGTAAAATTAATAGTCATGTAAGTAATACATATTAATTAATAGTATTACAAAGTATAGATAGAAAAAAATTATTATTCAAGATTTAATTTGACTACATAATCACCTATAGGAACAGTCATTTGAGTGGCTCCCGAATAAGAATTTGTGAATTCGATTGCATGTAATGAATCCTTTATTACATCTACGCAAGAAAATGAATCATGTTCGAAATTGGCACAAAATTTTATCAATTCTTTATTGAAATTATCTATTGTATTACTATGGATCAATATTGGTTTGTTTATTTCAGAATTAACTTCTAGATTGTTAACTTTAGTTATTTCAGCGATAAATTTATTTTGTCCGGAATTTGGGACAACAATATTTAAATCACGGTTTTGATTATTTGGAGTAATTATTTTATCATTTTTAGCTTTAATATTATTAGATTCATCAGAATTTGTAGATAAGGTCTTGGTAGATTCAATATTTGGAGTAGATATGATAGTACTTGTATTCATATTCATACTTTCTTTTATAGATTTGACTGGAGAATCTAGAATAATTCCTCTAGTCAATTTATCTATAAGAGTACTAATAGAATCTTCTATATTTTCAGATGGCATATCTTTTTTTTGTGCCAATATTGAATCAAAAAATGCATTAGGCGTTAGTACAGATACAACAAGAGGTACAATTAGTGCAATCAGAGTGATATTATTCATATATAACAGTAGTAGATTTTTTTAATATTAATACACAACCGAGATATGTTATGTACTTTTAATTACAATTATTTTTAGATATGAAAGTGATTCAAAATAAAAGAATAAGAAAATTTTGAATATTATCTGATGGAAATTTTATAATAGATTGTTATGTAGAAATTTCATAGGCTATCTTGAGATATCATTAATTTCAAATATACACGTCTTATGTCGATCAGACTCCTTTACAACTCCTTTGCATTGCGTAGCACTAGTTATCTCATATCCATCTAGATTTTCAATCAAAACTTCATATTCACCTACATTTATCTCAGTTTTTTGAAATGGTGATTTTCCATTAATAAATACAGGAGAAAAGTCTTCGTTAGTTATTTTCAATTTAAAATCTTCTGAGGTGTTCGTTCCTCCATCATTATTTATTATCTTTGTAATTATTCGGAGATCTATTTTGTTGTTGGTAATATCAGACTGCGTTGAAGAGGAAGTCATGTTATTCATGTTAATATTTTCGGATTTTGTTAAATTATTTGAAGTCATGTTATTCATGTTAATATTTTCGGATTTTGTTAAATTATTTGAACTACTTGTAGATGATAAAATATTGTTTAATTTTACTTTTGCAGTATCGATAGGTTGATCATCTAACGTCAGAACACATTCTTTTATACTATATTCAGATATTACTCCAGAACATCCAGATGACATTAGTAGTTTATAACCTAAAGTATCATCAACAGATATAGTATAATTTCCAGGTTTTATCATAATGCTTTGTATATCTGAACTCCCGATTATCTTTGATGGATCTAGATCATTCCCGTTAATGTTAATACTAAAGTCGTTAG
>JBNAIF010000097.1:0-13241 GCA_050043595.1 Nitrososphaeraceae archaeon | reverse complement strand
ATTATACTTTATCGATATATTATTCATATATTATCTCAGATCAATTACCCTGGTAATACATTATTGTATTTATTATATTCAAAAGAAATGTCGAATTCTGATCATCAAACATATTAAGATACTTTTAAAGAAAATAAAAATCACTAATATTAGTTGATATTCTATTTTCTGTAATATTATTAAGCTTATAATTGTTATTACTTATTTATTTAGTGTTTGAACCAGGTACGTAATATCCAAAATAGTAATAAAATTCAATAACTATAAAATACTAACGAATCATAATTGAGATTAGATAATACAATAATATTTTTTTTATTCTATTTTATTTTATTTTGCTAATTTTGTTTAGTGTTATAAATAATAATAACAAATAATATATTCATAGATTAAAATACTTTGTTCTATCTAGAAACTGAATTAGCATGAAAATTAAATAAGCAAGTTTATTTCGAAGTAATTTGTATATATTCATTATTTGTCAGAAAAAAATACCAATCATAAAGAAATTCAAGACTATAGTATAAATGAAAATCAGTTTGCAATTGAATATGATGTTGTATTTAAAGATGGATCTACTGATTATTTTATCGAACTTAAAATAGCGAAAACATCGTCAAAAATTCCTGATTGGGTTGAACATATCAAACAGATTGGACCTATAGATAAGAAGAAATATAATATCAATTGATTCGATAAGAGTATTGTCATTAATAATAATTATCTAATTGATATACATGTTGGTCTCTTTTGTTGACTATAATTCCAAATGATTGTAACACCGTATTACATGTATTAATCAATAATTCAGAATATTTTCTTACATCATATATATTCTTATTATTCTCCGTTTTATCATCAATCAATTGAACAGGAATTGTTCTTTTTAATGGAGATTTATCATAATAATTTTTTATAATATACTGAACTATTTGACCTGCTTTCAGCTTTTCTCCATTTATTTCGAGTTGTTTTATTGCACTATTTTCTAATGTATTTCTATTTTTATATTGATTATAATCTTTGGACAACTGTTTAGTAAAAACAAGATCTTTTAATTCTATTTTATGATTCTTCAACAAAGAAAGAAATATTTTGATTTTTTTAATTACCACCGGTATTTGATTTTTTTTAACATCTTCTATTGAATTTCCTATACTTAATATATATAATATTTCATTTTGACATCGTTTTAAGAATAATGGAGTGTCATGTCTTCTTGATTCAATACCTCTTGTTTTTATTTTTCCATCTTCAAAAACTCCAAAATATCTATTTATTACTGGTAAATGGGTATTAATTTCTGAAGGGAGAAATGCAATCCATTTATATACTCCTTCAAACGATATCTCAAAGTCCGTATCATTTTCTATGACTTTCTTAAGTTGTAAATACTCTTCTTGTCTTGTATTTTCATTTTTTTTAACCCATATAGAGTCAACTATTCCATGTAATACATCAAAATTCATATCTTCTGCAATATGCATTGTTTTGAGAAGAATATTTCTTGCAAAGGCACAAACTGCTATATGTGCATCAATTCTTCCAAACTTTGCGTTGTTAAATCCCAGATATCCAAATGATGTAACAAGAATCCATTTTAGAATTGATTGTCTGTTATTATAAATTTGCTTTTGAATTTGGTTCTTCGTATTCCTTGTTAATTTTTTATATGCGTGTCGTTTTTCTAATATAATTTTTAAGGATTCTGGTACTAATCCAATTTTGTTACAAATATGAAAATTTAATTCTGGTACTCTAAATTTAGGATTATCAAAACAACAACTACACAATACTGTTTCTGCAGAAATATTTCTCTTTAGCATTATAGAAGGATAAAGAGAAGTAAAATCGAATTCTGCTACTTTTTCATGAACCCCAATTTCTGGTTCTAAAATAAGACTTCCTCTATCTGCTATATAAAGTTCCATCAATGTTTTTGGGTGTTCATTTAATGTCGGTTTCCAAGGTACAATTAAATCTCTTTTTGTTGCATTATAAAGATGTAAACTTGTTAAACATTTTCCTATTGAAGCTCTTGATATTGCATGAAGTGGCATTCTGCATAATCTTGAAATTTCAACTAAACTATCAAAATTTGATCCAGTCCTGAAAATAAAAGAATTACTTAAATCTATATGAATTCGTCCATGCAATCTTATTGTTGACGGTTTAAAGTGTATGCGACCATAAGAAAAATAAGATATTTCTTTTCTTTTTGATTCTACTGCTAATGGTATTTTAGTATCTCTACCAAGGTACAAGTTAATGTTATTTATTTTTGCTCTATGAATCAAATATGGAAAAGTAATAGAATCACCATCATTTGTTAAAATAAAATCAGGATCAAGAAAATCAATAATATTCATTAATTGTTTTAAAATTTCTTCTTCGGAATTATTTTCTATCTTAAAATAATCGTTATCTTTATCATTATTATATGACCTAATTATAATCGATCGTAATTTATCTTCTAGTCTTACAATTTTTCCTTTTTGAAAATTTATTTTTAGATGTATTATTTTAAAATTAGGGACAATGTAATCTGTGTTCCAAACACTATCTCCAATTTTTGATTTCCATTTTAGAATGGAGTTTCTTTTATCAATATCATATGATCCTAATGGAAATATATCATGTTCAAAACAATATTGTTGTTCAGGTGATATATCCACATTATAAATTCTGAAGTCTTGATATCCATTTATTTTTTCGATAAAATTTGCTAATTTTAACTTTTTATCATTATTTAATAAAAATTTAAGAACTGTTGATTTCTTTCTATCAGTTATTTTCTCAAATTTTGTAACAAATTCAAAAGAATTAATACAAGACTGTACATTTTCGTTTTGTATAATCTGCTTAAGATTTGTATTTTTATTTGATGCTACATAAAAAAAGTTATACCATTTCTCTTCAATCCGTATATAATTATTATTTCTGTTATTTTTAGAATTTTCTAATTTGATCCAAAAAATCATTTTATTGTCATCTTCTTTGGACAGATATAAATCAAAAAGCCAGCCAGAGATCAATATTATTTTTATTCACAATTTAATTATCATTATTATTGTTACTATCGGGATATACATAATCTATATTATAATTAATAATCTTGTTTTTTTCAATTTTATTGTTGAGAATAATTTTATGATGTTCAAGCAAAATTGTCATAAGAATAGATACTGTAGAATAATATTTTCCTTTTGCATTTATTGCCTGCGAATATTTATAACAATTTTTCAGCATGGTGTTAAATAGTTCTCTATCTTTTTTTCTTAAACATTCTGCATAACTTTGCCATAATTCGATTTCTTTTGTAAGAATATCATTATATGGAAAAATATTTGAACACATATTTACTTTCTTATCTGATGTTATCGATGATGATGATACTTGTGATATGCTATTTGAAACATGATCTTTTTTTTTAAAAAAATTTGATGATGTAGTATTATAGAAAATAAAATTGAATTTATTTGAAGTGAATTTAATGCATATGAACACGCAGAATTGAAAAAATACATAGTCGATATCATATTTTTAAAAATTTTCTTATCTTTTTTATTCAGATATTTTTGATAAATATTCCATCTTTTTTCTTCGATGGCCAAAGATATTCTAGATTGTGGAATTGTTCTCCCCATTTTTCTACATTTACCTCATTTATCTATATCTTCAATGATTTCATGAACTATGTTTTTATGATTAATCATTTTTCTAAAACCTTCTATTTCTATAGAAGAAAATACTACAATTATAGAATCTGAAATATTGTGAATCTTCTTGATAATGTGGTGTAAGAGCCACTGTTTTTCAGATATATTAAATTGTTTTTCATTTATGGTAAATAAATCTATAGTAATAATTACAAGATTTGACTTGTATTTTTTAATTAATTTAGATAGGTCATAAATTATTATATTTGCAAGTTGATAAATAGTAAAAGATCTTGTTATGATTATTCTTTCCAAAACTGAATTTATATCCATTCCATATTTTAGAGATTGTTCTACACAATTATGAAAATCTATTTTATTTAATAGATTATAATTATTCGTATTTCCATCAATTATCATAACAGTTGGTGATTCTATACCTCCATAGTTTCTAGGTAACAATGTTCTTATGCAAAGCTCAGGAATTAGTTCTGAAAAATTTACAAAGAGGATAGGTGAACCAACCATTAGATCAAATGTTTTATTTTTCTGTAATTTTAATTTGATTGATTTTAATAAATATTCATGTGCAGTAATAAATACGGTATTTCCAAATTCATAGTGATTTTGCAATTCAAATACATCCTTTATTATAATATGTAGTTGTTATCATTACTAAAAAAATTATTATTATTTTGAAATTCTACATAATTAATTTTTATATAATTCGTTACTGTTTTTTTATTGTTTCTTGTTTTTTCAAATCTAAATTTATTTTTTTGTTGTGCATTAACCTAATTTAACCTAACTCTGATACTTAAATTTTATGTTAATTTAACCTACTTTTAGCAATATTAGAAAATAAAAAGATTATATCATACTTTAACATATATTACATAATAAAATTATGCCACAAAAGAAAGGATGGTCTACTGTTCAAATACGTGAAGATGTAAAAAACAACTTATTAGAAGTCTATAATAATGACAAAAAGCGACCTTCAAATCAAAAATTTACAGCATATTTAGATCTTTTGTTAAAAAATACGATCGCATTTAAGAAACAACAAACTGAATACGGTCCATTCATTGAACTTGATTTAGCTATAGATGATCATATTGTTTTAAAAGACAATACCATGAATAGATTAGTTACAATCTATATAAATGCTAAAAAGAAAGAACTTCAATGTGATTTTTGCGAAAAAACTGATTGTCTACATATAGGATTTTGCTTTGCTGTTCCACAAATTTATAATGTGTTAATTGAAAATGGTTTTAGACCTAGGAAAAAGAGAAGATAATGTTATCACTAACTTCTAAATCTTTTATATGGGTGTGATTTTTTTAATATTAATGCGGATTAAAAAAAAATATTCAATATCTGGGATGATTTCTTTATTTGTCATATTGATTAGTTCTTTTACATTTAATCAATCATTTAGTGAAAATATTTCAGATTATAATGATAATAACATTAAATCTTATCTTTTATCTAAAACTCTTGAGGCTGAAATAGATAAAGTTTCTACGATTCTAGAAATAACAAGTAAATTACCAGAAATGCGTAAAAGTCCTAATGCAACTTTATTATCTGAAACAATAGAAACTTATAATGGTATTCCTGAACTAAGCGAGCAAGAAAAAAGAAAAGTCCTAAAAAATATAGTTTTAAATTATGATGATATTTCTGGAGCTGCTTTTTTAATGACTAATGGTGATATGTATATTAGAGAACCATTTAATGAACAATTAAATTTGAATAAAACAAATCTTTCTTTTCGTGAATATTATAAAGGTGCATTACAAACTGGTGCAATCTATATGGATAATGTAATAATATCTGTAGCAACAGAAAAACCTATTGCAGTAACTGCTATACCTATTTTTGCAAACAATACCTTGGAAAAGATTGAGTCAAATAAGGAAATAGTAGGTATATTATACTCTACCTTAAATTTTAATGTTCCAAACCAATTATTGAAGTCTCTAAACCTGACTAATTCTGAACGAGTAGTTTATCTTGATCATTTAGGAAATAAAATAGCTGATTCATCAAAAATAGCACCTCAAAATGAAACATCTATATTTTCGAATCTACAAAGTTTCAATAATTCTATTTCTGGTATTTCGGGAACTATTATTGAAGATGTAAATAACACTAAAATGATCATTTCGTATAATCCAGTAAAATCTGTTCAAAATACTTGGGCTTTACTTTGGATGAAACCACATACAAATGATATGGATTTGACTAGTTAAAATATAGTCCTCGAAACAATATCAAAATTCTGTATGACTTTTCATGAGATTATTTTTAAACCATGTTAAAAGGAATTCATTATATTTTAAAAAATTATGGAATATAAATTGGTTCAGACTAAAAAATTATCTTCTACTTAGTTTGAAATCTATTTTATGATAGTAAGATTATTAAAGTGAAAATTAAGTTCTTATTAAATGATCAATAAATTCAAATATTCCTTTCAAAATCTTATCTTTTGTTATTAGTCTGATAAAGAAGGAAAATCAAGATAGTAATAAATCAAAATATCATAACTTTTGAAATAGATGAATGTATGATTGTAATATTCATTAAACTGAACAATTTTGTTATTCAAAATAATATTATTATAATTAATATTTTTTTTAATAATAGGATACATTAGAAATAAAAAAATGTTTTTTTTAAAATCTTTACTTATAATAAACACATGATCGAATTTTGTTAGATTATCATAAAAGTCAAATGAATAATTGTTTTTGATGGCGTTATATAATTATGATTTTTTATATGATATGTAATTAAGAAATATTTATTTTAATCTATCAAGAATAGCTAAGACCTGCATAAACTTGTCAGATTTTATTTCTGATCGATGTTCATCGTACGTTCCATATTTTCTCTCCAGTGTTTTTATATTTTCTTGACTAAAATTTTTTGTAAGATTTAAGATATCATTATAAAATAACATCTCTGCTTCGATTATTCCTTTTAACTTTTCAAGAAGAATTTCTTTTGAACAACATTCTATATGAATCATTTTATTCTTTTCTTTTAGACTAACGATTATTGGTATATCATATTTTGAATATTGATGGTCTTCATGACATTCATCACAAGTATACATGATCTAATGTATGCCATTATAACTAAAAAAACTTTGTATACTTTCATTTCCTATATTCTTAAGATCTTTATTGGCGAAAGCAATTGTTATTGGTTCAGGACCAGCAGGATTGACTTCTGCGATTTATTTAGTTCGTGCAGGGATTGAAACAACAGTAATATCTGGAAACGAACCAGGAGGTCAGTTGATATTCACTACTGATGTAGAGAACTTTCCTGGATTTCCAGATGGAATTCTTGGACCTGATTTAATGATGAAGATTAGGCAACAAGCAGAAAAGATCGGGGCAAATTTTTTAGATAGTTTAGTTACTAGTGTAAATTTTAAAAACGAACCATTTTTGGTAAAAACCTTGGAAGCCGAAATTTCTGCAGACGTTGTTATTATAGCCACTGGCGCATCTGCATTATGGCTAGGATTGGAGTCTGAAGAAAGATTAAAAGGTAAAGGTGTTTCTGCTTGTGCAACATGTGATGGATTTTTCTTTAAAGATAAGGATGTATGTTTAGTAGGAGGTGGTGATGTGGCAATTGAAGATGCATTATTTATGACAAAAATAGCAAAAAAAGTTACGATAATTAACCGAAGTGATGAATTGCGTGCAACTTATGTTTTACAACAGCGCGCATTTAAAGAACCAAAAATTGAATTTGTTTGGTGGAATGTTGTCAAAGAAATTTTAGGTGATAATACTGTAACTGGAATAAAAATAGAAAATACAAAGACAGGTACTATAACTGAACTTTCTTGCAGTGCACTTTTCATTGCAATTGGTCACAAACCTAACACTGATATTTTTAGAGGTAAAGTAAAGATCCTACCAAACGGATTTATTGAAAGAGTTAATAAGAGTAGTACTAATGTAGACGGAGTTTTTGTAGCTGGGGATGTTTTTGATTATGAATATCGACAGGCTGTTACCGCAGCAGGTTCTGGAGCACAAGCTGCAATAGATGCAATACGATATTTAGAAACAAAATAATATTACTGGATCATGCAAGAAGATGAATATTTTGAAATCTCAATTAAATTATGTATATAAGAAAATGAAACACAAAGGAAGAAATTAATTACAAGGATATATAATTAAATTCATAATTTTGAAATATTTTTTTGATATTTTAGCTATCATCATTATATACTATTAAATTAATAATAAACATTAACTATAATAATAATTATGCAGATTCTAATTGCAGTATAAATGATCATGTTTTTTTAAGGAATAATCCTTGAACATAGAATGTTTGATAATCTCAAAATAATTGAGTTATCATCATATTTTTTTAATCTTGTGTATTGAATTAACATCATATTTTCAAAATAAGTTTATTAATTCTATCCGTATTATGTCTTGGAAATTAATTACTAATCAACATAATAGTTTAACAGTTAATGCTTTTTAATTATTATGATTAAAGATATTACTGCAGCTATAGGAATTGTTATAGCAAGTATAATACTAATTATTATCTCTATACCATATTCTCCATCTACTGGTGCTGGGAATGGATTTAGGATGTTAGGAGGTGCCTGATGAGGAACAAAAACATTAAATAATGCTGGAATTATACTGGTATTTGTATCAATTCTTGTTATAACTTGATGAGTTCCGTCGTCCGGAAAAATATATTCAACATTAAAGTGCCCATTTATTATTGATATATTTTCAAATTTAAAAAGACGTTGTCCATTTGTAACGGTAACAAATGCAGTAGTAGGTAATTTGTCTTCAATATGATTTCCTTCCAAGTCTTCTATACTGAAAGAAAATTTCGTAAATGTATCAATAATTGGTTTCTCTGGTGTATATGTAAACAAGATCTTAATATTATCTTTGCTATCAATTACTTCTTGTATTTTTGAGCCATTTAAATGAGAATAAGCATTAAATTCATCAGATGATATCATATATAATATACTAAAAATAAGTAAGATACTGCAGACACATATAAAAAAAGAATTAAATAATCTGACAAAAAAAAATTTTTCTTTAATCATAAAATCATGCAATATAGAATATATATTTATAAGAATTGATATATTTACATTTTTATATTTATATCAATCTTAACGTCTGGAAATTTCGGATTCATTTTTTCAAGTCTTTCTACTAATATTTTAGCAATTATCCAATTCCTAATCCATTTTTTATTTGATGGAATTATATACCATGGAGCATATTTAGTACTAGATTCTGCTACTATATCTGAATATGCACGAAGGTACTCGTCCCATTTTTTCCTTTTTTCATAGTCATCTGATGATGCTTTCCACTTTTCTGTTGGATCACTGATTCTATCCATCAACCTTTTGTATTGTTCTTCTTTGCTAATATTCAATAGAAATTTAATTACTGTTATGTTATCTTCAGTCAAATATCTTTCAAATTCATTAATTTGTCTGTATCTTTTTATCCATGTTTCTTTAGGTAATAATTTTCTAACACGTACTTCTATAATATCTTCATAATGAGATCTATTAAATACTCCTATTATTCCTTTTGGTGGTATTTTTTTATGTATTCTCCATAAAAAATCATGAGATATTTCTTCATTATTTGGAGTTTTAAACGATGCAACTCTACATCCAATAGGATTAAATGCTCTCATAACATGTCTTATAACTCCGTCTTTTCCAGAAGTATCAGTTCCTTGAAGAACAATTAAGACAGATCTTCTTCCTTCTGCATATAATTTCTGTTGCAATTCTGATAATTTAGCCAATAAATCGTTTAATTCAGTTTTCAAAATTTCTTTCTCTAGACCAAATGATTCATCAGGGTCTGAGTTATTAAAATTAAATTTTTTTGAGACTTTGCATAAATTTTGAATATTTTTCATATAATATTATATTCAAATAAAGGTGTATTAAATAAAATTACTGATAGATATTATTATAATAATAATTGAAGAAAATATTAATTCATGCACCAAAAAACATAGCAACACGTCTAGAAGATAAACTACATCATAGGTTTGATGTTGATGTTGAAATTGACGACTCTAATATATGCAGAATAGAAGCAAAAAAGAAAAATAAATGGATTATAATTTGTAGGTTTGAATCAAGCGAGAATATTAAAGATATACTAACAATGTTTGAAGTGAAATACGAAATTAAAATGCGGTCTAATTTTACTGAATAATTGAATTTCACTAATACTAATAATATTTATAATTTAAATCAAATTAAAAATTTTAGAACATTAGAAATATATTAATATTAATTTATTCTGATTTAATGAAAATTGCGATTATCTCAAATTTATCTTATGATGATATACTTTTCAACGGAACTTTAATTAAAACTAGTTTAGGCGGACCACCATGTTATTGCGGATTGACCGCACGTGAATTTGGATTTGACGTGGAATTAATCACTAAATTTGGTAAGGATCTAAATCAAATGGATCTGGAATTTTTAAAAAATAAAAAACTTTTCTCTAATGATAATAACAATAACAGCATTCAATTAAATAAAAATACTACAAAATTTATCTTAAAAATAGAAGAAGGGAGTAGAGATTTATTTCTAAAGGAAAATTGTGAATTTATCAACGTTAATGATATAATTGATAAGAACGCTAATGGATGGATAATCAGTCCTATCTATGATGAAATACCATCACAAGTACTTGAACATATTATAAATCAAAAAGATGGATTTAAAATATTAGATCCTCAGGGTTTTACTCGCACTTCTGATCAAAATGGTCATATATTAATAAAAAAGAGTATGGATATTAACATAAAAAATATCGATGCGGTAAAGGTGGATTCAGAAGAATTATCTTATTTATCTGGTGGAATTACTGGTCTTGAAGGAATGAAAAAAATCAAAAATGTCTATAATTTAGAATATGTATTACATTCCGAGAACAATTTAATTCATTTCTTACATGAGAATAGACGATATTGGATCTCTCTTTCAAATATAAAAAGTGAAGATTCAACTGGTTTAGGTGATATAATGACTGCATCATTTTCTTGTGCCCTTTTGAAAGAAAAAGACCCGATATGGGCATTTTGTTTTTCGGTAGGATCTATAGTTGCTGCACTCAAAACTAAAAAACGCGGAATAGAAAAAATTCCAAAGAGAGGTCATATAGAAAACTATGCCTCATTTTATTATAATATTCTTAAATTTGAAGACGTTGAATAATATTATTTGTCATCAATATTAATTGTCTATAAATAAAAAAATATTAAAGTTGAAAAATTCAAAATTAATCATTGTTATGATTAATGACATTTTCTCTATTTAATTAGTATAAAAAAATCAATATTTGTATTTTATATATGTAAATGATTTTTATATATTATTATTACACTTACTGATTATCTAAATTCAATTGCTAGGAGCGAATTGAAAATTTTCGGATCTATAAAAATAGAAATTTAATTTTATTATTTTTTTAATAGTTAATTAGATATGGTAATGTTTTTTTCTAGATGTTATTATTTATATATTAGTTAATAAAATACCAAAAATTCATATTTTAAAGTATAGTTTAGCCATTGTTATCCTTTTATAAATATTAATTTTTTTTTAGTAATAGTCATATAAAATAAGCTACTATTTTTTTAAATATAAAATTTATAACATTATTGATCTATATTGGCTACAGGTCCATCTAAATTAAAATTTAGGCTCAATTATAAGCCAATAAATTATGATATAAAAACTGGAATGTTTGAAGTAAATTCCGAGAAATACAAACGGTATGAAGATGCACGAGCAAATCACTGGAGTTGTGATAAATGCGAAGAAAAATTTTCAACCTTCAAGAAATTACGACATCACAAGAAAGAAGTCCATGCATATTAACAAATTAATTATTTTCTTCTCATTATTTTATTGCGTAATGCAAAGTTATTACTTAAGATACCAGGTAAATTTTTTTTTACATTAATTATATCGATATGATATGTTAATACTTTTATTGTGGTCTTAATACTTCACTAGCATGGAAGGATATTGTGTTAAATGCAAATCTAAAAGAGAAATGAAAGATGAAAAAAAGGTAACTATGAAAAATGGAAGACCTGCAACTCAAGGAATATGCACAGTTTGTGGTACTAAAATGTTCAAGATTGGAAAATAATTTTAATGAAAAACATTAACATTTAATGTTTTTTCATTATTTTTTGTATTATTTGTTATAATAAAATTATTTCTATATATTATAGATTTTAATTTGGAATTAATTTATTGCTTTTGTAAATTAACAAATACCTGAAAGATTTAATAAATCACATTATTTTAAATATATTGTAGAATCAATAATATGATAAATTCTTATTACATAAATTCATTTTATTTTATTGTCATATTATTTATTTTATTTGTCTCATTTTCATTTTCTTTAGTTTATCCATTAGAAAATAATACAAAATCTGCTGAAAGTAATGTGTTAAAAAATCCTTTAAACATAGAGATAACCTCTCATTATAACAACATGTCAATTCCTATTGGCAATTTAACCATTTATGGAAAATCATCAGATAATTTATCCTCAAATTGTTCCGTATTTGTTTCTTGGGGTGAAGATTCTTTTCAAGTTGCAAATCCAATTGGTTCTGGAGATGAGGAGGATTATTCTACCTGGTCATTTACATACGACACAAATTATCATGAAATAATAACTGGAAATAATAAACTAAATGCTAAGATAAGTTGTATTGATGATCAATCTAATGAAGAACAAACTTCCGTACTTGTAATAGGTCAACCAGATAAAGAAACCAATATCAATAACATAAAAAACCAAACCAATTCAAATAATGTTACTAATATGGAAAATATTAATTTATTGAATAGAAGTATCGATTATGATTATATAGAATCTTATGATACTCCTATTGAAATATTTGATAATTCTAAAATACCAAAAATTTTTAATGACCAAAATACTACTTTAAACGGAATTAATGATACTTCTTTAAATAATATTTCTAATATAATAGAAACAAAACCAATATCGGCTAACATATCCCTGCCACAAACAATTTTTATTGGTGATATTGTTCAATTATCTATGACCGTCTACGATCCTGGTTCATCACAGCCTTTATCTAAAGCTCACGTAGTTGGAAATATTCATAATGCTAATGACGATTTTATGAGACCACTTAAATTTACAGGAGATACTGATAAAAATGGAACTTATTCTTTTAGTTGGAAAATTATAGATAATCATAAACCAGGTAATTACACCCTCTCTATTATTGTTCAAGCTCAGGGTTATGATCCATATTCTGTGGTGAATAATTTTAAAATTCAAAATAATACTTTAATAAAATTATCATCTGATGAAGTTATATTAACTGATCAAGCACGAGAAAAAACCTTTGAAGATGTTCCAGAATCTATTGAAGAGACACAAGATCAAAATCAACTAGAGACATTTGAAGATGTTCCAGAATCTATTGAAGAGACACAAGATCAAA
>JBNAIF010000096.1:0-5426 GCA_050043595.1 Nitrososphaeraceae archaeon | reverse complement strand
TTTTTATTCCTTATTTATACAATTTATTTCCTCCTCCTTGTATCTATTTCTATCAATTTATGTGGTCTCCTTAAAATCGAAAATATCAGATATTACTAATATCAAAGTTCTAAATGATAAAATATCTACATCTTTTTGTATTTCATTGTCCTGTATCAATCTCGTATTATTTCGGGCACGCATAAATTATACTCATGCGCACTAGATATATAAACTAGTGACTAATAATTGAACATAGTGCCTAATTTAAATAAAAATATAAATATTTACTCATATAGTAATCAGAATATTTATCACAAATTAGATTTTTTGTGCAAATATGAAGTTATACGAATATATAGATTCTATCAAAATCTTTGATCATACATATAACAGTTAAATTGAATTTGAATATTTTTATATTATAATAATTGTTACTTCTATAATACATTTAATATTAATGCGTAACATGAATCTACAGATAACTAAATAAGATTAACTACCTGAACAACATCTTTCTATTTACATGAGAGAATTTAATGTATAAAATATTAGCTATTTTAAATAATGTAAACTCTAGTATTGTATTCATATTGTTTTGGTTTTTATCAATTAGAATAAAAGATATGAGTATTAACTATTTTATTGAATTGGTATAGTTGCACCGATATCATTTACAATACATGGACCTCTTTTTCTATCTTTTTCGAGAGAATTAAAATCTTTTATTTTATCATCAGAGTCACAAATAAATAGATCGGATCCTTCTCCACCTTCAAGCACGTCTTTTCCATCACCACCATTCAAAATGTCATCACCGTCTCCGCCTTTTAGTTTGTCATCACCATCTTCTCCCTCTAAAATATCGTCACCGTCTCCGCCTTTTAGTTCGTCATCACCAGACAAACCAACTAATACATCATTTCCATCTTCACCTGATAATTCATCATCACCGTCTCCGCCCTTTAGTTTGTCGTCTTCACTTGTACCTTTTATATCGACATGAACTGTAGGTTTTTCAATTTCAAGATCCATACCAGGAGTAGTTTCTTCGATGTCCATTTCTTCAAATTCATCATTAAATTTATCTAACCTAGACGATTGTCCATAGACATTAAAAGAGTTAAGTATTAACATAGACAAGAAAAAAGAAGTAAATAATAAATTATAAAAATTCAAGCTTTTCAATTTAAAAATAAAAGAAAGTGAATAAAAATATTTGGAATCATTCTTTTATCTAAAAATTTTAGTAGAAAGTATTGTAAGAATATAATAGAAATTTTAATAAAAACTATATTGAGAGAACTAAAGACATGTTGCAACTTCCTAAAATAAGGAATACAAGATTATAAGTAAAAAAAATAATTTGTTTTAATTACATTATGAATATAATAAAAAATATAATCGTATAATATTTGAATTACGAAATAAATAAAAACATAGAAAATACTTTTATATACTAAATGGAAGATGATTTTTCTAATTATTTAGTTGATGTGATCAACAAAGGTGCATTATCTCTTATGATCTCAATGGGTCATAGAACGAAGCTATTCGATGTATTATCGACACTTCCTCCTTCAACAATTGAAGATATTGCATCAGAATCAAAATTAAATCAAAGATATATCAAGGAATGGCTTGGAGCGATGGTAACTGGAAAAATTGTTGATTATGATGCAGAAAAAAACAAATTTTGGATTACAAAAGAAAAAGCACAATATTTGACTAGAGAAAATAACATATATAATTTTTCAGCGTCTATGCAATGGATCCCCATATTAGCTCAAGTAGAAGACGAAATTATCAAGTGTTTTTCGAAAGGAGGAGGAGTTCCATACTCATCATATAAACGATTTCATGAGGTAATGGCAGAAGAGAGCTATCAAACTGTAGTGGTAGGACTAATTGATCATATTCTGCCTTTAATTCCTAACATTATACCTAGTCTTAATCAAGGAATTAAAGTTCTTGATATTGGTTGTGGTAAAGGAAAGGCCATTAATTTGATGGCAAAACATTTTCCAAAAAGTACATTTTATGGATATGATCTTTCAAAAGATGCAATCAATGATGCAACAAAAGAAGCTCAAGAAATGGAAAATTCAAATGCATTTTTTAAAATTCAAGATATTTTAGATTTTACATCCGAAGATAAATTCGATCTAATTTTGGCTTTCGACGCAATACATGATCAACCAAAACCAGACTTAGTTTTGAAAAATATTCATAACGCTTTATCAGATGAAGGAATTTTTCTCATGCAAGATATCCTTGCATCAACACCATTAAAAGATAATATCATACACCCATTAGGGACATTCCTTTATACTATTTCTTGTCTTCATTGTATGAGCGTGTCATTGTCGCAAAATGGTGCAGGTCTTGGAGCTATGTGGGGAAAAGAAAAAGCAGTTTCCATGTTAAAAGAAGCTAGATTTAACAAAATACAAGTGAAAAAATTACCACACGATTTTCAAAATTATTATTATATATCATATAAGAATAGATGATAAAAAAAACATATTTTTTAAAATGATCTAAATCTTTTCCCGAGAAATTCTGAAGCTATTTTTAATTCTAATATTTCATTAGTCCCTTCGTAAATAGTAGTTGCTCTTGAATCTAAGAAATGTTTGGCTACTCTAGATTTTTTAGTATAACCACTCGATCCAAATATTTGAACTGATCGATTTGCGGTTTCAAAACAAGCATTTGTAGTATAGAATTTTGCTATAGCTGCGAACCTGTCAACTTCTCTTCTCAAATTTTTATAATGCATGTTTCCTTTTACTAATTTTTGTAACCAATTTTTATCATTAATTTTTAGATTTTCTACATAATCATGTAATTTTTGTCTTAAATTTGCAGCTTTATATACCAACCATTTGGAACTTTCTATTCCTACTATAATTTTTGAAATATGCTGTTGAATTAATTGTTTTTTTGCTATAGATGAGCCATGTTGTTTTCTTAATCTAGCATAAATAGTTGATTCTTTTAAACAATCTTCCATAACTCCTATTGCTCCCGCAGCAACACTTAATCTACCATCAATTAGAGCACTCATAGCAATATTTAATCCGTTATCTTTTAATCCTAACAAATTAGTACAAGGAATTTTACAATTTTTAAATTCAATTTCTGCGTTTTTAACTGTTAATAAACCGATCTTATTTTTAATTTCTTTTCTTACAATATTAGAAGTACTATCCACATCTACAATAAATGCAGATATTTTTCCGTCACTGCCTTTTTCTCTTGCATATGTAGTCATAAGATTAGCAAATGTACCATTCCCGATCCATTTTTTTTTACCTTTTAAAACATAAAAATTTCCTTTTTTCTCAAAAGTTGTGGTTAACGAAGCAGGATCACTCCCTGCATTAGGTTCAGTCAAGCCAAATGCCATGATTTTTTGACCTTGTGTTGTATATTTCAAAAAATCATTTTTTTGTTCCTCATTTGCCCAGTTTTGTAAAACCATTTGTCCAATGGAGGTATGAGCTGAAAAAAATGTTCGCATAGAACTACCTTCTTCACCTATTCTTTTTAATGCCAAAAGATATGTAAGTATGTCATATCCGAGACCATCATATTTTCTAGAAATAGGACACCCTAACATACCTATTTTAGAAAATTCTTTTACAAGCCTATCATTACTTGTTTCTTGGATATAGGAATATTCCTCTATAGAACGTAAAGATTTACAAATTCTATCTATTTTTGATAAAAACTTATTTTGTTTAGGAGTAATATCAAAATTCATCCCTGAAAAATTCAAAAAGTCGTGATCTTTCATCAATAATTTGTTTCTCATGTATTTCATATATCTTTTGTTTGATAATAAATGAAAATATTTATGGAAATGCAGATCACAGTCAGTTAAACGATACTATTAATAATGGAATTTTTCCTAAACTAGTTACAGAAAAAGCATAAAAAACATTATTTAGGAGTTTGTTATTTTGTTTTTGAATATTTTCTAAAATTCTTTTATCATTTTTATGAGATAAGAATCCTCATTAATGTATCTTTTGAATATTTTTAAGGTGTTCATTATATGTGTTATAAAAAGCCTTTTTTTTCATTTCTGAAGAAGGATTCAAAGTAATCTATCAATGGATTAATAGAATTTATATTGTATTAGCATATTGAAATTTAGAATAAAGATAGAACAAGATTCTTCTTTTGTAACAAATAAAAAAAGTAGATAAATACATTATCTAGAATATTAATGGAATTTTATGTTATGATGTTATCAAACAGTATGAGATGATCGGTTTATTATTAAATTATATAAAAGAAATAGTTATTTCCATTTCCATATATAACCAGATTTAACTTCCCTATCACTGTTATGTTCAAAAAGATAGATACCTACTAGGTTGTTAAGAAATGCAAATTCTCCAGTAGAATTGGTCCTATAGATTTGTATACCACGTTCTTCAAATGTCCCATTTTCTTGAGGAATGATCGCGCCTTGAAGAATGTAGGTTGCATTTTCTGTTTCTTTATTTTTTATAGTATTTATGCCGTGTCCTGTGTATAATATTGTACCGTCTGGTTGAACTATACCTGTATAATTACCATCACCGGTAGATTCGATTCCATGTATCAGTCCTATTTCAGAATACCATCCTTCAATTTTATTTAAGCCGTTGTCAGTTAGTATAGTAGATTCATTTCCAATACCGTCTAACCAAATAAAAAATGGTTCTTTTGATACATTAGAAAGAAATTCTGTTGAATTGATTAAATATTTCGATGATATTGATAGGTTTTGATTTATACCAATAACTGACGATCCTTTAGCATAAATTGAAATATTAACAAAACTTACTATGAATATACTAGAAACAATAAAAAATAAAAGATATTTAGATAATTTTGTTTTTAGCATTATTTTATAAATAATAAAAAAGATCTTGCTAATAATATTTTTCTTTAGAAATTAATTTTTATTTTTTAGCAATGTTCAAGAAAATAGATAATCTAAAATTCTTTGTTTAAGTTCTATTATAGAATTAATCTTAAGATTTGGATAAAATAATATAGTTCTCCAATTTGTACATTTACTTCGGTAATATTGATACTCGTATCAAGATATTTTATTTTAATATTTTAGATACATTATAGTTTAAATGAAATTAAAAGTAATGAGAAATTTGCAATAAAACTATTCAATAATTAAAAGAAATTGTAAGTGTTCATGATAACTAAATTAGTCTTAAAGTAGAGAAAGTAATTCGAATCAATTTAAGTTGTAAAAGAATAAGTAGTATTCTTGATTTAGATCGATATTTCTGCATTATATCTGTTTTTGAAATATTAATTTATACTAATTTAATAAATAACATCAACAAAATAATTTGTTTATGATAGATACCATAAATAAATATAACAATATCTCTAGTATTTTTGTGGTTCAAAAACTTGAAATAATA
>JBNAIF010000095.1:0-6274 GCA_050043595.1 Nitrososphaeraceae archaeon | reverse complement strand
TACTGCAGGTGGCGGTGATAATATGGTAGGTAATGCTGATGATGTAGTGGGTACTGTCAATGTTGGTAATACACCACGAAGTATAGCCTATGCCCAAGACAAGATGCTCATGTATGTTACTAATATAGATGATGGTACAGTAACAATACTAGATACTGCAGGCGGCGGTGATAATATGGTAGGTAATGCTGATGATGTAGTGGGTACTGTTGCTGTTGGTAATAATCCATTAGATATGATATATGCCCAAGACAAGATGCTCATGTATGTTGCTAATACCGATGATGGTACCATAACAATACTAGATACTGCAGGCGGCGGTGATAATATGGTCGGAAATGCCGATGATGTTTTGGGTACAGTCAGTGTTGGTAATACGCCCAATCAAATAAAATACTCAGAGGATATGATGTTGATGTTTGTTGGTAACGCCGATGATGACACTGTAACAATACTAGATACTGCAGGCGGCGGTGATAATATGGTAGGTAATGCCGATGATGTAGTGGGTACTGTTGCTGTTGGTAATGGCGTTCAAGGTATAGCCTATGCCCAAGACAAAATGCTCATGTATGTTGCTAATGCTTTTGATGATGCTGTATCGATAGTCAATATCCCCACAATTGAAAAAGCATGTCAAAATTCAGGATTTGATACTGGCGATATAAGAACATTTGAGTTTAATGGGCAAACAATAGAACAAATAACATGTGTTAACTTTAGTGAACAATGTACTGGTATGATAGATGAATTAGTTACTGAAACACAAGAATGTATTATAGATAATTATGCAGTATTAGTAAATGCTTTATCAAGTAACTAATTGCATTTCATTCATTTAAAAAATGTATTTTTTTAGAAAAAAGCATTGACTTTTTTGATGATTATCATATACATATTAATATAATAATGATCTAGCATATGTATGCTATTGGATTATATTATTCATAATTTTCCACAATACCATAATAAAAAATATTTTTCAGTAATTAAATAATTAGTTAAATAATTAAATAAACCAAAAAAATTTTTCTTTTTCCTAATTTTTATACCTTATTTTTAAAATCTGATTATAGCAATTTATCTATTCTTTAAGAGTATTAATTATTGAATTATTATTAGTACTGATAAAAAATTAGGGATTCTAAAATTTCTCATACTGATTAGGAAGTTTTAAAAATAAATTTGTTTTTAAGTTATTGATATTAAAATAATGATATCAGATGACAAAAAAGAAAGAACAATCAAATTAACAGACCATGCTAAGTTACGTGCAATAGAGCGAGGAATTTCAGAAGATGATATAAAAATGATAATAAATAAACCTGTAGAAACAATTTATGATAAATATGAAGAAAATTTTAAAAGTTATGTAATAGTTATAGATAAATACGATAATAACAAAACAAAATATATTATGATTATTCATAACGATTTAAATCTTTCCTGTAAATATTATTACAGTAATGGTAACCAGTAAAGGAGGTTTGAAAGCAAGTGGTTTCAGTAACATTTGATCCAAAATCAAAAGCATTATACACAAAATTGATTGAAGGTGAAAAACCAATGGAAACGGTACCATTATGGCAAGGTAAATACATGGATGTTTCTAAACATGGAAAAGCAATAGGTTTAGAGATAATCTTTCCATCCTCTACACCAAAAGAAGCAATAAATGCAATTCTTGAATCCAAAGAAGTAATCAAATTATTGACTCATTAAGTTTTCAGTATTTGACTATTAGAACAATAGAGATTTAAAACAAATAATCTCTATATCATCGTTTAACATTTTCTTTAATTTAAATCCAATGCATATATGCATGTGATGCTTCCCGGTCCATGAATTTGTCACTATAATAAATAACTAAATAATGCTATTATTTATCATAGATTATAGACTATTATTTTCATAATTAGAGAAATTTATTAAAATATAATCATGAATCTTTCAATAGATAGTTAAACAATATTTATTGATTAGTACTTTGTTATTTCTTGTATTCTGTAATCGAATAATAAAATTTAGAACCTTAATATCTCTATCATAAGTGTACAGTCTAATATAAATAAATATAATATAGAAATATCATTTAATTGAAATTCAGGAATGTTTTATAAAATTTAAGATAATTAAGAATAATATAAGTAAAACATTATCCAACAATTAATGAATACATAACTACATTTCAAATGTAATTGAAATTCTGTCCAGATTGATTAGTTACTTTTTGTTAGTTACCCATTACAAATATTATCAATTAAATAAAATAATTATATTTATTAAAAAATGTGTTTGTAATAGAAAAATTTTATAGGAGATAAGTTTTCTTGAAGAATAGATGAATACTAAAATAAATATTTTAGGAATAACGTTCCTGACACTTTTGGTAGCCGGAATTACAGCGTCATCTATATCTAATATGTCAGTACAAGTTTTTGCTGAACCACAAAAATTTGCTATCCAAAAAACCGACAAATCAGTGAAGGGTCCGCTACCTGGACACGAAGGGCATCAAATAGTTATGGCATTGCCTTTAAGAGACGATGGTAAAATGTACATGGGATTTGTAACATATTCTGCCAGTAAACCAGTAGAAATAGTAGTATTTAACCCATTTAATGCTACAGTAACAGATGAAGAGCATGGATTACCTTTGAATACTCCTATTGGTAATAATTCTGTTGCAATATCTCTTATGAAACAATTTAATGGAGAATTTAATGCTGGTTCTTTTCCATTTGTAGGTTCAGCATTAGTTTTCCACAATGTTAATGGAGATCCATTTAGTATCAGTTATGCAGTTACTGGAAAAGTACTAAATCAAACTGGATTACCTCCATAACATATAATTATTTTTTAATTTCATTTTTAAAAGGCCAAGTGTTACTAAAATATATTGTAAACACGTAAAAAATTCTTCTTTAACTATTTTCAATAGTTGAAATTAATTTGAAAAAATATACATAATAAAATTTTATATAATAAATATAGTTACTCTAAAAAAAAATATTGTTAGAAATATTTTTTTAAAATTCAATATAAAATATGTTGTATTTTATTCAGTTCAACATTTTTTAACTCAAAGGTTCAATGCAAATATGCATGTGATGCTTCCAGGTCCATTGATTATGTAACTATATAAAAGAATCACATAATAGTATAATTTTAAGGATATAAACTAAATAATATAATTTCAATAGATCAAATGAAAATATATCTATTTTTTTACAATAAATAAATTATATAAAATATTATTCCGAAGTTTCTATATATATTTGTACGAGATTTTTCATAATTATTTGTATTAAAGAATTCTCAATACTTTTCGAAGATAAATATATTTTATTTTATTATTACTAACTTCATAAATAAAATGTTTGATTTTATATGATATGAATAAGAAAATAGGAATGTTTTCTGTGTTAATTTTTAGTATTATGTTGTTACTAATTCCAGCAACACATATAGTGAATGCACAGAGGATATCTTCAGACAGTAATGAAAACATATTTGCATTACCTAGTGTAAATATTATGAATAACAAGAAATCATCTACATCGATTTCTACGTATAATACAACCGAGACATCAAAATCGTCTTTTTCGCAACCAACTTCAACATCAATTCCATCATCCACGTCATTTGGTAATTTGATTACATCGTCTTATTTTGAAGATAAAAAGATGTACAATATTATTATGACTATCCATTAAAGAATAAAGACTATAAGCAAGATAAACAAATACAAGAATGTAAAGAATGCTTCTTGTCTGAATTAAAAAAAATATATGATAAGAAAATTGTAGATGAAATATTAAATGACATTAAAAAAGAATTTGGAGACATATCAAAATTATGTAAATTAGTGATTAATGGTCAAATTGACAAAAATGAATTAGAACATATTCTATATAGTATATTGTTTGGAAATAATCATCAAAATAAGAAGAGTTATGATAAATATTACAATGATAATGACTATTATAATAATGGGTATAAATATGACAATTTTGATTCTTATGATGATAACCGAGAAGATAAAAAGATCTATTCCTATAACGAAAATGAATCTTATATAAACAACGAGAAGAGTGTATTATATAATAATGATGATTATTATCAGGACAATAAAGATCATTCATATTATGATTACAAGTTTATTGATGTTAAAATCAAAAATGAATTTATACAAGATGTTTTGGAATGTCTATTCCAACCTCCAATAATATATGTAGTGTGGCCAGATGACACACCAGGAAATCAAGATATTTTCTTTTCCTTCAGCACAGATAATGGTATAACTTTCAGTCAACCAGATAACATAAGCAACAATGACGGTGACTCTAATCGTCCACAAATAACAGTACATGGTGACAATGTATATGTTGTATGGCGTGATGATACACCAGGAAACTTTGAAACATTTATTTCCATTAGCACAGATAATGGTATAACTTTCAGTCAACCAAATAACATAAGCAACAATGATTTTGATACCTTTAGCCCACAAATAGCAGTAAAAGGTGACAACGTATACGTTGTGTGGGATGACGAAGAAAGTGGTTTTGATATTTTCTTTTCCTTCAGCACAGATAATGGTATAAATTTCAATCAACCAGATAACATAAGCAATAGTGGTTTTGAGGCTGCAGATCCACAGATTGCTGCAAAAGGAGATAATGTATATATAGTATGGGATGATGAAAATGGGGATCTAATAAAGTTCTCATTTAGTACAGACAACGGTCAAACATTCAGTCCACCTAATGATCTTAGTACTGATGAAAATACATCTCAAAGTCCGCAGATTGCACTCCATAGAGACCATATTTATGTAGTTTGGCAAGATTTTGCTCCTGGAAATGGTGAAATATTCTTTTCCTTCAGTACAGACAACGGTCAATCTTTCAGTCAACCAGATAATATAAGCAACACTGACGGTATATCTAGTAGTCCGATGATAGGAACAAAAGGCGATAATGTTTATGTTGTATGGCGAGATACTACACCAGGGAATCAAGATATTTTCTTTTCCTTCAGTACAGATAATGGTATAACTTTTAGTGAACCAGATAACATAAGCAACACTGACGGTGACTCAACACTGCCAAGGATAGCAACAAGTGGATATAATGTATATATTGTATGGGAAGACGAAACTCCAGGAAATAACGATATTTTCTTTTCCTTCAGTACAAATAATGGTCAATCATTCAGTCAACCAGATAATATAAGCAACAATGATGGTGCATCTGATGATCCTATGATTTCTGCAAAAGGAGACAACGTATATGTTGTATGGCGTGATAATACACCTAGTAACTTTGAAACATTTTTCTCATTCAGTACAAATAACGGTCAATCTTTCAGTCAACCAGATAATATAAGCAACAATGATGGTGATTCTAATCCTCCGCAGATTGCAACTCGGTAGACCAATATATGTTATTACAACATATACTATCCATTTTTTTAATTAAAAATTAAATATTATTATATCTTTAATCTATGCTTCAATTATTCTATTCTAATATATATTAATTCAATTATATTTGACATATTGTCTCAGTATTTTAGAACTTTAGGTGCTTGGGGTATATGCTCCGAAGAAGATCCTGTAGGAACATTTGCAGGTATAATAATGGATAATTTATCTGGACAAAATGAAAGAGAAGCCTTAGGTCTATGGGAAGGGATCATATTGCCAAATCAAGATAGAGTAATAGGCTGTATGGAAGCAGCAGGATTCACAAACGGATAGAATCAAGAATTAACTAAAAATTCTTTTTTTCTTTTTTTGTACTTTGTTATGCTATTATAAAGATTAATAGTACATATCCTATTTTGACAGGAACAAATAGTGAAATCTTATTTTATTTAAATCAAGATTCATTTTTTAATTTAATTACTTTATAAAATCAATCCATTTTCATTCTTTCACTAATCTTGCATGTTATTTTACATTATTGTTAATTTCATATTAAATATCAAAATTAAATTCCATTGTAATTTTGTAGAATAATATCAAATTAATAAATTTTTGACTGTAATATTAATACATCTAAAAATAGTAAATATTATTCAATGCTCAATTAATTACCCATTATGTTTTCATTACTGATAAATCCACGAGATCCTTCACTTTCCAATATTATGTTATTATTCTGAAGAAAATTATTACCGATACGGACAGTTTTGCTCATAAGTTGACCTGATTGAATATCTATAATTGATATTGTACCGTTCATCACATTTACTTTATTATTTTGTA
>JBNAIF010000094.1:0-2723 GCA_050043595.1 Nitrososphaeraceae archaeon | reverse complement strand
TAGAGAATTAAAAATTTGTTTGGTCACAAATAGATGTATTTTTTTAAAAAATAAACTCTAAATGAATTCAAATTTAATTTAAGAAAAATTAATAAAAATTAATTATAGACATAATGAAAAATTAAATAAGAAACAAGTATTAAATAAAAAATTTATTTTGATGACTTCATCGATATTACTATTATAAATATCTTAGATTTTGTTAGAACAAAGTTATACATATTTAGAAATTCTTTGTCTAGCGTAATATTCTTACATATATCCAAGAAATGCTTTCATTTCGAGTTGACTAAATTTTCCACTCTTCAATTTCTTCTTTTATGTATTTCTCAATGTTTATTAAGTTCCCATTTTTTCATTTCTTATCTTTACCGAAAACCAATTAACTGAATTAGATCATCTCTAGTTATTAACATTAATAGTCTTGTAAAATGATTTAACATTGTCATTAGTTTCTCATTTGCAAAAAACTTATCATTCTTAATTACATCTTTAAATGATCTATGCCGTTATTTAAGTCTAAAAAGCGATAATAAATCTTACTTTCCTTAGCTCTGACAATTCTGAATTTTCCATATACTTAATAAACCTAGACATACATTTTGAAGAATTAAACTCCTAGAAACTTTATCTTCTTCCAACGTTCCAACAGTTTTTTTCTGCTGTATAAATTTAGATTCATTTTATTTTTTGACTAAAGATATATTACGTATAGGTTATAAGTCTGATTGAGTTATTTGGATTATATTCTATAGTTCTATAGTTATGTTTTTCAACTTTTCTAATTTCTTTATATTTGGACTTTGAAACTAGAACTAAATGGACCGAGTGGGATTTGAACCCACGACCCCCTGCGTATCCTCTGCCTTGATTCTCATCAATAAAGCATGCAAGGCAGGTATTCTACCAGGCTAAACTATCGGCCCTCAAGACAAAACCTTTGCTTATTATAATTTAAATGTTTATCACTTGTTACAATATGTTTTAATAACAATTTTACTTTTTTTTAATAATGAATAGTGCAGATTATTGTCACGATCAGAATGTTCTGTGTGAAACAGATTGGGTTGAACGAAATTTAAATAACACAGAAATCAAAATTTTAGAAGTTGATTACGATGTTGATAACGCTTATAATGTAGGACATATTCCAGGTGCAGATATTATTAACTGGAAGATTGATATTAATGATGAGATTAGGCGAGATATTATAAATAAACATCAATTTGAATCTTTAATGTCGAAACTAGGTATTTCTAAAGATGATGTTTTAGTATTATATGGTGATTTTTATAATTGGTTTGCAGCTTTCGCATTTTGGGTGTTTAAATATTATGGTCATAATAAAATTAAATTGATTAATGGAGGACGTAAAAAATGGGAATTAGAAAACCGTTCATATACTACCAAAAGACCTTTTCACTCGACTTCGAATTATATATCTACTCCTCCAAATCAAGGACTAAGAGCGTATTTACATGATATCAAAAGATCATTAGAAAAGAACGAGACAATTTTAGTTGATGTACGTTCTGTTAAAGAATATCAGGGTGAAATATCTACCCCACTAGAATATCCAATGGAACAAGCCCAAAGATCCGGTCATATTCCAACTGCGATAAATATACCTTGGATTCAATCATTAAAAGAAGATGGCACATTTAAGAATAAAAAAGATTTAGAAAAGTTATATTTAGATCATGGAATAACACCAGACAAAGAAATAATTTCTTATTGTAGAATTGGAGAACGTTCTTCCCATACATGGTTTGTATTAAAATATTTGCTTGGCTATCCTTCTGTTAGGAATTATGATGGTTCATGGGCAGAGTGGGGAAATATGGTTGGCAATCCTGTTGAAAAATAAATAATCCTTAATTTTTTTATTAAAATTCTACTCTATTTCCAATATATTTGTTGTATGGAATATAATTGAACTTTGTTATATATTATTATTTTTCATTATTCTATAATCGGCAGAATTCTCAAGTGAAAATAATCGAAACCCTTTTAGGTTTATTTTTTTCAATAAATTATAATGTCTTTACTATTAAAAGACAAAGTATGGTCAATGCTCTCTGATGTAGCTAAACGCGGCGTATATCCTCTTCATGGTTATAAATTAGGAATATTTCGTATTCCAGTTAGTTTAATTGACGATTCTCTTATTTCTTCAATCGAAAAAGAAATAAAAAAAAATGGTTTTAAAACAGATCGTTATGCCGATAGAATATATATTACTCATTCCTGGGCTGAGGAAGACGTAGATGCTATTTCTGGCAAAAAATTAAAAATAGATCTTGATATAACTGTTGAAGTTGTAACAGGAGACGTAATTGATATCATATATCAAATAATTCCTATAGAAAAATTTGGAGATCCTTATTGGGTAAAGAATTACAGGAAAAAAGCGGATAATAACGCAAAAATGGTTATCGATACCATAATACGAAATACAACTATAGGTGATAAGTTAATATCCAATTTTCAGAAATCAGAAAAACTTTCATTAGGACAAGCAATTGAAAAACTAAATAGCTTAACTCCTTTAGTGGTGAATCCAAAACTTAGAGATGCTAATCCTCCTCCACAACCTCAAGCAGCTTCCGCTTCTCCACAACAGGTATCGTCGTCTGTGTCTCAACCATCAATTTCATCTGTACCTCCTCCACAACCTCAAGCAGCTTCTGCCGATCCAAATACCACTATATCTTTGACAGGTG
>JBNAIF010000093.1:0-6516 GCA_050043595.1 Nitrososphaeraceae archaeon | reverse complement strand
AAAAGAACATTTTGATCTAATTACTTGTAGGTATGCACCACATCATTTTAATAATGTTAATAAATTTCTCTCAGAAGTATACAGAGTTTTAAAATATAATGGTATGTTTGTATTAATTGTCATTATATCATCCAGAGAATATATTTTCGATAAATTCATAAACAAAATTAATAAAATCAGAGATCCTACTCATATAAGATCATATACAAAAGAAGAATGGTTTTCAATGATAGAAAAATCAAAGTTGAAAGTTGTTGATGTAGAAAGTTTTCGTAATGAACACAATCTAAACGATTGGCTTAAAAGAGCAAAAACGGATAAGGAAAATGTTAAAGAAATTAAAAAAATAATTTCAAATTGCAATATTAAAATAAAGGAGAAATTTGACATAGAATATACAAAAAATAAAAAAACTTTTACTGAAGATAATATTATGATCACATGTAAAAAAATTCAATGAAAATACATAAAATTCTATACAAGTTATTGTAATAATTTTTAAATATTTACTAGAAATTCACCGCAAAATATATTTTAGTAAAAAAATAATTAACTTGCAAAATAATTAAAATATCAAAAATCTATTTATAAAGTTTGACAAAATAGATGTTTTATGGACTTTAACTCCACATATAATATCTAATCAAACCTAATTTAAAGTATAAAAAAGATAAATAAGATAATTGGAAAATTGATGAGATATTTGAAAATACATGATACGATCGAGTCATGAGTATAGAGGTCATAAAAATAATAAAATCTTTTTAAATTTAATTATGAATTTCTAATAATTCTACTGCGTTAAAATTGTGACATATATGTCTATGTTCATCCTTACATTGACTTTCTGCAATTAAAGTAAACGAGCCAGTATTGAAAATACCATTCTCTGATAAATTAATATCTGATGAAAAATTGCCGTTTGAATCACTTCTGATCTCATCGTAAAATACTTCAATTCCATTAGGATCTTGGAATTTAATGATTAAGAGTACATCTGAAGCAGGTTTATCATTGTATTTTACCCAACCGTTAACTAATACAGTATCGTTTAGATTATATTTTAAATTTTTTTCTAATGATAAAATTGGTTCAGAAATATGCGTAGCAAACACATTTGATTTTGTTACTGTAAAGAAAAATATGATAAGAAAAAATGCTAGAAAATATTTATTCAATTACTGTAAACCTTGTATTATGTTAATACCTGAGCCTGGACCATTCCATGTTATTACTACATCGTATGATTTTATATCACCAGCAACATCATTGATAGTCATTTCAAATAAGGCTTTCATTTTTGGGAATATATCCTGTGGATCCGTATATGTAATATTGTTACCTAAAACTTTTTGATTTTCATCGTAGAAGGTAGCATTGATTTCAACAAAAGATGCAATACCATCCAAACTATTTTCAATTTGTCCACTAAATTCATTTGGTATTTTATCTTTTTGTAGATTATAATCTAATAAATTTACGTTGGTGTTATTTTCTTGTGCATAAACATAATTCAGTGACATAATCGACATTAGCATAATTCCACATGTTATTACAATTAAATTTTTTATCATTATTAAAAGAAAATATCCACTATCATTTAATAGTTACTAATTGAAAAATTTTAATACATGTTTGTTACCGTTTTGCGATATAGATATTCGATAACTGTACTATTATTTATTCTAAATAAAAATTTATGTATAACTTTATGATGGTGTTTTAAAACTGATATTAACATTCAACGTGATATCATTTTATATTTTAATAAAATAAGAAACATCAAACAATAACAAATGTATTATAAATTATTGTAATTTTATCAGATTATTTAAAATTATTTAATATATTTTGACAAATAAGTTAATGTTCTTGAATTCACAGTATAGAAAATCGCACTTAGAATTATTCCAAACGCTATAATAGGACCAAAAAGATATTCATAATTTAAATTATTAAATACTTCCAATGATTTACTTCTAATTTCATCGATAGTAGATAAATTCATTGCAGAATTATTATTATCTTGTAGAGATTGATTGGATAATGTCGTCGAATCCGATTCTTGTTGTTGTAGTGAGTTAGAAAATGATGGTTGAACAGTAGTTTTAACACTTCCAAGGCCATTTCCTCGTTGTTCTGCAAACCATATATTTCCTTGATTATCTTTTGTAATATGTTGAACAAATGACCCTGGAGTAGTAATATTTACATTTTGAGTATTACCAGTTAATAAGTCTAAAACCACAATAGAATCTGTTACATGCTGAGCTATCCATAATTTATCATAATTGTCAAACACCATGCCAAATGCTAATCCATCGCCATCCAGTTGATACTTGTCAAATGATAAAAACAGTGGATTAAATACTGCAATACTATTATCTCCGTGATTACTAATTATAATATTCTGTGTATTTGGATCGATAGTTAGAAAAGTTGGTTCATTTAGATAATCAGATAAAACATTGGTAGGATCATTACTTAATATAGTTTCATCTCCACTATTATCAACATATTCAGTTATATTTTTAGAAGCTATATCTAATTTTCCGAGTTTACCAATTGATTCAACAAACCATACAACATTACGATAATCATCATATACTATTGCTAAAGGATTTGATTGTTTTGTTGGAATATCATAAGATACAAATGTATTGTTCAAAGTGATAAAATTAAGGATTTTGTTATTAATTGTGTCTGTAAGCCATAGATTATTATCTGAATCTATTGTCAAACCAGATATGATTCCATTTTCAGGCATCTTAAAAATCTGAATATCTTGTGTTTCCATATTATATTTTCCAATAGTGCTTTGAGTTGGATCCACGATCCATAAAATATCGTCATTTATCATATCAATTGCGGAAAATGTAATTAAATTAAAATCTTTGATATCATGTGAAATAAATTCCATAGTTTCTAGTTCAAATTGCCAAAGTTTTGAAGAACCTGGAGAGGTATCTCCAACCCATATGCTATTTCTTTTCGGATCATAAGTAGGATAAAGTAATAAACTATCTTCTGGGGTATTATATTCAGTAAGATTAAACTTTAAATCTACTAGTTGTGGATTAATTTTTATATTAAATGGGATTGCAATATCTGGAACACCTTGTTCTGTGATCTCTCCATAAATCTCAAATGCCCATAATCCAGGTAAACTTATTGGAAGATTTGCTAGAAAAACTCCATTCTCACTGCTTTTTGTAGTTTCTATTTCTATGGGTCCTATTCCTTTTTCTAGTTGAGTGATCTTTAATGAAGCATCATTTACTATAGTCATGGGTTGATTGTTTTCATCAAAAAAACGTAATTCTATTTGATTTTCACCTATATTAAAAGGAGATATAGAAATGTCTATTTTTCCGTTATTGATATGTAAAACTTTAGAAAATTTATCAATATTTTGATTCTTCTGCATATTATTGATTTGATTTGTTTCAGCAAGAATATCAGATAAAATAGAAGAAGTAATAACATTTTGTGTTTGTTCTTTGTAATATGGGAATTCACCTGATGGCAATGACATGTTTGCCATTATAGAGACAATAAATAAGAGAAATATTCCTAATATTGATTCTAATTTTACCAATCTACTAAACTTTGAAATTTTACTATAATCAAAAGTTGATTTATTATCTTTATTATTTTCTTTATGGAGATTGTTATTATTATTGTTATTCTTTTGATCTGATGAAAAACCAATGTTATTTTTAATCAATAAAAGAGAATCTTTGATTAATTTTTTCTCAGTTATTTTTTGATGATAAAATCCCATTAAAATCATAATAGTTCCTATGATCAATTTTATAATTAATAATTTACCGTAATATGAATAAACAGTTAATTGTATATTGTTTTCTAGCACATATAATAATAATGGTCCAGTTAGAATTACTATTCCCAATATGGTTACAATAATCATACTAAATCGTGGAATTATTACAGATAAAATTACAGAATTTAGTAAATTATGTTTATTTCGGTTAACAGATTTCATAAATACAAAACCCAAAAATATTAGCCCTCCTATCCATATTGATGCTGCAATTCCATGAGAAAAATCTAATAGAATAGAAAGTTTGTTTGATGCTGCAGCAGAATGAGAGATTAAGCTATATGTAAAAAGAATTATCAAGCCTAATCCCAGCATTGTATAAAGATGTTTTTTACTTATGGTTGAATTTTTATTTTTTTTGTTACTTAAAAAAAGTCTATAATATAAATAAATAGATACAGAAAAAAGCAAGATGATGAAAAACATTCTCACTATCCAAATATTTCCAAAAGATGTAGAGATTGCTTCAATTATTCCAGCATTTATAGAAAGAGATTGAACCAATATCATTGTTACAGTAGAAACAAAAACTAGTGCTATTCCGATTATAATCAGTGTTAGTAAATTTTTGTCCATTTTGTCTTCTTTACGATATCTTAGGACTAGATTGGAAAAAGAATTTGATTTAGTTTGATTCGAAAATGGTCTTAAGAGCCATAAACTTGACACTATACTTCCGATTATTATTATTTGACCAATGAAACTAGGAACTCTAGACATAGCTTCTTCAAATGCAAAAATATCGTCATTTCTAGAAAATTTATCTATGCTCGAAGTATCTATTTGTTGTTGTGATGTGGCCTCTGGATCTATACTAAATATAAAAGAATTACTAACTAAGTGACCATCTACTGCAGACAATACTTTCGTCGAAACAGTGTAAGTACCTTCTCCAAGATCACTCTGGAGTTTAGTTCCAATGGTTGATGGATCATTATCTACATTAAATGCAGAATCAATGCTTATTTTTTCACCGTTGGGATCTAATATATCAATGGAGCTATAGGTTAATTCAAGTGGTTCGCTAAAGAAAACTGAAATCTCATCTGGTGCAGATTGTTGAACACTAAATGGTTTTGGATCGGAATCCATGAAAAAAGGATGTGCATATATTTTAATGTTGGAAGTAAATGAATTAGCAAATAACAAAAATAGAATTATTATAAAAGTACAAGAATAGATCTTAGTTAGGTTCAATGAAAATAATACAAAAAGTACCGTATGGATATTTATATTTTATAGTACATCTGTCAAATGTCTAAATTATTTTACTTTGTTCGTCGATTTAAAAATACACCAAGAATAATTCCAGCCATACCAAATCCAATGGCGATTGAGCTTACTAAATAAGTTGTATTATTATTAGATTCTAATTGATTGAGTTTTTGAGTGACATTTTCTAATAGAGATAATGTTTCGTTAGATACGAGAGTTATCTGATTTTCTTGTTGCGATTGTGCTTGTTTTATGTTGTTTATCTCTTTGGTTACCTGTTCAAAAACAACTGAATCAACAGGACTGAGTTCTTTGCCATCTGGAGAACCGGTACTATCCATATTTATTGCATTACTGCTCCCACCAGTAGAGGTAACGGTATTCAAAGGAAAGGCAATTTTATTTATACTCTCTACATCTTCGATGGGAATGACTGTGTCTATCTCTTCATCAAGAATTTTTCCTTTAAATTTTAAATCATATTTTCCTAACTGAGAAGGAATGATAGGTGATACATATACACCGGTAGTTTCTGCACTTGCTTCAAAATCAAAAATTTTATCTATTCCTCCGTAAACAACACTTACATCCATTGTTGATAATGCATTTCTAATAGGAGTATTTCCATCTGTTTTTGAAATAATGACTTCGATCTCATTTAACAAGCCTACAAGTGGAGGTTCATTTACCCAACCAGCTTCAATGGTTACATTTCCAAATTGATAACTCTTATGTCCTGAAACTTCTGAAGGCATCATATAGCTAAAAATAATAAATAATACAGACGCTAAAATAATTACGGTATATTTTTTCATGTATAATATTCATTAAAAATATTGATTCTATTTATTCATAACTTTTATGGTACAATAATAGTAATACCTAGAATTGAAAAATTAATTGTAAGGATATGAAATAAATTGAATAAAAAAATTAAACTAATAATAAAAAACTGGATAGATCATATTAAACATATTTAACAAATACAATAGAAACACGAATCAAGTCAGTGTTCACTTTATTTTTAAGTAATTTAAAATATGATAATTTTATTTTAGTAATCATTATAATTTAAGATTAAATTACCATTTATATTAAATCATTTTTATTCAGTTTGTTAGAAATAATAATATAAATTTACATTGTATCCTTTTATATTTCCTGATTTAGAACATCTTACAGAATCAACAGGATTAAAAAAATTTGGTCTATTGAATTGAAGATTCAAATTATTTAAGGCGATTATGAAAATAGTGAATTTATTTGGGAAATTTGGTTTAAACTTTCTTTTTTTGATATTCCAAAACGCAGAATTATTCTAATTTGAATAATTTTTTTATATTTTTATTGAATGGTTTTGAAATAATCCCTTTTTCTGTAATGATGCCCGAAATGAGATTGGGAGGAGTGATGTCAAATGCAGGATTTAAAACTTTAATATCATCTGGCGCTATGAA
>JBNAIF010000092.1:0-4643 GCA_050043595.1 Nitrososphaeraceae archaeon | reverse complement strand
AACAAAATCGACAGCATTTCGGAAACTCGAATGATGAGAGGTCAACAGTTACTTGAAAAAGGTGTCAAGATATCTGAAAAAGAGAACGGTTCTTTTTCCGTTCCCTCTCTGACGAGGAATACAATTTATGAAGTTACATTACTAGATAACACTTGGGTATGTACCTGTCCGGATTTTGAATATAGAGATGAGGTAGAGTTTTGTAAACATATTCATGCTACTAAATTATGGATTGCTTCCAAACATCTTGAGAGTAAAGAAAAGCCAAAAGTATTTGCTGATGATGCTATTCAATGTGATTCTTGTGGTTCTATACGAGTCTACAAATATGGTAAATATGGAGAGAAACAGGTCTACAAGTGTAAGGATTGTCAGCACAAGTTCAGAGAACCATCTTTGTTGAAGAAAGTCAAGTTTAGTCCCGAATTAATAACGTTGACATTAGACCTTTACTTTTCGGGACTTTCCTTAAGGAAGGTAGCCCGAAACGTTAGTGACCATTTTGACATGGATTTGAACTATTCCACTATCTACGGATGGATTCAGAAATATATCCCACAAATATCTGAATATGTAAATTCCTTGATTCCTACAAACCTATCAAACACATGGGACGTTGACGAACTGTTTGTAAAAATGAAAGATGGAGAAACAAGAAAAGGTATCTCTGGAATTGCATACTTGTGGAACATCATGGATAGAGAATCACGTTTTTTGATTGCATCTAAACTATCATAGAAAAGAGACACAAATGGAGCAATCCATGCATTTAATGAAGCCATACACAACAGCCACAACCAACTACCAGACACAATTCATACAGATGCACTAAGAGCATATAGAGAAGGAATATCTCAAACAATAGGTAAAGATGTAGAACATATAGCAAAATGCGGAATCAACAAACCACATGCTAACAACAATAGAGTAGAAAGATCGAATGGAACATTAAGAGAACGTGTCAAAGTGCAAAGAGGTTGGAAGTCTTCTAAATCTGCAATAGTCGAAGGTCAAAGAATATACTATAACTTCATAAAACCACATACTACACTAGACGGAAAGACACCAGCAGAGAAAATAGGAATACAACAAAAAACCAATAATACATTTCATAATTTATTAAAAAAAGCGAAACAAATTTAGCTAACGTTTTTAATCCTACATTATTGATAGAAGCAAATAGAATTGTTATTTGTAATAATTGTGGAAAAGAATTAGAGTATAAAATGTATTATGCAAAAGAACATTTACAGAAATATCCTACACATAGAAGTTATAGTATCATAGATTAAGATAATCTTTTGCGGTTAGCCAATAAAGTTTGTTTTCATATCCACATTCCGTATTTTTACATTTGTAATTACTTTCTATCAAGTCTGTTATTCGTTCTGGTTTATTTGTAACTGGCATTGTATGAAGAATGTCTGGTGTTGCTTCTATTGAATAAGGTGTACTACATTTAGTACAGATAAATTTTTTATTTATAGACATTAACTAGTTTTATTTCAGGATAATTATAACTTTAACTATTTTCACACCTAGATTCAACATAATTTATTTCACCCAAAAATAAACACCCAGATAAAACACCCGAAGATTCAACAGAACCCTATTTTATTATGATTATGTGTATAGTTGAAAAATTTTCAAAATTATATATAATATACTATAAAGATATCAGGATGCTTTATTTTTTTATCATTAAAACCATCTTCTCAATATTATTCTTAAAATGTAATGTACAACTCTATTTATGATTTAATATTTTAACAATATTTCATTCAAACTATAGAATAATTTTTTTAATGCAGATAATATAGTAAATCTATTCTATCCTAAATAAAATCAAAAGTTACTATCGTAAGAACTATCTTTTTTTGTATACGAGTTATTTTGCTACCATGTTAAAATGATGTCTGTTGAATTATAAACTAATTTTAGTTTGAATGAATTAATGATTTTCTTCCCATTTTTCACACCACTTATCTAAATTTTTTAAAATCGGTTCTAGATCTTTTGTTTTTGATGTTAAATTGTATTCAACTCTTAAAGGTATTTCTTGATAAATTTTTTTTGAAACAAGACCTTCTTTCTCTAATTCATATAATCTGTCAGATAATACCGTGCTACTAATACCTTTCAACATTCTTTTTAATTCATTAAATCTTACAGATTTTCTAATACTTAGATTTTTTAAAATAAGGAGTGACCATTTTCTCCCTAAAACATCCCAAATATCTAATAGTTTACATTCCTCATCTTTATTATTACTAGATTTATTATTATTTTTTAAAAAAAATCTATTATTTTTTATCATATAGATGCATATATTTATAGTAATAAATTGATTTTTATAGAATAAAAAATAATTTAGAAAAGTAATTTGTTTTAGGATATCTTGTATAAAACTTACAATTCACCATTTTTAAAATCTTCTATTGCTTGGTTGATTTCTTCTCTTGTATTCATCACAAATGGACAATATCTTACAATTGGTTCATTTATGGGATTTCCAGAAATAAACAAGAAACTTAATTCATTTTTATTATAATTTGGAGATTCAATGGATATACTTTTGCCTTCATTCTTTTCAAATAATATCATTTCCTTACTTTTTCCCTCTTGTTTTCCCTTTCCAAATAATCCTTTACCTGATATCACATAAATAAAGACATTATGTGAGTCACTTATCTTTTGAGTGAATTTAGTTCCTGGTTTCATATTTATGTGAAAATAGTTAATTGGAATCCTTGTATCCACAGTTGATTTTGAATCAAAAATTTCTCCAGCAATTATCTTTATCGTAGTTTTTCCATCTGTGGTTCTAACAATCGGTACTTTGTCTTTAGTAATATTTTGATATTTAGGCTTGTCATTTTGTCTCTTTTTGGCAAATTAATCCACAATTGAAATCCATGTAATCTGCCGCCTTTCACAGCAAATTCTTTTTGAGGGATCTCTGAATGTATTATTCCAGATCCTGCAGTCATCCATTGTACATCTCCTGGACCCAAATCTCCCGAATTTCCCTTTGAATCTTTGTGTTCAAAATATCCTTCTAACATGTATGTTACTGTTTCGAAACCTTTGTGTGGGTGTTCTGGAAAACCCTTGGTTGTATTTGGTTCAAGATATATTGGTCCCATATCATCAAGTAACAAAAATGGATCAAATTCTCTAATTATGTTATTTGGAAATGCTCTGTGAACCATAATTCCATTACCTTCATTAGTTTCTATGCTTGGTATTATCTTAAATACAGAACATTTTTCTTTTTTATTTTTATTTTGTTCTAATATATTGCTCATAATATTACAATTTAATCTCAACTATATAATCATAGTAGTAATTTATAACTTACTTGGTTATTATAACTTTAATAAAGAAAACTATTTTTTATAATATTTCAATTTTTTTATCAAAGATAGTAACATTCCTTTTTCGACTTTTATACCATTCTCCGTAATTTGAAATTTGGGTTTTGGATGAATTTAATATACATTATCAAAATAAGGAAAAATATTTTTTGATGATTTTTAGATCTAAATCTTATTTTAAAAAATATTTTTTACTAATATTTTTAACGAAATAAGTATACAATGAATGATTATGTACACTTGATAGTTATGCATATGTTTTGTATTATTATGTTGATGATGAACAAGTTAAACAAAAAGATTTTTTTGTCGATACTATTTATTACCTCTACGATAGTAATAAGTGCTTTACCAACAAATATCCATGAAAAAGTTTTTGCATAAAATTTAACAGATGCTGTATATTTATTTCCTATTGAAATAGAAGATATAGAAGAAGAATTTCCGAAGATTCCTCATGATGGTTTTTTACCACAAACCATTGTAGCAGAAAAAGGAAAAAACGTGACAATCAAATTTTATAATACTGAAGCAAATGAACCTCATACATTTACTTTAGATAGCCCATACAACATAAATGAAGATCTTAAAGGAAGGGAAAATGGCACTATCAATTTTATTGCAGATAAAGAAGGTGTATTTACCTATTATTGTATATATCATTTACCTACTATGACTGGACAATTAGTGATATTACCAAAAGAATAATAATTCTTTTTATTTTTTTGAATCAAAAACATTGTGTATTATTAAACTGGTAATATATAAAAAGTAAAAAAAGTCTCTATTACAAGATGTTTTCATCTTAGATGAGTTCAGACAAGAAAAGTTAGAGGAGTAATAATTTCTAATTGTTAAGTGTATATATTGAATATGATTAAATACAATGCTAATAGCATTTATACTTTCTTACAAAATAATTTATTGGTATCTATTATATAAAACATATAATAATATTTGAATATTATAATAGATAACATATTTAAACATATTACAATCTAGGACTATTTACTCAATTTCGAAATATTTTTTTAACATATTAGTTACTTGATCTATCGCTGTTCTTGATGGTTGGCTATCTGCAAGTATATTCAATGCTATGAAGTCATGAATTGTACCTATATATCTAACAGCAGTAGTTTGAACCTTAGCTGCCATTAGTTTTTTAGCATATGCCTCACATTCATCACGTAATACATCATTTTCCGCTGAGAGTATTAGTGCAGGAGGCAATCCTTTTAACTGATCATTTGATGCTTGTAACGG